>CAYRRA010000045.1:0-24770 GCA_964426355.1 uncultured Anaerolineaceae bacterium
CCCGGCGGTGGCCCCCGTCAGAAACGGTTCATGGACATGGGTGTATTTACCAGTGCCACAATGCGCGAAATCGCTCCGCTCTCAAGCATCACCGATATTTGTAAAATGGAAGTAGCGACAACCAGTGCAATTGGTAAAGAAGCAATAATACCTGCCAGGCTGGATTCAAGAATAATACTGACAGGCGTTTTGAAAAACAACCAGGCAACGAGAAAGGTAACCACCCAACCAACCAGACCGGCAATATCTGCTGGTGATTTTTTGAACACCAACAAAATTAAAATGACAATTACTGGCAATAATGCGAGTAGTGCAGGCAACAAGGTATTTTCCTCCTGATTTGGATTGAGAATTATCGCACAATGATAACCGATTTTTATCAGTCGATCTCTGTCAATTTCCCGTCCGGTAGTGGCTCAAGTCTTAAAAAAAGAACCATAAGACCCAGGAATATGGTCGTATGGTCTTTAATAATGGTATTGAAATTTCGATCTAATTTCGTGATAACTTCATCTAATCCCACCCACAACACTTAACATTAGGGCTGGAAGGTGGGTAAAAGCTCTCATCCCGAATTCGCATCATCTCAAGAAGAGCACTTCATTTCAGGTATTTATCAAACCACCTGAGGATATGGTTCAATCGCGCAATACGACGGTCAGTACGCCCTGTGCGAGAGAGCCCATGAGGTTCATTCGGAAACCTTACCATCTCCGTATCCACGCCCAGTCGTTTTAAGGCAACGAACACCTGTTCACCCTGCTCGATGGCACATCTCAAATCCATTTCACTGTGGATTACCAATGTAGGAGTCTTGGCGTTACCCAAATATTTTATTGGCGACATCTTCCACATCAGTTCAATATCTTCATAAGGAGCCTTGTTGCCTGACTCCTGTTGAAATTCATAATTGAAATCGCTTGAACCCCACATACTGATCAGATTACTGACACTGCGTTGTGTGACTGCCGCTTTGAACCGGTCTGTATGCCCGATAATCCAATTGGTCATATAACCGCCATAGCTGCCACCAGTGACACCCATGCGTTTCTTCGCGATATAGGGCTTCTTTTCAATGATATCGGCAAAAGCCATCATATCATCATAGTCCGGTCCGCCCCAATTGCTCGTGATTGCAGCTGCATGATCTTCTCCATACCCTTTGCCGCCGCGTGGATTGGTAAAGCAAACCACATACCCGTTAGCTGCAAGGTAATAGAATTCATGCATGAAGAAATTGCCATACATCGCCCATGGACCGCCATGAATCTCAATGATACAAGGATATTTTTTCTCGGCGTCGAAATCGGGGGGTTTCAGTATCCAGCCTTGCAGATCATTACCCGCACCACCTTTATACCAAAACTCCTCCACTTCCCCCAAATCAATTTCTGACAGCAGTTTTTTGTTGTGTTTGGTCAATTTTCTGCTTTGTCCGCTCGCGATATCCATCACATATAGCTGTCCAGTATCATCCATCTTGCCATAAAAATACGACATCATGGTTTGGTCCTGGTCAAAACAGACGCTTCCAATATCGCCGCTCCCCTCAATGATTGTGATCTCTGTCCCCTGCTGCACGTCGACACTTTTTAATATTGAGCTTCCGTGTTCACAAATTCTGAAAAATACCTTACTCCCATCTTTTGACCAGAGCGGTGGCATGTTTTCGGTGTGCCCCATATCATTGATCACACCTTCGCCTACATCAAACCCGAATTTTTCAGTCAGATTTTTTGGCGGTTTTGAACCGTCTGAAGGCACAACCCACAGACTCGTATTTTTATACATCTTCCCTTCATTTTCGGCGCCGTAATAAGCAATCCATTTTCCATCTGGTGAATAAGAAGGGGTATATTTTGACCCGCGCGGGGTTGGGATTTTTGTAAAGTCTCCACCTTTTGCTGGCATGGTAAAGAGGTCAGTTGCAAAGGTGTCATTATCTGGGTCAACACTTCGATTGGAAAAAAAAGCGAGCCTTTTACCATCAGGAGACCATACAGGGTCACTTTCATCGAATACCTCATGGTCAGTTAACTGCTTCATTTTCCCATCTGCAACATCGACCACCCATATATGCAAACGTTCCTGCGGGAGATATCCAAAGCCATCCAACTTAAAAAACAGTCGTTTATAATGCCGTGCAACCACCCCCAACTTCTTCTTTTGTTCGTCCTTTTCCCGCTCAATCTGTTCCGGATCAAATTTGACTGCGGTGAAAACAATTTTCTTCCCATCTGGTGACCAGGAAAATCCGTCAATATTGCCTTCAAATTTTGTCAAAGGTCTGGCTTCACCACCCTCCAGGTTGATGAGGTAAATTTGGGATGGTTTTTCGGCATCGCTGCGGTTAGACAGAAATGCAATTGTTTTACTGTCGGGGGACCACTCAGGTGAGGAATCGATCTGGTTACCAAAAGTGAATTGACGATTGTGGTCATCTTCCAGCGATATCAAAAAGAGATTGGAATACTTTTTCTCTGTCTTTTTTTCCACCCGGTGATCGGTATAAACTACAAATTTCCCATTCGGTGACAGGCGAGCGCCTGTCATCAGGTGAAAAGAATACAAATCCTCAGCAGTAATTTTTCTTTTTTTTGCCATTTGGATACTCCTTGATTACATCTTTTGGTTGATTTAGATTTAAACAAAGCGATGATTTCAATCTGAATTTACTGAATTTTTTAAATCAATTTGCAAAAAGAACAGACCATTTCAGTTAAAAAAATACCTTCCCACGATGATGACTTCAAAATGTCATCAATCGAATTACCTGAATGAATTCTACACCCATTTATTCTCTTACGCTGCTGTGCTACGGGAGTATAATCGGGACAGTTTTCTTAAGAAGGAATTTGCATTGAAAAGAGACATAATTACAGTCAATTTCAAATCCGAAAAAGAAAAACTGTTTCAATGGATGGAAAAATATGCCATCCCAGATTCATCTTTGATGATTGTTACGGCTTTATTGGTAGGAGCTATGGCAGGTTTTGGAGCTATTGGCTTTCGCCTGCTGATTGAGTTCTTCCAAAAAATGAGCTTCCAGGGAATAGCCTCATTTTTTACCCAGGTCTCCCCTTTTCACCTGATGATCATCCCTGCGCTTGGCGGTGCGATTATCGGTCCAATGATTTATCGTTTTGCACGGGAAGCCAAAGGGCATGGGGTACCGGAAGTGATGGAAGCGGTCGCTTTACACGGAGGACGAATACGTCCACAGGTTGCTCTGGTCAAAATCCTCTCATCCGCAATCTGTATTGGTACAGGCGGTTCTGTAGGACAGGAAGGTCCAATCGCCCAAATCGGGGCATCGATTGGTTCTTCCATTGGACAGGTCTTTCGCCTCTCAGATGAACGCATCCGCAATCTTGTTGCGTGTGGCGCAGCAGGCGGCATCTCAGCAACGTTTAACGCACCCATTGGAGGCGCTTTGTTTGCGATGGAAGTCGTGCTGGGAAGGCTGCAAGTCTCCAATTTCGTTGCAGTTGTTATCTCTGCTGTGACCGCGGATGTGATCGGGCGACACTTTGAAGGGAACGTAAGCACCTTCAATGTACCCGCATATTCAATGGGACAACCTAAAGAGCTTTTCCTCTATGCGCTTTTGGGTATCGTAATCGCAGTTGGCTCGGTATTTTTCACTCGATTCCTGTATTGGATGGAAGACCTGTGGGACAAGATCTCCATTCCTGAGTATATCAAACCCATCATCGGTGGTTTGATCCTGGGAGCCATCGGAATCGTGACATTTCAATCAGATGGCATTCCGCGTATTTTCGGCGTCGGGTATGGGTCCATCGGTGAAGCCCTTTCTGGTTCATTGCCATTGAAAATTGCTATCGGGTTGTTTTTCCTGAAGATACTGGGCACATCGATCACCATCGGGTCTGGAGGTTCAGGCGGGGTTTTTGCTCCCTCGCTTTATGCAGGAGCCATGCTTGGGCTGGCTTTTGGGTTAATTGCGCAAGCCATCTTCCCCTCTGTGGTGACCAATCCTGGAGCGTTTTCGTTGGTAGGTATGGCTGCCTTTCTGGGAGGCGCAACCCACGCCCCAATCACAGCTATCCTCATCCTGTTTGAGATGACCAATGATTATCACATCATCCTGCCGTTGATGCTCACGACGGTTGTGAGTACATTATTTGCACGATCTATTTTCCGTGAATCCATCTATACCATGAAACTTGTACGAAAAGGAATCCATCTGGACCAGGGGCAGGATTTGGATGTGATGCAGGGAATAGCCATTCATGAAGTTATGAGCACAGACTATCAAGTGATCACGCCAGAGATGACCCTTAAGGAATTCGCAAAAATACTGACCACATCCCATCTCAATGCCTTTCCTGTTGCTGATTCCAAAGGTATCTTACGGGGAGTTCTTACCGCCAGTGATCTTTACAGAGAAGCACCGCATGGAAAGTATGAACAAAAAACGGTAAATTCCATTTCTACGAAAAGCAATCTGCAAATTGCCCTTCCCAACGAACCGGTATGGAAATCGCTAAAACGCATGAGCGCTCTTGATATCAGCCTCATTCCCGTAGTCGATGATCTTGAAAGCAGAAAACTCATTGGTGTTGTAACGCGCGCCAATATCATCCGGGCATATAATCACGCTATTGCAAAGCGCGCTCATCTTCAACATCAAAACGAGATGTTTAAATTGGGAAAACTGGACACAACCGGGATCGGATATGTGGAAATGCGTCCCGAAAGCCCTTACATTGGAGAACAGATCAGAGATATCCCACTGCCTGACGATTGCCTGGTTATCTCTGTTCGGCGGAAAGGACGAAAAAACCTCTCCATCGCACATGGGCATACCATCATCCAAGCCGGTGATATTCTTACCGTATTTGCAGAACAAAGCTGCCTCAGCGAAATTGAGCACATTCTGCATAATACTGCAAATACACAAAAGGATAAAAGCTCTCAAACCAAACGTGAAGAATTCGTCGTTCCAGCGGGGGCGGCTGTCATAGGCAAACGCATTGATCAACTTGCTTTGCCTCCCAACCTGATCCTGGTTAATATTCACAGAGGGAAAGAAGTTTTAATCCCGCATGGAAATTCAGTCATCTTGGCTGGCGATATCATCGAAGTATTTAGTAAACAAAATGACATCGAAACCGCGCGTGATCTCTTTACAATATAAAAGTGATGATGTTAAAAGATACGGCATCAACTTGTTTTCAACAACTGGCACAACCGTGTGTTTCGGGTTGCAGTTTGATTATTACGCACTGCCATCCCAATCGCTTTCTTGCTGCCGACCATCACCACCATCTTTCTGGCACGACTCACAGCAGTGTACAAAAGGTTTCGCTGAAGCATAATATAATGATGAGTTAACAAGGGTAATACTACGACCGGAAACTCCGAGCCCTGTGATTTGTGAATGGAAATGGCATACGCAAGCTGCAATTCATCGGTCTGGGTGAATTCATAAGACACCGTTCTGCCCTCAAAATCAACCTCAAGATGTTGCTCCTCCAAATCAATATTCACAACATTTCCGATATCCCCATTAAAAACCAGCTTATCGTAGTTATTACGCAACTGCATCACGCGATCACCAACCCGTAACAATCGTTCCCCACTGCGAAATTCAATCCCACGGGCTTTTACGGGGTTAATGGCTTGTTGAAGGCGCTGGTTTAGACTGCTCACACCGGCTGGTCCACGGTACATCGGGCTTAACACCTGCACCTCTTTTGCAGAAATTCCAAACTTATTTTTTAACCGGTTCGTGACGATATCAACAATCCATTCTTCCACCTTCTCAGCCGATTCCATGTTGAACAAGAAAAAATCATTGGCTTTCTCCGAAAATTCAGGAAGATCGCCCCGATTGATCCGATGCGTATTCTCAATAATAAAACTGTCTTCCGATTGCCTGAAAATTTGGGTCAACCGTTTAACAGGAATAACTTCACTTTCGATCATATCCTTTAATACATTTCCCGCACCCACCGATGGGAGCTGATCCTGGTCGCCAATGAAGAGAACATGCGTACCATCTGAAACCGCATCGAGAAGGGCGTGCATCAGGAGAATATCAATCATGGATGCTTCATCAACGATTATCAAATCGGTATTCAAAGGGTGTTTTCGATTTCTCTTGAACCCATGATTGGTGGGCGTGTATTCCAATAAGCGATGGATAGTCGCTGCCTCAAGACCGGTCGCTTCTGAAAGCCGTTTTGCAGCCCTGCCAGTAGGAGCAGTCAATAAAACACTCAGACCAAAAGAGAGCAGTAATCGGATTAAATTGCCTGTTATCGTGCTCTTCCCAGTTCCTGGACCGCCCGTGAGAATACTCACTTTATTGCTCACCGCCATCTGGATGGCACTCATCTGTTCAATCGTTAACCTGATTTTGTCACTTTGCTGTAACCATTCTGCGGCTTGATCCCAATTTGCAGTCACAAATAAACCCATTCGATCGCGACTCGTTTTAATCAGACGCAGCAAATTTTCAGCAACCGCTTGTTCGGCATTGTAAAAGTAAGGCAGATAAATTGCTTCTCCACTTCCAAGTAAATACTTCTTTTCCAGGAGAAGATCAATTTGCCGAGAACAGTTTTCTTCTGGAACCTGCAATAACTTCGAACAACCGATAACTAGTTCGCTACGTTCTGCAAAACAATGTCCCTCCTGGCTCATTGTTTCCAATGTATACCCCAATCCGGCTTGAATCCGCGCTGGGGAATCTGCCAGCAACCCCATTTCAAGGGCAATCCGATCTGCTGTAACAAACCCTACCCCCTGAATATCATGAATGAGTTGATACGGGTTTGCTTTGACCAGTTCAATCGCACCGTCGCCATATTGCCGGTAAATTTTCACAGCCAGAGATACCCCAACACCATACTGTTGTAGAAACATCATGATGTCTTTGATATACCGCTGCTCACGCCAGGACACAGCAATCATCTGTGCACGCTTTCGACCTATTTTGGGGATTTCAATTAACCGTTCAGGGGAACAATCTAAGATTTCCAATGATTTTTCGCCAAAATAGTCGGTAATTCTTTGTGCTGTAACCGTTCCTACACCTTTTAACAGACCACTGCTCAGATAACGGGCTATCGCTTCTGTTGTTTCAGGGGGTTTGACCTGGTATTTTTCAACCTCAAATTGACGACCATATTGGTTGTGAGTTGTCCATATCCCTTTCACGCGTAAGGTCTCACCCACCTGGATACCCGGCATGACTCCCACAATCGTTATCGAGGACTTGTTGCCTTTTTTTCCCAGTCGCGCAACAGTGTAGCCATTTTCCTCATTCGCAAAGGTTATGGTTTCTAACACACCTTCCAATTCTTCATACGGTAGTAAAGGCAGTTCAGTCATCTGGTTCACCCTCGGGTTCATTATAACCAAAAGAACATCTTCTCAGCCACCCAATTTTCCTCTTATAAACATTCTACCCGGCTGGAGATATAAGCCCGGATGTGAGGTATATTTTTCCACGCCTTACTGCTCGCCTGATCAAAAGGCAATCCAGCAACGAATCATTATCCGCTATGCTATAATCCATTCAAAAGCTTTAATGTTGAGAGGATTTTGCCATGAAAGGTAAATCACTATTGATGATCCCAGGACCAATTGAATTTGATACAGACGTTCTGGCAGAGATGGGAAAACAAACCAGCAGCCACGTAGACATGGCGTTTATTGAGTCGTTTGGACAGGCGCTCGAGGATATGCGAACCTTATTCGCATCTCCTGATGGGCAGCCATTTGTTGTAGCGGGTTCCGGCACGTTTGCAATGGATATGGCTGCATCCAACCTGATCGAACCGGGTGATCGTGCCCTTGTATTGAACACCGGTTATTTCGGCGATAGAATGGCTGACATTCTTAATCGTTATGGAGCCCAGGTGGTGCAAATCACCGGCCAAATTGGTGGTATCCCAGACGTTGACCTCGTTGAGGCGGAGTTACAAAAACACCCATATAAGCTAATGACAATCACCCAGGTGGATACTTCAACGGGTGTTCTCAATAAAGTTGAAGATTTTTCCCGGCTGGCAAAAAAATACAATGCACTCGTCATTGTGGATGGTGTCTGTTCTGTAGCTGCTGAGGACATTCAGATGAAAACATGGGGCATCGACGTGGCTTTTACCGCATCACAAAAAGCGGTTGGCGTTCCTCCGGGTTTGGCGCTCCTGGTTGCTTCGCCTGTAGCCATGCAAGCTTTCTCAAAGAGAAAAAGCCCTGTTTCCAACTATTATGCTGATTGGAAAAACTGGCTACCGATTATGGAAGCCTATGAAAAACGCAAACCCGCCTATTTCGGAACACCTCCTGTTAACCTGATCAATGCGCTCCACATCAGCTTGAAAAAAATCCTCGCGGAAGGTACAGCACAACGACTACTTCGTCACAGTCGAGTCAGTACCGCATTCAAAGAGGCTGTTCAAGCGTTGGGTTTAAAACAGGTGCCCCTCTCGGGTGATATTTCTGCCAATACCATGACGGCTCCTTATTTTCCAGAAACCATCAAACCCGCAGAGTTCCTGAATTCAGTCAGGGAAAATGGCGTTGTACTTGCTGGTGGACTGCACCCTGAGATTAAGAATTATTACTTCCGCGTGGGACACATGGGTATCGTTGACCTGAATGACATCTTGACGACCATTGCTTCAATTGAAGCAGGGTTATGGAGCAGTGGTTACTCATTTAAACCTGGAGCGGGTACGCAAGCCGCCATGCAGAGTTATTTACAAAATGAAGCCTGATGGAGGGGTAAATGGATGATGTTAGCCAGGAAGTAAAAAATCAGCGGATTGCGATGTTAATCGATGGGGATAACGCCCAACCATCTTTAATGAAATATATCCTCGCGGAAACGGGCAAATATGGTATGGTGACCATTCGGCGTAATTATGGCGATTGGACCGAAGCTAATATGAATAGCTGGAAAGACACATTGCATACATTCGCCATTCAACCAATTCAGCAATTTCGCTATACTATCGGGAAAAACGCAACGGACAGCGCACTTATCATAGATGCGATGGATATTCTGTACGAAGGCGTGGTTGAAGGTTTTTGTATTGTTTCCAGCGATAGTGATTACACCCGATTGGCTACCCGTATCCGCGAAAAAGGTATTTTTGTTATGGGTGTCGGTAGGAAAAGCACCCCACGCGCCTTTGTGAATGCCTGCCAGGTATTTGTCTACACAGAGAACCTGGTTCCACAACCACGCAAACCCAAACCCACCGAACCCAAGCCTTCTAATTCCGAGACGGTAAAAGACGAAGCGCTACAACTATTGAAAAACGCCTTTGATCTTGCCGTTCAGGATTCCGGATGGGCATTCTTGGGCACTATTGGCAATCACTTGCAGCAATTAGACCCTGGCTTTGATTCACGTACATACGGGCACAACCGCTTGTCTTCGCTTATTCGGGCATATTCCAACGTGTTCATGATGAAAGAGAACAAGAAAAAAGACGGTACCACAATCATCATGGTCAAATTAAAGGAATAATTACGCAAGAGACATATTAGTCTCTAAAGAGTTCAACAAACGCTTTGCAAACAAAAAAAGCTGCCCCAGTCTAAATCGGGGTAGCTTCTTCTTTTCTTGCCAGAAATTATCAGTTTTCAGTAATCTCAATACTGAGGATTACGTCGCCGGGGTTGGGCTCTCCAGGGTCGCGCGGTCGAATGCTCTTAACGACATCCATTCCTTTCGTAACACGTCCAAATACAGCATGGCGGTTATCCAGGTGTGGTTGAGGACCATACGTGATAAAGAACTGGCTGCCATTCGTGTTCGGACCAGCATTTGCCATCGAAAGTACACCCTCTCGATCATGTCTCAACTTTGGGTGGAACTCATCCGGGAACCGGTAACCTGGTCCACCGCGACCTGTCCCGGTTGGGTCACCGGATTGAGCCATAAATCCGCTAATCACACGGTGAAAAGTCACGCCGTCAAAAAAGCCATCCCGAACCAAAAAGATAAAATTGTTAACAGTCATTGGCACCATGTCTGCAAACAGGTCTACTTCAAACTCACCCTGCGCCATGACAAATTTCGCCAAATATTTCTTCTTCGGGTCAATAACCATCTCTGGTGGTTTTGTATAAGACTTCATAACACACTCCTTCTGTTCAAATTGATTACGTATAAAACCCAACTTCTGACTCGTAACGGAACATCTCCATTACCGCATTGGGATTTAAACCATTGAAAATACTGTTACAGGTAGAGAGCATATACCCTCCACCGGGGGCACCCTCACGGATACAGCGATCTACTTCACTGCGCACCGCAGGCAAATCATCTCCTGCAAGAACACGAACATCCACATTTCCTACCAGGATCAAATCCCTGCCGTATTCCTCTTTTACCTTTGCCAGGTCTAGCCCGGCGGCAGGTTCTATTGAATGATAACCGATAAATCCTGCTTCAATGATTTGTGGCAGTACTGGGAGGATATTTCCATCGCTGTGAAAAATGAATGGACGTGAAACACTTTCAACGATTCTCCGGTGATATGGAAAAATAAATTCACGCCACATCCTGGATGAAATCATCGGTGATTTTTTATAAGCTGCATCTTCACCTAGAATCAACAATTCTGCTCCTAAATCCACAGCCTGCTGGAACATGGAAATTGCCCATTCTGTACGGTCTTCTAACAACTGATGCACCTGCTTTGGATGATCCACCAACCTCGTGAAGAAACGCTCAAAGCCCATTGCCATATAGGACCCCATAAAAGGTCCCAGATGGCTGCCGTACATAATCAGATGGTCAGGGTATCGGTTCTTAATCTGCAGCGTCAGCTCCTCATTAAAAAACAGGTTGGCGTAACTACCAGGACGTGAATACATTTTGATATCTTCCGTCTGATCGATCACGCCAGACACATACATGCCATCTTTCCACACCCTACCCCACTCATCCACACCTGTCTTCCAGGCATTGCTTCTAGGTGGTGTTTGCGTTGGCAGCATAATGCTGTCTTGTCCCAGGTTTACATGCGCGCTGGCAAGATCCACTTGACCCATCTCATCCAGGAGTGCATCAATCCATATCTCGAAGCGAGGCACGCGATCAGGTATCTTTCGGTTCAACACGGACTGTATTCTTTCTCGTGGTTTCATCGATTCCTTCATCCAATTCTGACAGAACAATCTTGTTATGCCTTATCTAACCAGCTTACGCGCTTCCTCACAGAGGATGACGATTTCTGTTCTGGCTCGCCCAGCAGTGATTTCAGTAATGGCATTTTGGAGACCTTCCAATTGACCCACCGGCAGACGTACAGAAATTCTCACATTTTCCATAAAATCTTCGCATTCAATTTCTGCATCAAAACGTGGAAAAAGTCGTTTAACCGGCTCATAATAAGTGTAATCCAGATCCACCCGAATCAGGCTGGTTTCGATGATTTCTGCAATCTGCACTTTCTTTAGAACCTCTCGGACCGCATCGCCATACGCGCGCACAAGCCCTCCAGTCCCTAGTTTTGTTCCCCCAAAGTAACGAATGACCACCACAACCACATCACCCAACCCGCTCCCCTGCAATACCGCCAGTGCTGGTCTGCCGGCGGTTCCGGAAGGCTCTCCATCGTCATTGCAATGTGCGGTTACTGAATTCCCATGACCGATCAGGTAAGCCGGTACATGATGAGTGGCATCAGGAAAGCGGTCTTGTATTGATTTAACAAAAGCGCGAGCTTCTTCTACCGATCCAGCCGGTGCAAGACATGCAATGAAACGAGAATGATGGATGACGATTTCCTGTTCTGCTTCAGAAAATGGTACGATTTTGTTCATGGGTTTACCCTGCCCCATACTGCATTTGCTTGATCGAACGCGACTCCTCTATGTATTCCAGGCTTTGATGCCTGAAAAACGTATTATATAACTTTGAATAATGTCCCTTCTGCGCCAGAAGGCTTTCATGGTTGCCCTCTTCAATGATTTTCCCTCTTTCGAGGACGATAATGCGATCGGCGGATTTCACCGTAGATAACCTGTGTGCGATCATGATACTGGTGGATTGAGCCAAAACCAGTTCTAGCGCCTGTTGAATCTGCCATTCCGTAAACGGGTCTACGCTTGCTGTCGCCTCATCCAGGATAAAAATGGCTGGCTTTTGTACCAAAACGCGCATTAACGCGACCAACTGCCGCTGCCCCATGGATAACAGCGCGCCGCGTTCGCCAACCGCTGTGTGGATCCCATTCGGTAATGCGTCAAGCCATTCGCCGTTGCCAATTTTTCTGGCAATGGATTCGATTTCATCATCGCTGATATTGGGGTTTCCATAACGAATATTCTCGGAGATACTTTCGGAGAATAAAAAGGGAACTTGAGTAACAATCCCGAGTTGCCTGCGGTATGAAGTGAGATCGAATGTGCGAATATCCATTCCATCCACCACGATTCTGCCCTTTTGAAATTCATAGAAGCGTGCAATCAGTTTGATGATGGACGATTTTCCGGCTCCGGTATGCCCGACAAAAGCAATGTTTTCACCGGGGTTAATATGCAGGTCAAACCCGTCCAAAATCGTTTCGTTCTCTTTGTAGTGGAAACCAATCTGCTCAAAGCTGATTTCTCCCTTCAGTTTTGGCACAGGAAGTTTGTCTGTTTGCACCACTGCATGGTCGGCATCAATCAAGGCGAAAACCCTTTCCGCAGCCGAAAGACCGGTTTGTACCTGCGTCCAAAAGGAAGACAGATTCATCACAGGGTACATGAAACGATCCATACTCAGAATAAAAAGATACCAGGCTCCTACCGTTACAATACCCTGGGTAGCGCTGAGACCGCCAAAATAGACCAGTACTGCCGTCATCAGACCACCGATTCCATTCATCAGGGGCCAGATGATGGAAAGAATAAACCCTCGCTTTAGATTGACCCGGTAAGAACTCTGGTTGGCTTTATCAAACTCCTTGAAGACGCTCATTTCCTGGCGGAAGTTCTTGGCAACACTAATCCCGCTGATACTCTCCTTAATGGTTGCGTTTACGGTTGCCATTGCCCGCATACCTTCGCGGGTAATTTTCCTTGCCACGCGGCGAAATGCCAGGGTTACGATGAAAATCAGCGGAATCAATGCAAACAAGAACAGCGTAAGATTGAAGTCAATATTGACCAGTACGATCGACAGCAGAATAGTCTCTATCACCTGAGAGATCAGGTCCGTCACCAGTACAATCAAATTGCCGAATTCGCGCGTATCAGACGTAATTCTTGAAACAATCCTTCCCGATGAGAACTCATCATAAAACGAGAGATCATGTTCTGCTGCGGCAGTAAATGCCTGCTGGCTCAAGTTTGCCAGGGCGTCTGCAATCGTCCTCATCGTCAGCCGCCTGCGGATAAAGTTCAACAACCACTGCAAAACTCCCACAAGTAGGACAACGCCTGAAATGATAAGGATGGAAGTTTTGTCACTTGCGCCACCGGCAAGGTCAATCCCTTTTGACACAATCAGAGGCATGGCTGCCCCTGTCATTGCCATCAGAACAACCAGAATGCTGATGAAGACCAGTTGTTTTCGGAAAGGAGTAAAAAAACGGAAAATCCGTCGATATAAATCCCGGTCTGAATACTGCCGATCATATTTTTCTGCTGCCAAACCTGAATAGAATCCCATTTTTTCCTCAATCAGCCCAGAAAAATCTTGCGGTAGCTTTCTGAAGTTTCCAATAAATCTTCATGCGTTCCCTGAGCCACAATGGTGCCGTTTCGTAAAACGATGATCAGATCAGCCCAACGAATTTGCGAAAGCCGGTGGGTAATCAGAATCGTTGTTCTGCCGCGTGCGGCGTTGAAAATTGCACGCTGGATTTTGTCCTCTGTCTCGCTGTCGATGGCGCTGGTGGAATCATCCAGGATTAATATTTTGGGATCGGTTAGAAATGCTCTGGCTAATGCCAGGCGCTGGCGCTGTCCACCCGAAAGCGTGACGCCGCGCTCACCCAGAATGGTTTGATACCCATCCTGAAAATCCATAATAAATTCATGTGCCTGAGCAGCTTTGGCTGCCCGGATGATCTCATCCATTTCAGCATCAGGTTTGCCAAAAGCGATATTCTCTTTTATGCTTTGTGAATAAAGAAAAATATCCTGTTCGATGATGGATATGCTTTTGCGTAACGCAGCCATGTTCCAATCGCGTACATCCACGCCATCCACCAGTACCCTGCCGGAACTGACATCGAATATGCGATTGATTAATTTCACCAGGGTTGTCTTTCCCGAACCCGTTTGCCCCACCAGGGCAACCGTCTGCCCTCGTTTGATTTGGATATTAATCTCTTTCAGAATCGCATCGTTTCCCGGATACCCAAAAGATACATCCCTAAACTCGATATCTCCATTGATGGTCGCTTGATGTCCACTGATATTTTGATCCAGGTTTTCTTCCCGATTGATTAATTCCAGAATTCTGCGAGCGCTGGACATACCAACCGAAATCTGTGAATAGGCAAATAATGAAATAAACGTGGGAAAATCCAGTAACAAAAGCACACCAAAATATCCCACAACCTGACCCGTATTCAGCAACCCCTGGTTTGCTAAGAGAAGCGCATGCAATAAACCGCCAGCCAAACCGATGCTTAGCAATAGATATGGCAGAAACGCAGCTTCAATGTTACCTTGCTTGACCATTGCATTACGATAGCGTCGAATGTTTACACCAAAACGGTGAATCTCTGTGCATTCCTGGGCAGCGGCTTTGACTGTTTCTATCCCGTCTAACGCTTCAGCCAATCGACTGTTCAAGATGCCAAAAGAGGTGCGCACTTCATCTGTAACAGGTCGTAGAGTTCTCAGGTAATACCAAAGTGAAATGAAATAGAAAATTGTAAAGACAATCGGTGTGATGATCAAGGAAGGATGAAATCTTGGGGCAACGATGATGGGCATCACCAGGAAAGAAGCAGAACCCACTACAAGGCTCACACCCGGGCTGAATAGATAGTTGACCTCGCGCACATCATTGGTTGCCCGCGCCATGGTCTCTCCCACTGCTTGCAGATTGTGAAAAGTCATACTTTTTCCGAGAAGACTGACATACAGTTCCTCACGGATATTTCTTTCAGTCTTTTGTGCGATAACCTCGAAACAAAAATTTCTAGCCAGCAAGATGATCGCTCTTCCTCCCTGGGTAAGTAAAAGCAACAGAGCAATTCGAAGCAAATCGCTCATGATGGGTATGGGTTGCATCACAACATTAAATGCATCACCCGTAAGAATCGGACCATAAGTCGCCAGGACGGCATTCACCGCTGCACCGGTCAATGCGATTAAGAAAAAGACCCACTGCCGAGCAGCGTGAGATAAAACCCATCGCAAAGCGCTTGTTCTGTTTGTCGGATACTTCCGTTCGATTGAAAATTCTGATATTGCTGAATTAATGCCCATGCCGCTGACAGCTTTCTGGATTCGTTTTATAGATAATCCATTCTAACATAGCCAGGCTTAATAAAAAAAGAATCAATAAATATCTACGGAAACCTTTTTTCCGCGAAGAAAAAATATCTCTCACCAACAGGATAGAAAACAGGCTATCCTGCTGGTCAAGTCGTCTCGGCTCAAGTACGTTCCTGTAATATTTTCCAGGAACCCACCCAGGGTGTTCCCAGCCGGTCATGAACAGCCAGTTTGATGTTCCCCAATTTCTGACCGATTTTAACCATAAGCAACGCAACGGCAGCCCAATCATCCGCTAATAGAGCTTTCTTCAAGTCTTTAGCATAAAACTCGCACCACTCCCACTCCAATCGATATCGGTCTGCTTTTAACCAGTAACCGCGTTTTTCCCATGCGGTCACGGATGCATCAATTGTCTCTGCCACCATAAAAAGTGCAAGGGCAATAAAAGCAGCAAGGTCATAGCTGACCGGTCCTGGTTCTTGTTCAGAAATCAGCAGCCTTAAAGCTTTCACAATAGATTTTAAAAGGCGATTTCTTTCCTTGCTGCCGGTATCCGGGTTAATTACGCGTGACAATGTAGTCTCCTGAAAAAGATGGATTAATAAAAAGTCAATTACTCATTACAGAAACTCTATTATATGCAAATCAGAGAAAAAACGGTACAAACGGTTCTTTTTCCATAAACTCATCCATCAAGTATAATAGTTTTATTAATTCGCCTGAAGTGGTCAAATATCTTCTTGCAATACCCATCCCCTTCGCGTATAATTCTTGCGGGGAAGTGCTGGAACTGGCAGACAGGCATGACTTAGGATCATGTACCGAGAGGTGTGAGGGTTCGAGTCCCTTCTTCCCCACCAGAAATTTTGATTTTTTTAATAAGGATGATTGAATTGAAAATCGAAAAAGAACTTCTCGAAAACCATCAGGTCAAAGTTGTAGCCGAATTTGAAACCGAGCAATTGGAAGGTTTTAGACGCCAGGCAGCTCGTAAAATTTCTCGTGACCATAAAATTCCTGGCTTCCGTCCTGGAAAAGCTCCCTATGATGTGATTCGCCGCATGTTTGGAGATGAAGCAATCGAAAACCAGGCAGTTGAACTGATGCTGGATGATGTTTATCCCAAGATGCTGGACGAAGCGGAGATTAAACCTTCAGGTCCCGGGGCGTTGGACAAAATTACCAGCACAAATCCGCCGATATTTGAATTTATCGTCCCTCTCCAGCCCGAGGTTGAAGTAGGCGAATATAAATCCATCCGCATCGATTACAAATATGAGCCTGTCACAGAAAAGGAAATCGAAGAAACTATCAAGAATATCCGTAACGGGTTTTCAACCGCTGTTCCAGTGGAGCGTGCAGCCCAAATTGGTGACCTGGTTGCCATCAAAATTCAAGGAACCCTCGTCAATCCTGGCGAAGATGAGGATGCAGAAATCGTGAAAGAAATGCCTCATCAGGTCAACCTTGTCGAAACTGAAGAAGAAGAAAACTGGCCCTATAAGGGGTTCTCTGCAGAACTGGTGGGTATGGCAAAAGGCGACCAGAAGAAGGTAACGCACTCATACTCAGAAGAAACGCGCTTTTCCCGTTTTGCCAACAAGGAAATCGAATTTCAAATCACTGTTGAGAACGTGAAAGAGATGGAATACCCTGAATTGGACGATGAGTTCGCAAAAACACTCGGCGAATTCGAAAACATGGACAAACTGCGCGAAGTGATTGTCGAAAACCTGGAAAAGCAGAAACAGGAAGAATACAACCAGGAATATCTCGGTGGCATCATGGATAAACTGGTCGAGATGTCCACAGTTAAATATGCTGCAAACACCCTGGATGAAGAAGTACAAAGCGTTCTTTCCTCCGTTGAACAGGATTTAGGTAGGAATAATCTTGATCTCGAAACTTATTTGAAATTCCAGAACAAGACAAAACCGGTGTTCCTCGAAGAAGAAATCAAACCTATTGCCATCCGCCGGCTGGAACGTTCTTTGATACTGGATGAGATTGCAAAGCAGGAAGCCATTGAAGTCAAGCAAGATGAACTTCATGCAGGTTTTTCTCAAACCATGAACGAGCTCTTCAGCACGCCAGGTTTCAAACGCCCCTCTTCCAACGAGGATATGCGCAAACTAGCAAATTATGTCTCCTTCGATACCGCCACACGCCTTTTAAACCAGAAAGTGAACAACGTGTTGATCCAAATTGCCAAGGGTGAATATGGTATGGTAACCGAAGAAGCAAAAGACGAACCTGCGCAGCCTGTTGAACAAACCGAAAAGAGCGAAGAATCAAGCCAGGTTGAGAAACCAGCCGAAGAAGCGCCAAAACCGCGTCGCCGAAAGAAAACTGAAAAAACAGAAGAAGAAGCGAGCGAGTAATCTCTACGTGAAAAGAAACATTAAGGAAAGGAGTAATCAATGTCTTTTGACAACATCCAATCGGTAATACCGATGGTGATCGAATCTTCCGGTCGGGGCGAACGAGCGTATGATATTTTCTCGTTACTTCTTAAAGAACGTATCGTATTTCTTGGCACCCCAATCGATAATCAAATTGCCAATCTGATTGTTGCACAATTGCTTTTCCTCAATCGAGAGGACCCGGAAAAAGAAATCCAGATGTACATCAATTCTCCCGGTGGTGCGGTATATGCTGGTCTGGCAATTTATGACACCATGCAGATGATCCCCAACCCCATCAGCACGTATGCCATCGGTGCAACAGCCTCCTTCGGCACGGTGCTTCTGGCAGCAGGCACTGCGGGTCGACGGTACGCACTGCCCCATGCGACTATCCATTTGCACCAACCGCTAGGCGGTGCTCAAGGTCAAGCATCCGATATCGAAATCCAGGCAAAAGAGATTTTACGGCTAAAAGCCCGTTTGAACGAAATCCTGGCGAAACACACCGGCAAGACTCGCGAAGCCATCGAACAGGATACCGAACGTGATTTTTACCTCAGCGCAGATGGCGCAGTAGAATATGGGTTGATCGACCAGGTGCTGGAACCTGCCACCCCCGTTAAACCTTGATCTACTTCCATTAATTAATTTGAATGCCGGAATGCTTCGTGCCTTCCGGCTTTTTAAACCCGTTTGAGCATTTTTGAGACGTACCATGATTGAAAAAAGACAAATAATTAAAGCACTAATACTCGATATGGATGGAGTCATCTGGCGCAGTTACCAACCCATCGGCAACCTCCCCTGGGCTTTCCAAACCATGCAAACCTTGGGGCTGAAAGCTGCCCTGGCTACCAATAACTCTTCAAAAACACGGAGCAAATATCTGCAAAAATTAGCAGAACTGGGCGTAACGATTCAGCCTGAACAAATTTTCACCTCCTCAAATGCAATGGCATATTTACTCAAGAATCGTTTTCCACAAGGCGGACCGCTGTTTATCATCGGAGAAGAAGGGCTGCTGCAACCACTCACTGAAGCAGGGTTTTACCATCAGGAAGAGAACGTCCTGGCAGTTGTGGCTGGGTTAGATCGCAGATTCTCCTTTGAACTGTTAAGCAAAGCCACCTTCTTAATCCGGTCAGGGTTGCCATTTTATGGGACAAATCCCGACCGGTCTTTTCCGACCCCCAAAGGATTGGGACCAGGAGCTGGAGCGATCATGGCTGCCATCGAAGCAGCCACGGATGTACCCCCGATCATCGCTGGAAAGCCATCAGAAAAAATGATTCAGCCTGTTTTGGAATACCTGGAAGTTGCACCTGAAAATGCGTTAATCGTGGGAGACCGGATTGAAACCGATATCCTCTCCGGTCAAAATGCAGGCTGCCAGACCGCATTGGTCCTTTCCGGTGTAAGCACCCTGGAGGATTACCAGAATTGCAATCCCAAGCCAGACTATATTGCCCAAGACCTGCAGTCGTTGATCCAAACGCTTTTTTTATCTGATACAAAGAAACCCACATCCTGATCAGGGTTGTGGAGGAAAACATATCACCCTGGAATACTGGCATGAATACGAAACACTTTGAATCTGTTTACAATTTGGATATAGAATCGATTCGCCAGATGCTGACCGAAATCGGTGAGCCTGCTTATCGAGCTAAACAGGTTTGGGAAGGGGTCTATAAACATTTATGGGACCAACCCGATCATTTCACCAGTCTTCCAAAAACATTGCGCGACAAAATCCTTGGCGTGTTCCAATTTTCGACGATTAAACCCACGGATAGATGGTTTTCAAACGATGGCGAAACTGAAAAGACACTCTTTTCACTGTATGATGAAAATTTAATTGAAACCATTCTCATGCATTATCGAGATCGCAACAGTCTATGTATCTCCTCTCAGGCAGGTTGTGCTTTGAATTGCGCATTTTGCGCCACCGGGCAAATGGGCTTTACAAGAGACCTGTCCAGCGGTGAGATCATCGAGCAAGTGCTCTGGCATGCTCGTTACCTGAAAAAGCAAGACAGGCAATTGACCAATATTGTGTTGATGGGAATGGGTGAACCCTTCTTGAATTATGAAAATGTGATGGCTGGCATCAACCGGTTAAATAACCAGGACGGGTTTGGCTTTGGAGAAAGGCGTTTTACCATTTCCACCGCGGGCATCGTCCCGGCAATTCATCGATTTGCAAATGAAAAACGGCAAATCAACCTGGCTGTCAGCCTCCATGCTGCGAATGACGAACTTCGCACCTCGCTGATGCCGATTAACAAGAAATATTCTTTAACTGCACTGAGGCAGGCATGCCTTGAATACACACAAATCACCAAGCGCAGAATAACCTTTGAATGGGCATTGATAGAGGGCGTAAATGATCAGCTGCTTGATGCACAGCAACTCCTTCACTGGACAAAAAATATGCTCTGTCATGTTAATTTGATCCCCCTCAACCCTACGAGCAAATACAAGAAAAGCGCACCCTCAGAGCAAAATCTTTATCAATTCAAACAAGTCCTGGATAAAGCCGGGCTACCCAATTCCATCCGGCTTCGGAGAGGTATCGACATTCAAGCAGGATGCGGACAATTGGCAGCACAGCATCGTTCTAACGCATGATATAATCTCGAAATATGTCAGACATCATCAACAAATGGAAAAACGGTTTAGACCGCACTCGTAAAGCAGCTTTTGGGAGAATAGCCAGTCTTCTTGGTGCTTCTGAAATCGATCACGATACATGGGACGAATTGGAAGCAATCTTGATTCAAGCTGACCTGGGGATTGGACCGACTCAATCCATAATTTCATCCCTCCAAAAAACGGTTCGCGCAGATGGACTGACGCGCGCTGATCAATTACAAAAAGCCTTACGTTCAGAACTTTTAAACCGCCTGGATGTACCTCCAGTTTTTGATTTTGAACCGTATCAACCGGCTGTGATCATGCTGGTGGGTGTAAACGGGTCAGGAAAAACCACAACCACAGCCAAATTAGGAAAGCTTTTCCAGATGAAGAAGAAAAGCGTCCTCTTTGCCGCTGCCGATACCTTCCGCGCTGCAGCCATCGATCAATTGCAGGTGTGGGGAGACAGGCTCAATCTGCCAGTCATCAGCGGACAACCCAACAGTGATCCAGGCGCAGTCGCATTCGATGCCATCCAATCCGCCATCGCCAGAAAAATCGATATCGTTATTGTGGATACGGCTGGCAGGCTGCATACCCGGTACAATTTGATGGAAGAGCTTAAAAAAGTGCATCGTGTTTGTGGAAAAGCCCTTCCGGGTGCTCCCCATGCGGTATGGTTAATCCTGGATGCCACCACGGGTCAAAACGCATTAATCCAGGCACGGTCATTCAAACAGGCTGTGGATATCAATGGGATCATCCTCGCCAAACTGGACTCTTCTGCTCGAGGTGGGATGACCTTTGCAATCCAGCAGGAACTCGGTGTGCCCATTCTTTTCGCTGGTTTAGGCGAAAAAATGGAAGATATGGAACCATTCGACCGAGAGAAATTCGTCGACAGCATCCTGACCGGTTCGCACAATTTGTCGTATCCAAATTCCAACCAGAAATATTGAACTGACCACCTGAATCTTTGTTTTCAATCGTAATTTCTACTCTTTACGAGACATAAACCTTTTATTAAGGATACAAAATGCAAGATTTAATCGAACAATTTAAGGGTTGCCGCCAACAATACAACATCCTTCAGGAGCATCTTTGACTTAGCAGAAAAAGAAAAAGAATTAGCGTTTCTTCAAAGTAAAACCGAAGCCACTGACCTGTGGGATGATTACGCGAACGCACAGACGCTGATGAAAAAATTCACCGATCTGCGCGACGAAATCCAGGGTTGGAAAAACCTGGAAAATCGGATTTCCACCTCACTTGAATTGGCTGAGTTTGAAGATGAGAGCCTGCGTGATGAACTGACGCATGAATTGGAAGCAATCCAGAAAGAATTATCCCAACGTGAAATGGATGTGCTTCTTTCAGGACCGTATGATAAAGGGGGGGCACTGCTGGCAATTCACGCTGGTGCGGGCGGAACCGATTCGCAGGATTGGGCTGAAATGCTCATGCGAATGTACTTGCGTTGGGCAGAACAACATCACTTTGAGACGGATATTCTCGACCTCACACAGGGTGAAGAAGCGGGAATCAAGAGCACGACCATCGCTGTTGATGGGCGATTTGCGTATGGTTTTCTCCGGGCGGAAAAGGGAGTACATCGACTGGTTCGCCTTTCCCCCTTCGATTCAAATCACCGCAGGCACACCTCTTTTGCCCTGATTGAAGTACTGCCAGAAGTTACGTCGCATGACCCTGAGGTCAAAATTAACCCAGATGATCTGCGAGTGGATGTATTTCGGTCTTCTGGGGCAGGCGGTCAGAATGTACAGAAGAACGCCACTGCCATACGGATTACCCATACCCCGTCAGGTATTGTGGTTACCTGTCAAAACGAACGATCTCAGGTACAGAATCGTGAAAATGCGATGCGCGTTCTACGTTCCCGTTTGTTGGAAATCCAGAAACAAAAGCAAAGTGAAGAAGTGGCTGAGATTAAAGGCGAGTTTACCAAAGCAGAATGGGGCAGCCAGATTCGCTCGTATGTACTCCACCCTTACCAGATGGTCAAAGACCACCGCACAGAGTTTGAGACCGGAAACACACAAGCCGTCCTGGATGGCGAGCTGGATGGATTTATCGAAGCTTACCTGCGGATGAAATAATTGAATTCTTAGAAGCCATCGTTCATTCTTGCTTCCTGGATGATGGCTTCAAGATCGTTGGTTGTCATGCCGTCAGATATCACCATTCGGCTCAGATAAAACAGCGACCAGGGATAATGGCTGACATGCTTGCCCAATCCCACCGCCGCACTATAACCGTACTGCCATGATTTCCGGTAAATAAAATCATTGCCGGCTCCATACGGGTATGCAAAGGTGGTCAATGGCAGGTTTAATTTCCTTTCCAACAACACCCGCGGTTGATACATTTCGTAGTTAAGATCAGATACCGTTGTCAGGTTTTGGTGAGACATGCTGTGAACGCCAAATTCCCATCCTGATTCCGCCATCATACGCACCTGCTCGGTGCTGATACACCCTTCTGCATCCAAGCAAAAACCGATTAAATATGCCGTTGCGACCATACCGCGTGATTTCATCACCGGATAAGCATATTGATAAAGGTCATCATATCCATCATCGAACGTGATGAGAATTGGTTTTTCTGGCAGATACGTCCCTTTTGTCAATGCATCTGCCAACTGCGAAATCGTGATAGTCGTGTATCCTTGCTGTGTAACCCATTCCATGTGCTGTTCAAATAAATCAAGAGCCAGGTAATACTCATTGTCAATCTCTTCCGGGGTGATGTGATGGTAGAGTAAGATGGGGGCTGTCACCGGTAGTTCCGAATCATGCCAGACCCAGTCATCTCTGGAGGATTCCTCAGTGAGTGTCTGTGTGGGTATCTCAATGGTGGCAGAAGGTGCAGGTTCAACAGGCACAGTAGCTGTTGGAACCACAACAGATTGAATCATCACAGGCGTTTCTGTGAAGACAAAGGGGGTATCGATAACAATCCGATCGGTCGCGGTAATGCCGAAACTTTCGGTAACAACAGGTTTTTTGTTGTCCGAAGAACAACCTGTGAATAAGATTAAACTTTCAAACAGCAGAATGAAAATCACAACGATGCGCTTCACCAATAATTTCCTCGACCAAGAATTACGTTCATCTTCTTTTCGCTAATTCTATGCGAAAAATCAATCCATGATCTTTGCCAGGTGAAAAAGGCTCAAATCAAGGTTCTTCGAGTTGGAAACAACCTCTTCCAACGGAATACTCTTTATCTCTCCCTGCTTCAATGCTGCCAGGACACCAGGTTGCTCCTTGATGAGATACTCGACCGCAGCAGAGCCCAACCGCGTCCCCAATATTCGATCAAAAGCGCCAGGGTTTCCGCCACGCTGAACATGACCCAGTATGGTTGACCGCAATTTAAAGCCCAATCGCTCTTCATGTTGTTGAAAATATTCCATTAATTTATTCGCATTGTATGTGGCACCTTCAGCCACAACTACAATTGCGTGTGCTTTGCCATGCTCATAAGCTTCTTGAATGATCCTGGCAATTTCTTCCGGGTCAGTCTCTACTTCGGGTAAAACAACGGCTTCTGCGCCGCCGGCTATGGCAGACATGAGAGCCAGGTAACCAAAATTCCTGCCCATCACCTCAACCAAAAAAGCTCGTTGATGCGAGGAAGCTGTTATCTTGAGGCGGTCGATAGCTTCAAGCGCAATATTCAATGCGGTATCCACACCGAGCGTGATATCAGCGCCAAACAGATCATTATCGATTGTTGAAGCAACACCTACAACCGGAAAGCCCAGTTTGTGTAAGGCAAAACTGCCTTGTTGTGAACCATTGCCGCCAATCACAACTAATCCGTCGATCTCATATTGATTGAGTACCCGCAAAGCTTTCTGCTGTCCATGAATGGTTTTAAATTCTGGGCAACGAGCGCTCCCCAAAATGGTTCCTCCGCGTTGAATAATACCTCCTACCTCGCGAACGCCGATCGGAGAAAGCCTGCCGGTCAGTAACCCTTCATATCCCTGTTGAACGCCCATCACATCGAGACCATGATGGATTCCCGTGCGAACAACAGCACGAATGGCTGCATTCATTCCTGGGGCATCGCCTCCACTGGTTAACACTGCTATTCTTCTCATTTTTCACTCCTCTAACAAGCCCTCAAGCTTGCATCACAGCATTGCCGTCTTTCTTAAACAAATCAAAGAATCACCTCATGGTTGCCCCTAATTCTAGCACATTCAGAGGGAGCGCTAAAATGTTGTAGAAAAAAGAGCCTCAAACTATGATTAGGTTGTAA
>CAYRRA010000046.1:0-24722 GCA_964426355.1 uncultured Anaerolineaceae bacterium
ACCGTACCCCTTGGGTACAACATCGATGTGCTGGCTGGGGATAATTTCAATACCTTGCAAGGAGACGGTTACCAGGCAGTGTTGCTGGGTCTTAAAACACCCGAGCAACTCGCCCAGGAATTACAGGAAGCCTGGGAAGCGGACAAGGCTAAATAACAGACTTAGAGGGATATACGGAGAAATCTTCTCGATGGAGCGAGGGGA
The DNA here is from genome assembly GCA_964426355.1 of uncultured Anaerolineaceae bacterium. Classification (GTDB taxonomy): domain Bacteria; phylum Chloroflexota; class Anaerolineae; order Anaerolineales; family Anaerolineaceae; genus JAJFTV01. The sequence continues at coordinate 205 of CAYRRA010000046.1, forward strand.
GCAACCTTCCTCGCTCCATCCATCAAGTTCTTTGAGGTTCAAGTGGATGAAGCTAAACGTCTTTCAAAACGCCCGTCATACCATCTGAGGCTGTGGCTAAACCAAAACAAATATGGGTTTCTATTTGTCTTCCCTGCCTTTGCACTATATTTTGTTTTTTTCATTGTCCCATTTGTTCAATCCATCTATATCAGCCTGACAGATTGGAATGGGATTAATCCTCAAAAGATTTTCATCGGCTTGGAAAATTATGCCAGGCTGCTGAAAGATGAGTTGATGTGGAAAGCATTGGGTCACAACTTCACCTGGGTGATCCTGGGCACAATTTCGCCAATTCTTATCGGTTTATTATTGGCGGTATTGCTGTCCAGTAAAAACCTTAAAGGAAGAACTTTTTTTCGCACGGTTTACTTTATGCCGGTGATGCTTTCACCTGTGGTGGTGGGTATTATTTGGGGGTGGGTTTATAACCCGATCTACGGTATGTTGAACAGGCTATTGGAAATTGTGGGGCTGGGCAACCTCAGCCGTGGATGGCTGGGCGATCCGAACCTGGCGCTTTACATGGTATTGATCACAGCCATCTGGAGCTATTTTGGCTTCTGTCTGGTTGTATTAATGGCAGGGATGCAGAATGTAGACACTGAGCTATACGATGCCGCCAATATCGACGGTGCAAATTCATTTCAACGCTTCTTGCATGTCACCATTCCACAACTGGGCAGCGTCCTCACCATGATTATTGCATACACGATGATTGGGGGTTTGAACGTTTTTGATATTGTCTACATCATGACCGGCGGAGGTCCGGCAAACAGCACAGAGCTCATTGCAACCTACACCTACAAACAGAGCTTTCAGCTCAATTCGGTCGGGTATGGGTCTGCTTTGTCGATGGTGATGACACTGCTCTCGTTGGTCGCATCGGTCAGTTTCATAAAATTTCGGGAAAAGGTGGAAGCATAAATGCAAAAGAGCGCACTGAGTTTCGTCAAATACACGATCTTAATCATTTTTTGCCTCATTTCCATCGTCCCCATCTTTGTGATGTGGATGGCAGCCTTAAAATCTTCCCCTGAGATTTTTAAGGATCCATTTTCTCTCCCCACCGTCCTGCACTGGGAAAACCTGGCAAAAGCCTGGACGGTTGGTCGGTTTAACCAATATTTTGGAAATTCTATCATCGTCACCATACCTACGGTAACAGGGGTCGTGGCGCTTTCCTGCCTGGCGGGGTATGCTTTTGGCAGGTTGAAGTTTGTAGGGTCCAAATTACTGTTCGTCATTTTCTTATTGGGTTTAATGGTTCCGTTTCAATCCATTATGATTCCTATGTATTATGATCTTCAGAACCTTAAATTACTGGGTAGTTATTGGGCGATGATCCTACCAGCCATTGCATTAGGGCTGCCATTTGGCATCTTTCTAATGCAGGCGTTTTTCCATAATCTACCGGCTGACCTGACCGATGCAGCACGGGTTGATGGATGCACTGAATTTGGCGTTTTTTTCAAAATCATGCTGCCGCTGGCTGGTCCAGCCGTATCAACCCTGGTTGTTTTTCAATTTACCTGGACATGGAATGCCTTTTTAATGCCGCTCTTGTTTCTCAATGAAGAATCGCTGCGACCGATTGCGTTGGGTCTCATGTTTTTTTCAGGGCGGTATACAATGAACTATGGGCTGGTTGCGGCAGGCGTAACCCTGGCGACCCTGCCTCTCATTGTGGTCTATATCATTTTTCAACGGCAATTTATGCGCGGGTTGATTGCAGGCGCGCTTAAAGGATAATCTCTGCTACAAGAAAGGACACATTATGCCCCAAGAATTTCTCGTTACAGCACCAAGAACAATAGAATTTCAAGACTATACAGAAACAGAAATACGACCCGATGAGGTTCGAGTCAAAAGCCTGGTCAGCGGTATAAAAACCGGAACCGAGATGGCATTGTACCAGGGCAACACACCGTTTTTGAACCAACAGTTTGATCCTGCCTTACGTCTCTTCTGTCCCGCTGAAAACAAAGGGCTTTACCCCTGCAACCTGGGCTCCTGGCTGGCGGGCACGGTGATGGAAACGGGTTCGGAAGTGAAAAAATTCAAACCCGGCGACAGTGTGCACGGAGGAATGCCTCACCGACCCACGAATGTTTGCAAGGAAGAAGACCTGTTCTTATTGAGTGAAGGCATGAAACCCGAAACAGCACTTTTTTTGGATCCAACCATTTTTGCACTTCAAGCGGTTCATGATGCGCAAATCAAGGTGGGGGATAACGTGGCTGTGTTTGGCATGGGCGCATTGGGGCTCCTGTCCATCCAGATAGCGCGTTTAAACGGGGCAGAACAAATTTTTGCAGTGGATGTCCTTCCCAGTCGCCTTGAACTGGCAGAACAGTTTGGCGCAGATCAGTGTTTGGATGCAAGTCAATGTGATGCAGGCATCGAGATCAAAAAGCTGACTGGAAATAAGGGTGTAGACGTAGCCATTGAAATTTCAGGAGCTTACGCTGCCTTGCAAACCGCAATCCGTTCTGTTCATCCAGGCGGCATCCTGGTGACAGCCAGTTATTACAAGGGCAACGGCAATCTCTTGAACCTGGGGGCGGAGTGGCACCATAACCGCCTGACGCTCATCTCCAGTATGCCGGTTTGGGGAATGCCGCACCGAAATTATCCAATGTGGGACACAAAACGTATCGAACGCACTGCGCTGAACCTGCTTGAAACCGGACGACTGGTAATCTTCCCCATGATCGGAAAACGCTTTCCCTATTCCCAGGCTGCCGAGGCGTACCGCTTAATCGACACTGACCCTGGAACCGCAGTAAAAGTGCTGTTAGACTACTGAAACCATCATCTGATACGGAGGAATGTATGAAAATCGCATTTATTGGGACAGGCTGGGTCGCAAACCGCCATCTTGGAAATCTGGTCAAAGAGACCGATCTGGAAATTGTTGGGCATGTTTCACCCGTCACAAAAGAGCTGGATGTTGCTACTCAACGCTGGGGGGGAAATAGGTACACTTCTGTGAAAGACCTTCTCGCGCACGAAACGGTGGATGCAGCCTGGATCACCGTACCGCCATCGGAGCATGGAGAGATCGAACTGGCGTTCATTGAAAAAGGGATCCCGATTTTTGTGGAAAAACCGCTCTCTGCCGACCGTAGTACAGGTGAAAAAATCGGGAGAAAAATCCGTGAAAGTAAATTGATCGCAGCAGTTGGATACCATTGGCGCGCGATGGATACGATCCCTGAAGTGAAGAATTTTCTCAAAGAGAACCCGGCGCGGATGGTACTGGCAGCCTGGCATGATTCAACACCTCCGCCAACATGGTGGCATCGCCAGGCGACAAGCGGCGGGCAAATGGTGGAGCAGGCTACCCATTTATTTGACCTGGCACGCTACCTGGTGGGAGAAGGAAAAGCGGTCGAAGCCCTGGGCTCAACCCATCAGCGTCCCGCCTACCCCATTTTGGATGTTGCCGATGTCAGCGCAGCGTTAGTCCAATTCGATGGCGGCGTTCCAGCGGTGTTTTCAGCCACCTGTATTTTGAGTAAACCGCACGAAATTTATGTTAAACTGGTGTGTGAAGGGGCTCTAATTACCATCACACAAACAGAAGTGATTTTTGAAACAGGTGCAGAGAAACGCGAAATTCGACTGCGGAATGATCCCTTCCTGAGTGAAGACCGTGCCTTCATTGAAGCTATAAAAAATAACGATCCGGGCTTGCTCTATAGCAGTTATGAAGATGCCCTCAAAACTCATGCTCTCTGCCATGATGTTTTGGAAAAATACCAACAAAAAGCGTAAGTAACAAACCATCTCAATAAACTGGAAAGCAGAAGATGCCTGTTCGCTCCCTGAAAAACTCCTGGATCCTTGAAACCGCCCATACGGGTTATGCATTTGGGATTAACTCAGAAAACCTGCTGGCGCACAGCTACTGGGGCAGGCGTCTGCCCGCACTAAGCGATTACCCTTCTCCCCCATCATGCCAGAACTGGGCTTCATTTAATAACGCCGCCCATCTGACGCCCGAAGAGTACCCAACGTATTGTGGAATGAAGTTCACGGAACCGGGTATCATGGTTATTTTTCCAGACCAGGTCCGTGACCTGCGCGCCAGGTACCAATCGTTTGAAATACTCCCCGGTGCCTTACCGGAACTGCGCTTGCGCTTCCAGGATGAGCATTATCCGCTGCAGATTATGCTCCATTACCACCTCCATGAAGCGCAGGACTTGATAGAACGCCGGGTATCCATCACCAATCTAGGAGACGACCCCATTGCCATTACCCGCGTCCTTTCGGCGGTATGGCACTTGTCGCCCGGAGATCGCTATTGGCTCACGCATCTAACCGGTCGCTGGAATGATGAAATGCACCGCCACCATGAGCGTTTGACACCTGGGATGAAAGTTCTGGAAAGCCGCAGACTCACCACGAGCCATCACCATAACCCCTGGTTTGCTGTGGATGATGGCACCGCGAGTGAAGCGCATGGAGATGTCTGGTATGGTGTTCTGGCGTGGAGTGGCAACTGGAAAATCGCAGCCGAAGTGACCGACTTTTCTTCGACGCGCATTCACATCGGGTTGAATGATTGGGATTTCACATGGCAACTGAAGAAAAATGCCACCTTTTCGACACCCCCTTCCCTGGCAGGCTTTACCCCCAACGGATTTGGGGCAGCCAGCAGAAATTTACACGACCATATTCGAGAGCATCTTTTGCCGCACGGCAAAAAAATCCATCCCGTGCTCTACAACTCCTGGGAAGCGACAGCATTTGATGTGAATGAAAGATCGCAAACTGAACTGGCAGAAATTGCAGCCGAGATTGGGGTGGAGCTTTTCGTGGTCGATGATGGCTGGTTTCATGGGCGGAAAGATGACCGTGCAGGGTTGGGCGATTGGTGGGCGGATGAGAAGAAATTTCCAGACGGTTTATCCCCCCTCATTCAAAAAGTCAACGATCTCGGCATGGAATTTGGCTTGTGGATCGAACCCGAAATGGTCAACCCGGACAGCGACTTGTACCGGGCGCACCCGGATTGGGTCATCCACTTCCCCAACCGCCCTCGGAGCGAAGGACGCAACCAGCTCATCTTAAATCTGGCGCGTTCCGATGTCCAGCAGTACTTGTTTTCAGTACTCGACAACCTGCTCACCCAAAACAACATTCGCTTCATCAAATGGGATATGAACCGCAATGTCAGCGAACCGGGGTGGCAGGAAGCGCCTGGAGACCCACGCGAGTTGTGGGTAAGGTATGTGGAAGGGTTGTATCTTTTGTGGGGCAAACTGCGCCAGAAACACCCGGACGTGGTCTGGCAAAGCTGTTCGGGGGGCGGCGGGCGGGTGGATCTTGGCATCCTGCGTTTTGCCGATCAAATCTGGGTCAGCGACAACACCGATGCCACCACGCGCCTCTCGATTCAAGAAGGCTTCTCTCAGGTATTCCCTGCCTGCACGATGGAAGCCTGGGTAACGGACGCCGGAAAACATATCCTGCCCCTGGAATTTCGCTTTCATGTCAGCATGTGTGGCGCTCTGGGGATCGGCGCTCACCTGGCGAAATGGAACGCATTAGAACGGGTGGAAGCAGCAAAGTTCATCTCGATGTATAAGAACATCCGGCACATCGTTCAATTCGGGGACCAGTACCGGCTCATCCCTGTCAGTGCAGGAAACTTTAGCGCAATTCAATATCTCAGCAAAGATCAGCGTGAAGGGCTATTATTCGCCTTTCGCACATACATACCGGAACCCACCTCACTCCCGAGAGTACGGCTGCAAGGGCTTGAACCCAATGCGCTCTATCAAATCGAAGGAGACGCGCGGGCACGCTCCGGCACAGCCTGGGTAGAAGACGGTCTGCATATTGATCTTGGAAATTTCCAGAGCACGATGCGTTATTTTCGCCAGGTGGATTAAAGCCGGGGAATAAAAAGTTGCGCCGTTACAGGTCGGGTCAGCCTGTTCTCTTGTTTTCCCGACAATACCACCAGCCCATCAGGAGGCATTTCGCCGCCCGATGGGCTGGAAATTTTCACCGCTCTTTCTCACGCCTCGTCGGATACCCTCAAAGGCGCTCAACGCTGCGCTTACTTGAGGTCAAAACGGTCAAGGTTCATCACTTTGTTCCATGCGACGATGAAGTCATGCAGGAACTTCTCCTGAGAATCGTCAGCCGCATACACTTCCGCCAGGGCGCGCAACTGCGAGTTTGCACCGAAGACCAGGTCAACACGAGTAGCGGTCCATTTTTTGGCACCCGTTGAGCGGTCACAACCCTCGAAAAGTTCTTCGTTTTCCGGTGTAGGCTTCCACACCGTGTTCATGTCTAGCAGGTTGGTGAAGAAGTCATTGCTAAGCGCCTCAGGACGTTGGGTGAAGACCCCGTGTTGAGATTGCCCAAAGTTGGCATTCAGAACGCGCATACCACCAATCAGCACCGTCATCTCAGGGGCGGTCAGCGTCAACAGTTGTGCCCGGTCCAACAGCAGTTCCTCTGCCTTGACCGCATATTTCGCTTTTTGATAGTTGCGGAAGCCATCCGCAGCCGGTTCAAGCACGGAAAAGGAGTCCACATCTGTCTGTTCCTGTGATGAATCCATGCGCCCCGCCGTGAATGGAACGGTCACATCGTAACCGGCATTCCTGGCTGCCTGTTCAATCGCTGCACAGCCACCCAAAACGATCATATCCGCCAGTGACACCTTCTTGCTATCCGGCTGGTTGCTGTTGAACACCTTCTGAATTCCCTGCAGGGTTCCAAGGACCTTTTCCAGTTGTTCGGGCTGGTTCACTTCCCAATCTTTTTGCGGTGCAAGGCGAATGCGCGCCCCATTGGCGCCGCCGCGCTTATCGGAACCGCGGAAGGTGGAAGCCGCCGCCCAGGCAGTGTTGACGAGCTTAGAGATGGACAATCCAGAGTCAAGAATTTTCGCCTTGAGGTCTGCAATGTCTGCCGCATTAACCAGTGGATGATCGACGGCTGGAATGGGGTCTTGCCAGATCAGTTCTTCTGCAGGGACCTCCGGTCCGAGATAACGTGAGCGCGGACCCATATCGCGGTGGGTCAGCTTGAACCATGCGCGGGCAAATGCATCTGCAAATTCCTCCGGGTTCTCGCGGAAGCGCAACGCAATGGCGCGATAAGCCGGGTCCATTCTCAGCGCCATATCTGCCGTTGTCATCATCGTCGTCACCCGTTTGGAAGGGTCATGAGCCGCCGGCGCGAGATGCTCTTCAGCCGGATTGACCGGAACCCATTGCCAGGCGCCAGCCGGGCTCTTCACCAGGTCCCATTCGTAATTGAACAACATATCGAAATACCCCATGTCCCATTGGGTTGGTTTCGGCGTCCACGAGCCTTCAATACCGCTGGTGATGGTATCATCGCCTTTCCCCGTGCCATAGCTGCTGATCCAGCCAAGACCCTGCGCCTCAATCGGGGCTGCTTCGGGCTCAGGTCCCACGTGGGTAGCCGGTCCCGCACCGTGGGATTTACCAAAGGTATGCCCGCCGGCAATCAACGCAACCGTTTCCTCATCGTTCATCGCCATGCGTGCAAAGGTTTCGCGCACATCGCGGGCAGAGGCAAGAATGCTGGGTTGACCGTTCGGTCCTTCCGGGTTTACGTAGATCAAGCCCATCTGCACCGCAGCCAGGGGGTTTTCCAGGTTCCTGTCACCGGTATAGCGCTTATCGCCAAGCCATTCAGCTTCACTGCCCCAGTAAATATCCTCTTCTGGCTCCCAAACGTCCTCACGTCCGCCAGCAAAGCCGAAGGTTTTGAACCCCATGGATTCCAGGGCACAGTTTCCTGCCAACACCATCAAGTCAGCCCACGATATTTTTTTCCCGTATTTCTTCTTGATCCGCCAGAGCAACCGGCGCGCCTTGTCCAGGTTTGCATTATCGGGCCAGCTATTGAGCGGCGCAAATCGCTGCGTGCCCGAACCCGCACCACCGCGACCATCCCCAACCCGATACGTTCCGGCGCTGTGCCACGCCATCCGGATGAAGAGACCGCCGTAGTGCCCGTAATCGGCGGGCCACCAATCCTGTGATTCTGTCATCAGCGCGTAGAGGTCATTTTTCAAGGCGGTAAGATCAAGTTTTTTAAATTCTTCTGCGTAGTTAAACCCCTCACCCATCGGGTTAGCCAGGGGGGAATTCTGGTGTAGGATCTTGAGATTGATTTGATTGGGCCACCAGTCGCGGTTTGTCGTACCTCGACCAGTCGTGTGTATATGATCGCTATCCTTATTCATTTGATTCTCTCCTATATTTTCGGAACTATTCGAATACCATTACAGGTCAATCGCGTATACTGCGTCGTTTCTTGAGGCTGAGGGATTTCCTCTTCTGATTTATTCCCGTTCTTCGGATGGCTTGCGGCAATCCGGGCAGAGCCCTCTGAAAGTAACATTTTTCTGTGAGATCTCGAATGTATCCAGCCCTTCAACAGCGATCTGATCGATGTCGATCTCAAAGTTATAAATCGTTCCACAGGTCGTGCACAGGAAATGTCCGTGCTCGGTCAGAACGATATCATAACGTTTTTCTGTACCGTCAATATCCACAACCTTCACCAACCCTGCGTCAACCAGGGTATGAATTGTGTTGTACACGGTCACTTTAGAAAGAGAAGGGATATCGCCAGACAGGGCGCAGAAGATCTCGTCGACTGTGGGGTGACCTCCTTTCTGATACAGGTATTCCAGCACCTTGATACGTTGGTAAGAAAGCCGGAGACCTTTCTGGGTTAATTGTTCAATAACTGATTCGATCGAAATTTCCATGTTTTTTATTTATTTTATTTTTTAAATGATTTCAAGTTTTTATTAATTTCATTATAGGAAGTATTTAGATAAAAGTCAATATCAGTTTTCTCTTAATTGAATTGCAAAACATGTCTTCGAATATCCCCTTACCGGTTTTCAAAAAAAGAATTCAGTTACAATTTCCCCCATCCCCAAATCAAAACGACCATTTCTGGTCGTTCGGAGTCAAGTTGGAGGGTTTGGACTCGTCAATCTTCAGGCACAGCGAGGTTTGCCCCATTTCCAAACATGGAGATCACAGGCTTCCCGGTTTCCTGGGCGAATGGCTCTTTCTAATGCATCAAAGCAGCTTTGGGGACAACACCGGAAGTAAACAGTTTATGGCAAAGTGTTAAAAAACTGTGAGCCAGAATTTGCTTATTAAATGCACTTGCGCATTCATCCCGGCAATTCTGGCTCACCTTCTTTGCACTACTGGTTACTGAACCAGTAAGTAAACCTTCACAACACTTTACACATTCTGTAATTCGACAAGGGCTTTTGCTAAAATTTCCATCTGCGGTTGGGTATTGAAAAAACTGATACAAAAACGGACATTGTCAGGACGTATGGTGGCATTAATCCGATATTTGCTTAATATGGTCACTACGTCTTCTCTATGCTCTTCAGGAAAATCAAGCATGATGATACCCGATGGTCGTTCACCCGCGACACGCACTCTATTCCTGTTGCTTCCCAGTTTTTGCAGGCAATACGCTTCCAGGTCAAGGATGTGGCGCTCGATGTTGGTCATCCCAATAGCATTGAGCATCTGGCAGGCTTCGGTGATACATAACGCGCCTAACGTATTAACACTGCCGCCTTCAAACCTGGCTGCACCGGGCTTGAATTGGATCTGCATTCCATCTGGTTCCAGAATATGGCTGCGCGTGGTCGTTCCTTCCATTCCAATATAAGGGGGAATAACTTTCTGAACCAGGTCAGGATGGCAATAGACAATGCCACCCCCCTCCATGGAAAGCAGCCCTTTATGAGAGCCACAGGCAAGCCAGTCGATATTCCATTTCTTGACATCCACATCAACGCGCCCGACTGCTTGAATCGCATCGACAATCAGTAGGACATTTCTGCTCTTGCATATCTTGCCCAGTTTTTCCATATCGATGAATGCGCCATCCAAAAACTGAATCACAGATAATACGACAGCCTGCGTGTGATCATCCATCTTATCAATGATATCGTCAGCCGTTAAACCTTTTTGTGGGTCTTTCGCTTTGACCGGTTTTAGGGGAATCCCTTTACCCGGTAGGGGTAACCAACTGTGCAGGCAGGCAGCATGCTCTTGTTCCGGGATAACGATATTTTTCCCTTTCTCCCACGGATAACCGGCTGCGATAATACCAATACCCTCCGTGGTGTTCTTGACAAAGGCAATATCTTCAGCAGAACAATTTAGCAGCTTTGCAACCTCCTCGCGCCCTTGCTGCACAGCTTCTTTTATCCACATCCACCAATCATCATTCGGAAATATTGAAAGCCACTTGCCAAGAAAATCTCTATATACCTTCTGCACCCGTTCAGGAGGCATTGTTGTGAATGATGAACTCAAAAATAGTACATCTTTTAAACAGGCAAATTCCTTTGCTACCATTTCCTGAACATCGGTATTAAGCATGGTTTTTCTCCACATTCAGTTCTGTGATATGGGCAAGGCATACTGCGAGGGCATCGGATGGATTGCATTCGATTTCGGGAGTGGTGTGATATTCAGCGTTACATCCTCCATCGTTATTAAGACCGAGCATGGCACTGTAACGCATCAGAAGCCCGCTCTCCGGAAGTACAGCATGAAATGGGGTAATGCCAATCCCGTCACCACCGGTACGTTCACCGACGATGGTCGCCCAGCCGCTACTCTTGCAAAAGACGGCAAAACCTTCCGAGGAGGAATACACCAGCTTATCAGTCAAGAGCCATCTTCTGCCAACTTCAAAGGGGTGTTCCAAATCAGGCTCATGTTTCCAGGTGGCTTGCACAAAGTGTGTAGCCTGTGTCAGATATTCATCGTGGAAATTCGGGAAATCAGGCAGCTCAGACATCGGGCGAATTTCCCCAAAAGGTTCATTTTTGTTATTTGAGCTTGCTGTGATATACGCTTCGTTGAGAGGGCTTATCGCAAAAAGCATGTAGACCTCTTCAGGGAGGGTTTCCTTTAAGGTGGGAGCGACAAGGAGTTTATCCCAATAATCCGTAGCTCCCCCGCCGTTTCCCCGAATATCAATAATCAGGTCTTTGCAGCTTTTCGCTTTTGCGTAAAAGTCGAACAGTACCGGGCGATCCTCAATAATTTTGAGCATATCTAACGTGGGTATCTTCAGATATGCCACATCTCCGGGGAGCATCATACAGGATACCGTGGGTCCCGGTTTCCTTGCATATTTATCCTGTGCAAGGCTTTCATGCGGCTCGTCTTTCGCATAAAATTCCCTGCCGGCATCGTCTGTTTCGTCCAGGAACTCGTAAAACTTTTCACTATGTGGCTGATGTACTGCCTCGATCCATGGGGCAAAAGCTTCACGATCCATATTCTCATAAGCCCCATCCTCAAATGCCTTGTACATTTTTTGGTAGGCTCTGTACATACGCCCGTTAAACAACATCAGGTGAGCAAAATGATCCATTCGTTTGAATACATTGTTAAGAGCACGGCAAAATTCAAGATCGGTGCAGGCATCCAACACGGCAGGTTGGCATTCCGCTTTTATCGCATCCCAATCATAGCCCAGCCTTTGCATGGTACCTCGCATCGGAAAACACTCATTCAGAACCCGCCACAAATATTCGTAATCGTTTTCACGCTGTTCGCGCGTTAAAGTGCTTCTATTCATTAATATGCCTCTTCTTTATTCTATAAAATTGGCTCTATCTCAGCCCTTTACATACCTGTCCAGCCAGGTGATGATCTCATCGTTGTTACGACGTCGTTGTTGTGGCGACATAACGGTATGACTCGCATCGTGGAATAGCACCATTCGTGCTGGCACATTATGCTCAATCAAGGCTGTCAGCATTTGCTCCGCTTGTTCCACCGGGCAACGAAAATCTTTATCGTTTTGCAAAAACAGGGTCGGCGTGTGGCATTGATCAGCATATTTGAGGGGCGAATGCGCCCACAGTTTCTCAACGTTGCGCCATGGGGTGCCGCATTGCCCCCATTCAACAAAATAGGACAGGTCTGAACAACCATACATGCTTACCCAGTTGGAAATACTGCATTGAGCAATGGCGCCTTTGAAGCGATCGGTGTGACCGATAATCCAATTGGTCATATACCCGCCATAACTTCCGCCTGTAACGCCCAATCGTTCTGCATCGAGATCAGGGTATTGGCGCAACACCTCATCGGTAAAAGCCATGATGTCATCGTAATCGATCGTCCCGAATTTGCCCTCCAGGTCCATGTGGGCACGACCGTAATTGCTGGAACCGCGTGGGTTACAGAAAAACACAAAATATCCTTCAGCAGCAAAACGCTGCATATTAAAATTAAGATTATTAATGTAGGCTGCTTGCGGACCTCCATGGATAATCAGGAGCCCCGGGTATTTTTTTCCTGGTGTATAGCCGTAAGGTTTTAAAACCCATCCATATACGGTATGTCCTTCAGCGCATTTCACCAGTATCGGTTCACAAGGCGAAAGGCTATATTTTTTTAGGAAAGCATTCCCTACATTCGTCACTGCACGGCATGTTCCATCCCTATATTCCACCAATTGTCTCATGCCCATTTGCGAACGCCCAGGATAATATGCTGTCCCATTTACAAAGAAAATTTTCCCTTCCACCTTGTAATCGGGTGAATACAGAAATTCAGGCTCTTGACCGGGTATCCAGGTAAATATCTCTGTTTTGTCATTTATCGCAAAAACGAGGTGCAAACGGCTGCCATCATGGAATATGCCTTCCAGGTCATCCTTCGAAATATCCAGCCGGTATTCAGTTTCATTTGGACCAATTGAAATCAAATCCGAGCTGCAGAAGCCTTCACCGGCAAGAATGACACCGAGGAAGAATAACCTTCCATCATTTTCAACACAATCCACCAGCATATAACGATTGTTTTTAAATAGAAGCCTGCTTTCGCCCTTTTCAAAATCATAAACATAGGCATCACCGGTGGGGCGTGACATACTCGTAAATGTTTCACCCCAGTAATACAGGCGTTTTTTATCCTCCGAAAGGATAGGTACAACGCGGTTATTCATCACCTGGTTCGCCTGGAAAAACGGTTCTGTCAAAGGGGCTAATTCTCCGCTGTTCTTGTCAAAGACCCAAATCCGGGCGCGTTTTTTATTGACATAGCTGCGACCATCTGCATGATAGGGATACTCATCGTACACTTCCCACAATTTTTGCTGACCATCCTCTGCCGGTGAATTGTCATAGGTAGCGTAAATCATGAACCGGTCATTGCCAAGGCTGCGGGCTACGGCGTTTGCCAGCGGAACTCTAAAAAGCTCGTATGCCTCGCCGCCGAAAATATCAAGCGCGTAAAAAATCGTCACCGGGTCTTTGGGTGGTTCACCGCGTATGCCAGAAAACAGTACCGTACGTTCATCCAACCAAACCGCAATCCCTTCATCACCCGAATAAGTTAGCTGGCGGCTCTGCTGATTTTGAATATCGTACAGATACAACCATCCAAGATTCTTATCCTTTTCATAACTTAATCCACCCACGCCATATAAAATGAATTTACCATCCGGTGAAGGTTCTGCAAAAGTAACGTCTCGAATTTCTTCAAATGATGCATTTTCAAACTTTTCCATAAAGAGTCCTTTGTGAGCAATTTTTAAGAATACAAATGACAGGCGACCATGTGCTCGTTGCCCATATCGATTAGTTCAGGGGTTTTTCGGGTACAGATATCCATGCATTTTGGGCATCTGCCATGAAAACGGCATCCCGCGGGGGGATTGATCGGGCTTGGCAGGTCTCCCTTCAACACGGCTCTTTTTAATCTCACGCCGGCACGCGGCACGGGCATGGCATCAAAGAGGGCGTGGGTATAGGGATGCATTTGATTGTTATACAAATCGTCCTCTTTTGCCAGTTCAACCAGTTTTCCGAGATACATCACCCCAATCCGGTTAGAGACATGTCGAACGACAGACAAGTCGTGTGAAATGAATAGGTAGGTGAGATTGAGCTGTTCTTTTAAATCAGCGAATAAGTTGAGGATTTGAGATTGAACTGAAACGTCCAGCGCGGATACCGGCTCATCACATACGATGAATGAAGGATTGACGGAAAGGGCACGCGCGATGGCAATTCGCTGACGCTGACCGCCCGAGAATTCGTGCGGGTAACGGTGTGCGTGGAATGGTCTCAGCCCCACAATCCGGAAAAGTTCCTGAACACGCTCCTCGCTTTCTTTCTTTGAGCACAACTTATGGTAAAGCATGGGTTCTTGAAGCATGTCTCCGACCGTCATCCGGGCGTTGAGCGAGCCGTATGGGTCCTGGAAAACAATCTGCATTTTTAACCGCATCAGCCGCAGTTCCTCGCGGCTCATCTTCTCGAGCGATCTCCCTTCATAAAACACCTCACCGCCTGTGGGGGGGATGAGATGCAGTAATGTCTTGCCCAGGGTAGTCTTGCCGCATCCCGATTCACCGACCAGCCCTAATGTTTCACCCTTATGAATAAAAAGGCTGACGTCATCCACAGCTTTAAGCACGTCTTCGTGCTTCCCGCGCAGGTTGAAGGTTTTTTTGACGGTAAAAAATTGCCGAAGTTGTTTAACCTCAATTAATTTTTCTGTGTGAGTCATAAGACTTCACCTCTCTTATCGGACAACGGGTAATGGCAGCACACAAGATGGTTTCTCTCGACTTCAATAAGTTCTGGTGGAGATTGCCTGCATTTTTCCTGCGCATACGGACATCGTGGGCTAAATCGACATCCTTTTGGATAAAACATAGGGCTTGGAACGACACCCGGAATGACATTCAACCGTTTAACTTTAACATCAGCGGACGGGATGGAATTTAGTAGCCCATGGGTATAAGGGTGCCAGGGATGGGTGAAAATGGTATCTGTGTCCGTGCTTTCTACGATTTGCCCTGCATACATCACCATAACGCGGTCAGCCATTTGTGCCACAATACCCAGGTTATGCGTGATGAGTAGCAATGCCATGCCAATCGCCTTTTGCAAATCAAAAATTAATTCCAGTATCTGAGCCTGGATGGTCACATCCAACGCTGTGGTGGGCTCATCGGCAATCAACAATTTAGGCGAGCAGGCAAGCGCCATCGCAATCATCACACGCTGGCGCATACCGCCTGACATCTGGTGCGGGTATTCCATTGCCCGCTTCTGCGCATCGGCGATCCCCACTTTATGCAGCATTTCCACTGCGGTATTCATTGCCGTCTTCTTATCCAGACCGAGATGCAGCATCAATGTTTCGGCGATTTGAAAACCCACGGTCAAGATTGGGTTCAGGCTCGTCATCGGTTCCTGGAAAATCATCGAGATGTCTTTCCCGCGAATATTGCGCATTTCATCATCACTCAGCGAAAGCAGTTTTATGTTGCCCAAAGTCACAGCCTCTGCTGTGATGATTGCCGGGGGTTGCGGTAAGAGGCGCAGGATGGACAATGCGGTTACGCTTTTTCCACAGCCAGACTCGCCTACCAGTGCAACAGATTCCCCTTCTGCAATATCAAAACTGACCCCTGTCACCGCTGGTGATAAACCTTCAGAGGTCTTAAAACCGGTATGCAGATCAACAACATGAAGTAATGTATCCTTTTGAATATTCATATCTGCACCCTTTATCTTTGGATAATGCGCGGATCCAGTGCATCCCGCAAGCCATCACCGATGAAGTTCATGGAAAGAGCCACAATCAATATAAGAAAGCCAGGGATAACAGCCATATGTGGTGAAGTTCGCAAAAATGATTGCCCTGCCTTAAGCATGGCGCCCCAACTGGGGATGGGTTCCTGAACACCCATGCCGAGGTAGGACAGTGCAGACTCCGTCATAATTGCACCGGCAACACTCATCGTTGCGCTGACGATAACCGGCATCAAAGCGTTTGGTAAGATATGGGTGAAAATCACTTTGTTATCGCGGTAACCGAGAGCGAACGCAGCCTGGACAAACTCTTGTTCTTTCAACGCCAGGAATTGCGCTCTGACCTGCCGCGCCACACCCATCCAGCCAAACATGCCAATAATAACCATCACGTAAAAAATACTGGGTTTCTCCACCATTGAATTGACAATCAGAATGAGGAAAAACGTCGGGATGCAGCTTAACAACTCAATGAAGCGCATCATCACGGCGTCTACCTTTTTTCCATAGTAACCTGCAATACATCCAAACGGGACACCGATAAGCAGCGCAATACCCGTAGAAACCAAACCAACGGACATTGAGATGCGCCCGCCAAAAAGGCATCTCGTTAAATAATCGCGTCCATATTTGTCTGTGCCAAATAAATACTTCCAGCTCGGCTTTGCTGGTTGACCGTTCTCCAAATCCTGCATATGTAATTCGTCATACTCATAAGGGCTGACGAGAGGTGCGAATATGGACAAGAGAATGAAGATGACAATCGTGATGACACCCGACATTGCCAGTTTGTGCCTGCGAAAACGTTTCCAAATCAGTGCCCAATAACTCTCAACCCGGGTAGAGAAGAAGGTCTCCTCGCTCTCCTGAGCCAGCTCGTGAATCTCGGGCAACAGTGTTTTTTCGTCTGCCATAGTCCAGTCCTCTAATTTATTTTTATTCGTGGATCGACCACTACATATAAAAGGTCAGACAATAAAATGCCAGCCATAACCAGTATTGACGAAAAGAACGTGACTGCCATGACAACAGGGTAATCCCTGGCAAAGACTGACTGCGTGCCGTAACGTCCCATCCCCGGCAGCCCAAAAACGCTTTCAATGACAAATGCACCACCTATAAGGGCAGGCAGGGTGCCGCCCAACATGGTGATGATAGGAATGGCTGAGTTTTTAAAGGCATGCCGCCAAGTAATGGTTTCTTCAGAAAGACCTTTGCTGCGTGCGGTACGAATATAATCCTGGTTCATCACCTCAAGATAGCTGGCGCGTTGATAGCGCATCCATGAACCCATTCCGCTCATCGACAGGGAAAGAACCGGCATGATCATGTGCTTGACACGATCGAAGAAAAGCACGTACCAGGGTCCGCTCAGCCCAACCGTTTCCAACCCAACCGATGGCAGCCAACCCAGCTTCAGGGTAAACAACAAGATCAACATCATGGCAAACCAAAAACTGGGCAGTGACATTCCGAAAAACGCAAAGACTGAAAGGACATAATCTGGCAATTTGTACTGGCGCTTCGCACAGTACACTCCAATGCTGATGCCCACTATGATGGATACAATCATGGAGCTGAACGTCAACACAATTGTTGGACCAATTCGCGCCTTGATTTCTTCAATGACCGGTCTCTGGCTGATATAGGAGTAACCAAAGTTGCCCTTGGTGATCTCAACAAACCACTTTGCATAGCGGATATAGATGGGTTGATCCAGCCCAAGTTTCTCGCGCACACGATCCAGGTAACCGGCATCCTGCCTCGCCATTTCAGGGTTAATGTACATCATGGATGCGTCACCCGGTGCAGCATTCATGATCAGGTAAGAAATGATCGAGATTCCGATCAGCATTGGGATCATGGTGAGAATACGGTTAATAATGTACTTGATCAATCTTGCGCCTCCTTTGAGGTGAGATTCCGGGTCAATACACTGATGGTAATTAGGTATTGACCCGGAACAATTACGGTGTCACTTGAAGGAGTTCAGCCTTCAAGAGCGCTCTGCTTATTTTTCAAAATACGCCTTACTCAAAGAAATCCATCGCTGGTACATGCCGCTCAGACCACAGTCTTCCATGTTCAAGCCATTGACTGTTGCAATCATTGCGCTGCGCTCAAAAGCCCAGAGGAGGGCTCGATCTGCAGTGACCTGCGCCTGTAACTGGCTCATTGCCTCCTGGATACCCGCATCGTCTGCCGCCAGATACATCTGTTCGTAGATTTCCTGGGTAACTTCGCTGACGTAGGTGGTGTAGGTACCCACGGTGTACATATTCTTGTAACCATCAGGGGTTGGACCCATCGTCATGCCGTTGAAAGCCAGCTCAAAAGACTCTTCACCTTCGGTAAACACACTCTGGACAAAGAGCGGGAGGTCGATTGTCTTAAAGTCAATCTTAATACCGGCTGCTTTACAGGACTGCTGGAAGATCACGCCCAACTGCTCAGCGTCCGATCGCCATGAAATCAGCTCAAACTCCAGTCTCTTGCCGTCCTTTTCGCGGACGCCATCGCTTCCAGGCATCCAACCAGCTTCTTCCAGGATCGCAATGGCTTTATCAACATCATAGACAAAGGCTTCCGGGTCTGCTGCACTGGGGTCGTAATAGACATCCGCGCTGGTGATACAACTGTCCATCGGTTGGGCAAATGCTGTATTTGCCATGACCATGCTTTCCCGATCTGCCAGGTAGCTGAGCGCCTGACGCACTTCCAGTTCAGCAAGCCGTTCGTCTTGGTGATTTATCAGAACCACAGACATGTTCCCGGAGGGTCTTTCTACGAGGGTGAACGCGGGGTCATTCTTAACAGTCTCAAAAAGGGTTTTACTGACACCACCATAATCAAGTTGCTTGGTTTCAAAGGCGACAGAACTTGCGTCTGTATCGGTAATGATTTGGATCACCACCCCATCGAGATAGGGTTTTCCGTCCCAATAGTCGTCAAAGCGTTCAAAGCGGATATATTCTCCTACTTTACTCAACGAACTTGAAGGGTCCAACGTTGATGAACATGGCAGGATCACTGATCGTATCCCACAGGGTAGGATCCACGTCCTTCCAGATATGTTCGGGCCAGACAACATAATCGGCGAGGAACTGGTACGGGAAAAATGGATCGGGGGTTTCCAGTGTGAATTGTACCGTGTAATCATCAATTTTATCGACGGTAAATGGATAAGGCGGATCGTGCTTATCTACCGATTCAATGAGGTCATAGTATTCGCGATAGAAGACCACATCATCAGCGGTCATCGGTTCGCCGTCCTGCCATTTAACGCCTTCGCGCAGATGGATAGTGTATGTGAGCGAATCTTCAGACTTCTCATAACTGGTAGCCAGGCGGGGCACCAGGGTACCATCCCAGGCAACACCATAGAGCTTTTCCGAGCTGATATCGCGCACATAGCCTGCAGGACCATCGGAGGTTAACAGGAAATTGGGGCGTTGAAGATCTGCGCCCATAGCTATCCGCATGGTGCCGCCGTATTTATCGGCATCAGCGCTCACTTCTTCTTCAGTTGCTTCCGGTGCAGCTGCTTCTTCCTCAGTTTCCTCCGGCTCGGCGGGCGCCACTTCAGCAACTTCCTCTTCAGCCTCTGTTCCAGGGGCTACCTCAGCAGGCTGATTTCCCCCGTCACATGCGCTTAACAGCATTGCGAAAGCAATCAGTAGGCAAAACAGGGGAAAAATGCGAGTGTTCTTTTTTAACATTGTTGGTTTTCCTTTCCTTTTTCTTTTTACTTCTCAGTGTGAATACATTGAAAAAAATGATTTGGGCAGTTTACGTTTGTTTTTCTCCTTTCCACTGGTTTCTTTTTAAAACCGGCTCACCTGGGTTCTCTACCTTTCCTCAAATTTCGGTATCTTATAAATATCTTATTGATATATCAGAAAATCCAAAATGAAAGAGGAAACTAAATTTCCACAATGGTTCCCAATCCCATCTCCTGCGCCCGCTCAGTCACAAGCGCAGCAACAATGAGGTCTTGCAATCCTATTCCGGTGCTATCAAATAGCGTAACCTGTGTATCCGACTGTCTTCCATCTACTTTTCCCAGGATGGCATCACCGATTTCATGGATATTTTCCGGAAGAAGAATGCCTTGCCTGGTTGCTTTTTGACATTCACCAACCTCAACTACCTGAACGCGGTCGTCCGCAAAGACGCGCGCCTGGGCAAGCAGTTTTTCTTCTACTTCCTGCTTGCCTGCCATGTCCGCGCCAATACACGACAGGTGCGTGCCCGGGCGCACCCAATCAGCAAGGATAATGCCTTCATGGGATGGGGTGGCGGTCAGTATTATATCTGCCTGCCTGCACGCTTGCTCAATATATTCAACGGGCTCGATATGAATCGCAGACCGGCTGCGCAGTAAAGCAGCACAATTGGGATCGTATTGAGAGAAAGCGCTTTTCTCAACTTTTTCAGGAAAGATTCTGCAAAAATCTTTCGCATTTTCCAGGGAGAGCGGGTCATAGACCAATACGCGCTTAATCTGTTCCATTGCTTCCAACGTTGCAGCAATCAGCGTGTATGCCTGTGCTCCGGCTCCCACCATCAACACTGTCTCGGAGTTTTTGCGCGCAAGCGTTTTGCATCCCACTGCACCCGCCGCACCGGTACGCATGTTGGTAATCAATGCGCCATCCATGATGCTCTTTAGGACGCCCGTTTTCCGGTCAAAAACCACTATTGTTCCCATCAGCTTGGGCAGGTTTTTCTCAGGGTTGTGAGCAAAAGCGCTCACCAGCTTCATACCGAATATCCCCGCCCCGTCCACACTGCCGCTCTTGATATCCATCTCCCCGCTGTCTTCCGGGAAGATGTGACATACTAACGGGAATAACTCAGCTTTGCCGCTCTGTTTGTATGCATACGCTTGCTCTATAGCCGTGATGACACTCTGCATATCAAGCAGGGTTTCAATTTCATCCTTCCTTAGAACAGTGACAACAGCCATTCAAGTCTCCTTGCTGGAATAATCTAGAACCAAAGCGCAATATCATCATCGCGCCGGCACTCAACTCGAAGGATTGCAATAGCTCGCTCAATATCACGGTCAAGTAAAGCCTGGATCAACTCCTTATGACCAGCGTGGGGGGTTTGAGAAAACTTTTTGTAGAGGGTTGGACTGGGACGTCTCAAGATACGGTCAAACACATTCTCAACCGCGTTCACCAGGTATTCGTTTCCGGTGATGGATGCCATTCCGATGTGAAATCGATTATTGACACTGACATAATCTTTATACGATACTTCGGTATCCTTACAGAGCTCGTAAAGTCGTTCGATATCTTCATCTCTGCAATTCTTGATGATATGGGCAATAACCCCCTTTTCCAGTGTAAACCGTAGATACAACAGTTTGTAGTACTCCGATTCGCTAACCTCATTAATGAAGTAACCCAACCGCGGATACTTCCGCAAATACCCATCCTGGACCAACATATTTAACGCTTCACGAGCCGGTGTTTTGCTGACATTGTACTTTTCCGCGACATCTTTCTCATTGATCGGTTCGTTTGCATCGTATTTCAACGCAACAATTTCCTTCTTAAATTCCCGATATATTGCAAATGTTTTGGATTCTGTCATACTTTTTTCACCAGTTTCTATAGTTTTTTACGTTAACAAATAATAACAATGTGAAAAGCCAGGTGAATTTGATAAGAGGGTGTGGTTATGCGATTACCAGTCCTGCCTCCAACGAAATACAACTTGTTTTTACCGATAAGAAATTTGGTGATATTCTATTGATATATTTATGACGTAGTATTAGTATATCCACAAATTGTCATTTTTGCAATAGTTTTAAACAGGATGAATGTAATAAATTTCTTTCGTCATATAGAAAAGAAGGATGGATAAAGTTTTAAGAAAACGAATGCCATACATAGCAATTAACATAAACCAATTTAGTTTCGATTTGACTGGTGATCCACTTAACGCAATCTACTCGCTAAAGACATGTTATACTAATCAAATCTCCGCTTTCGATATTTTAAAATAGAATGGAATCCAATGGCTGCTTCGAAAACAATCGAAATCTACAGAGTTCTACGAAAAAGAATCATCGAATTCAAATACAACATCGATGAACCCATCAATGAAAAAACGGTGGCAGAGGAATTCGGGGTCAGCAAGACCCCTGCACGCGAAGCCCTGGTAATGCTTGTCCAGGATGGATACCTGAAAAATTTACCTCGACAGGGATACTTCATCAACGAAGTCAGCGAGAGCGAATACTATAAGTTGTTATACCTTCGCTTCACCCTCGAAAAGGGTGTGGTTTCAAATATCATCGCAAACTGCTCCGACGAGGAAATTGACAGCCTGTATCGTTATTGCGAGGATACCGATGTGACTCATTTTGAGTTTGGGATGGTTAACCGTGATTTCCACGTTGCAATGGCAAAACTCACCGGGAATGATTTTCTGACGGATGCCGTCAGAACGACATTGGAGCGAACTTTACGCCTGCCGAGTAAGACACTGTATAACCAGTTTCGGAAAGACCCGCACGCGCATCACAAACTGATCATCGAGAGCTTGAAATCACGCGATGTAGAAAAAGTACATGCCTTACTGCGCGACGAGTGCCGCCGAGATGACGATATCGATCTTTGGTTTTAGTTTTTTTGACTTCTCTGGTATATTTATAATATATTACATTGACATACGTGATATACTAATAGTATATTTCAATAAAACGGATTGATCGATACACCCATATCGTATAAGGAGGCATCTTGTTGAATCTAAAGGATGACACCAAACGCCTCATCAACGCGTTTGGTGTTACAGGCGGTGAATTTGATGCTTCGGCTGTTGCGGCAAAACTTCTTGCGCCGTATGTCGACAAAGCCGAAATCGACACCTGGGGTAATGTTGCCGGTTACCGTTTTGCTACCGAAAAAAGTGGCAAAACGCTGCTGCTTGACGCACATATTGACCAGGTGGGCTATATCGTGACAGGAATCACCAGTGATGGTTTTCTGCGTTTCCAGGGCATAGGCGCTCCAGAAGACTCGTTACCCGGCAGCGAACTTTCCATCCTGACAAAAAGTGGACCCATAACCGGTGTTGTTGGCTGGCTTCCCCCCTCTGCACCACCCACTCCAGATAAACCGGAGGTTATGCCAGATTTTTCGCGTATGTTTATTGATCTGGGTCTCACTGAAAAAGAAACCCGCGAGAGAGTTTCTGTTGGCGACCTGATCGCCTATGGATGTGATGCCGTAGACCTGGCAGATGGTGCGCTCGCGGGCAAAGCCACGGATGGTCGTGCCTGTTTTATGGCAATTGTTTATGCCATGTCGTTGCTAAAGTATGTGCCTTTGAACATCGATGTTGTTGTCGTGGGCAGCACAAAAGAGGAATTTGACAGTTCCGGTGCAAATGCCAGGATGTGGCGAGATCATCCGGATTATGTCATCGTCCTTGATACCACCGGATACGTGAAACCCGGAGCAGGAGTGGTCATCGAGCGCGGTCCAGAATGCGATGAGCGAATGGTGCAGCGCTTTTCTGAAATAGCTCGAGCAAAAAAGATTCCTTATACGCTCCATTCTGAGCCGGAGGACAGCAGTACCAACACCAAGTATTACCAGGCTTCGGCATGTGGCAGCGTAACCTGTCTGTTGTCGTTACCCCAAAAATATTGCCATTCCCCAGTTGAAATCGTCAAACTGAGCGACATTGAGAACACCGGCAAATTGCTGGCATCCTTTGTCGAATCGTTTGACGGGACGTTGTGAGGAGGTGCCCACATGCAACAGACATTGAAAGAATTATGTGCCATACGCGGAATTGCCGGTGCTGAAGGTGCTGTTCGAGAATACATTTATCATAAGGCATCACCCTTTGCTGAGAAGTTAAAGCAGGACTCAATCGGCAACTTGCTTGTTTTCAAGAAAGGAACAAAATCAAGCCGAGGAGTGGCGCTGATATGCACTCACATTGATGAAAGTGGCTTCAGAGTACAGAAGATTCGAGAAGATGGTACATTGGTCATCGATCCGGTGGGTGATATTTCTCCCATCTCCCTGATAGGAAGCCGGGTGACTGTCGGCGAATCATCCATTTCAGGCGTTCTGGCAACAGAACCGCCGTTTCGGAGCGATGCAGAACGCAGTATATTACCGGTCAATCAGCTTCTGCTGGATATTGGCGTTTCGGACAAGAAAACAGTTGAAAATATGATCGAGGTAGGGGACCCGGTAACGCTCAATTCCGAGTGGAAAGAATTGGGAAATAGAAAGTTTAAATGCCGGGCGTTGGAAAGCCGTATCGGTTGCGCTGTGCTGCTCTCGCTTCTCTCGGAGCCTCTGCCTTTCGATACCTGGTTTGCATTTACCGCTTGTGACACCATCAAGGCAAACGGAGCGGTCGGTCGCGGTTCTCGTTTATCTTCTGGTTATCGCCTTTATATTTCTTTTTAATTGCTTCCGTCTCTGGCTTAAGTAGTTGCATAGCCTTGGTAAACTCCATCTGTTTACGGTTGAGCGGAAAGGTGATTATCATGACAAAAGCAGAAAGCAAGATAACAGCCGTACCGTAGTTACCAGTAAACGAATAAAACGAATCCAGAACAGAACGCAGCATAGACGCTATAAAATTCACCCTTATATCCCCTTTCGGCTTAAGTAACCGGGTCGTGTCCCCCTTTATTCCAGGGGTGGCACTTCAAGATGCGCCTGATGGCGAGATAGCTTCCCCTCACAAAACCGTACCTCTCTATGGCAACACGAGCGTATTCGGAGCAAGAAGGTATAAAGCGGCAGGTGGGATGTTTGAGAGGAGATAGCCACTTTTGATAAACAAATATAAGACCTAAGGC
>CAYRRA010000047.1:0-23670 GCA_964426355.1 uncultured Anaerolineaceae bacterium
TATTGGAACAGGAGATGATCCTTATTCAGGAAGAAAATTGAATAAAAAAATCCCTCCGGGAGTGGAGGGATTTTGATTTGCTGATACCTGGTCTCTTTGCTCAGGCAAACCACAACCGTCCCACTCTCCACGAGAGTCGGCGCATCGTAATCATAGTAGTGGTTGTGCCAAAAGAGACGTGAGGCGATTTCATAATGTGTTCAATTTTATACCGTTGGTCTTTTCTGTCAAGGTTTTACGAATGACCTTTTTTTAGTAAACCGGCGTACACCAATCGCGGTAGCGCGGCGATTGGCCTTTGACGACATCGAAGTACAGGTCACGGATGCGGCTGACGACTGGTCCCATCTTGCCATTGCCAACCGGGCGATGGTCGACGTATGAAATGGCAGCCACCTGGACGCCTGTGCCGCAGAAAAAGGCTTCGTCAGCGATGTACAGTTCGGTGCGATCGATCTCGCGCTCTATGGTCTCAATCCCCAGTTCTTCAGCAGCAATCTGGATGATGGTTGAGCGGGTGATGCCTTCAAGGACGTTGGCTGAAACGGGTGGTGTGATGAGCTTGCCGTTGCGAACAATGAAAAAGTTTTCAGCGCTGCCCTCGGAAACATGCCCATCATTATTGAGTACGAGCGCTTCATCGAAACCGTTCAGGACGGCATCGGTTTTAATCAACGCAGAATTGATATACGCGCCAGTAGCTTTGGAACGTGCTGGGATGGCGTTATCGTCGTTGCGCCGCCAGGAAGAGATGACCACATTGGCTCCTTCCTCTTTTTCAAGATAACGACCGAATGGCTGAGTGAAGATTGCAAAATCGTCACTGACTTTGTTCATCTGCACACCCACACCCTGACCGCTTTTGTAGACCAGCGGGCGGATATATGTGTCCTGCTGATAGCCTTCTTTTTTCAAAAGCTCCAGGGTAATTGTGTTGAGCTCCTCAACGCTGTATTTGAGGTTGAGAAAGAGAATGCGCGCCGATTGGTGGATGCGTTCGTAATGTTCAGAAAGGCGAAAAACAAATAGCTGATTCTCTTCTGCGTTCCAGTATGCGCGAATGCCTTCAAAACATCCGGTCCCATAATTGAAAGCATGCGTCATGATGCTGATTTTGGCATCGCCAATCGGAACGATTTGACCTTCAAAGAAAGCAAATTCAGGCATGATTTTCCTCCATTTGAATATATTGCAGTGCATTATAATGCTTTCCGGGAATGGAATAATCTGGCTGTGGAGAGTTTACGGTGTTTGTGGAAAAACTATTCCGTTTAAGGGGATGAGTAGTTGCGCTTGTAACTTAATGTTGCTAAATTTGAAAAAAAAGGCGTTTAAATCTTAGATTTGACAAAAAAATGTTAAAATCCGCAATATGAAATTAAGAGTGAACAAAATATTCATATAAAAATGATTGTTCTTTTATGCTTGTACTGTCTGCACAGCCTGTGTATAATAAAAAACAGACGAATTGGATGAGATTAGCGGTTAATAGAATTATTAGTAAATAAAGGAATAATGGTTGATGGGAAAAGAGCCTGTGAGTTCTTCTATATCTTTACCGCCAGGCGCAACTGTGCGGCAGGATTCGAGTGGGAAAGTCGTCGAAATCCTCTACAGGAACGACAAATTCTATTCGATTTATGAAGTTGCTGCGCGTGTGAAGGAACTGGTTGATCAATTCAACTTCCTGGAAAAATCCTACAAAAAAAACAGCAACCCTGCGATGCAAAGTATCATGTACGAAGAGATGAAGATGGTGCAGGGCTGGATAAAAGAGCTAAACCAGATTTATTATTTTTTTAAGGCGAATAAACGTTGATGCCGATGTTACGGAGATCATGAAGAGGCTCCCCGATGCAAATCATAAAGAGTTCGCTCAATTTCTTGACAGATACCATTGCCTTTGATATATTTCACTGTGATATGAATAACATTTACGTTGCGATCCATCATCATACCAACCTCATCCAGGTTTGACCGGCGGAGGTCTGGCAGCGTTTACGTTCGCATCAAAAAGCAGAAAACCCAACCCCCGGTCCAACCGGGGGCTTTTTCTTTATTATCAGCAAAAGGAGCAATGATGTTCAACCGTGATGACCAATCCATTCGTATTTCCCTCCCTTCCAAGGGTCGCCTTGGAGAGGATACCCTTGATCTGCTGAGCGCATGTGGTTTGAGCGTGTATAAGCCCAACCCGCGCCAGTACGAGGCGAGCATCCCGCATTTGCCCGGTCTGACCGTTCTTTTTCAGCGACCGGGAGATATCGTGGTCAGCGTGCGCAATGGCAGCGTTGATTTTGGCATTTCCGGCATTGATGTAATTGAAGAATATCGCGGATGCAATGGGCAGATTATCGTTCTGCACGATGAGTTGGGATATGGACAATGTCAGTTGGCGTTGGCTGTGCCGGAGGGATGGGAAGGCATCACTGATATGGCATCGCTCAGAGGGTATTGCAGCAAGCTCGGTCACCCCTTACGCATTGCTACCAAGTACCCCACTCTGACCGGGCGTTTCCTCGATGCGTATGGAATTGCATACCAGATGATTACAGCAGAGGGCACCCTCGAAACAGCGCCTTCCATCGGCTATGCTGATATGATTTCAGACCTGGTTTCCTCTGGGCAAACTCTAAAAGACAACCGCCTGCGCCCGCTTGAAGATGGCTTGATCCTCAAATCGCAGGCGGCTTTGTTTGCGAACCGCAGCGTTTTGGCGAAAAATCCACATGCCCTGCAGATGGCACGCCAGCTTCTTGAATATTTTGAAGCACATTTGCGTGCAAAAGACAACCTTTCAGTGGTTGCCAATATTCGCGGTACATCCGGTGATGCGATTGCACAACGTCTCTTTTCTGAAACCTCTGCGGGCGGGTTGCAGGGTCCAACCATCTCGCGGGTATACGTTCGTGAGCAGGATCCCAACTGGTACGCCATTCATCTGATTGTGCGCCGTGAGCAGCTCTTCCAGGTTATTTCTGATCTGCGGTCTATTGGCGGTAGTGGCGTGGTGGTTTCACCGGTTTCTTATATCTTTGAAGAGGAACCACCGCGTTATACTGCCATGTTAAAAGCGCTCAAACAAGCCGAATGACTTTTCCAAGACTGAGTAAAGGATTAATAAGCCATGTTGTTGAAACAGTATCACCCCATCAATGCTCGTAACACCATCCTCAAGCGAACCCCGCTGGAGGATATGCCTGTTACCGAGAAAATGCACCAGGCTATCCAGAACCTGTTTGGTGAAGACCTGTCTCCCAACCAGGTGGTTGAACGTATTTTACGCGATGTACGCCAGCGCGGTGATGATGCACTACGCGAGTGGACGCAAAAGCTGGACGGCGTTGACCTGCGCAGTATCCGTGTTCCTGCTGACCAGATTGAAAGGGCGGTGGCTGATTTGGATACAGAGTTGCGGAAAGCATTGGAGCTTTCCATTGAGCGCGTGCGTAATTTCCATCAACACCAGCCGCTCACTTCCTGGATCAACCAGGATGAAAGTGGCAGCCTGGGGCAACTCGTGCGACCGATCCGTCGGGTTGGGTTGTATATTCCTGCCGGCAGTGCCCCGCTGCCTTCTTCCATCATCATGTCTGCGGTCCCGGCACAAGTAGCCGGTGTTAGCGAGATCGTCCTGGTGGCGCCGCCGGAGACCAGCAGCGGGCAGGTTTCGCCGGTCATCCTGGCAACCGCGGCATTGCTGGGCTTGAAGGAAATCTATTCCCTGGGTGGCGCACAAGCCATCGCAGCGTTGGCGTATGGCAGCGAGAGTTTCTGTCCGGTGGACAAGATTTTCGGTCCTGGGAACCTGTTTGTTTCATTGGCAAAGAAACAGGTCTACGGCACTGTTGGCATTGACAGCATCGCCGGACCGACTGAGACGATGGTTATTGCGGACGAGAACGCCAACCCCGCCCTGGTTGCAGCCGATTTGCTGGCGCAAGCAGAACATGACGTGCTGGCTGCGGCGATCCTGCTCACCCCCTCGCAGCAATTAATCGATGCGGTTGATGCAGAGATTGAGCGGCAGCTCACGGAACGTTCGCGCTCTGCCGTCATCCTTGAATCGCTCGCCAATCGCAGCGGCGCCATCCTGACGCGCAGCCTGGATGAAGCCGTTGAGCTGGCTAATCTGTATGCTCCAGAACACCTTTGCCTTTCCGTCAGCAATCCCTGGTCGCTCTCAGAGAAGATTTACGCTGCGGGCGGTATTTTTCTGGGTGAGCAATCCTGTGAGGTGCTCGGCGATTACGTGGCGGGACCAAGCCATGTAATGCCCACGGGTGGGTCGGCGCGTTTTAACTCCCCGCTCAACCTGTTCGACTTTGTGCATATCGTCAGCCTGGTTGCGCTCAATGCCCAGGCTGTGCAGCAAATCGCTCCTGCCGCGGCTCGCATTGCACGGGCGGAAGGACTGGATGCACATGCTAACGCAGCCGATGTGCGTTTAACCGGGAATGAAGAATGAAACCAGCACAGCGTTTTGAAGACATGCCGCCCTATACCCCTATCGAGCCGTTTGAAGTGCTTTCCGCCAGGCTGGGTATACCGGTGGAGCAGATTGTCAAACTGGACGCCAATGAGAACCCCTATGGTCCTTCGCCGTTGGCGAGCAAGGCTTTGGCAGAATTACAATTTGCCCACATCTACCCTGACCCTGAAAGCCGGGAATTGCGAGAGGCATTGAGTGTATTTTGCGGCACACCCCCGGAACATCTTCTGGCTGGGGCAGGTGCGGATGAATTGATCGATTTACTGCTGCGTGTGATGCTGGAGCCCGGCGATGTGGTGCTCAATTGCCCACCCACGTTTGGGATGTATGCTTTTGATGCTCATATCAACGCTGCCAGGGTGGTGGAGGTTCCCCGAAATACCGATTTTTCGTTGAACCTGGCTGCGCTCCAGGAAGCGGTTGCCCGCTACCATCCCAGGGTGATTTTTGTGACCTCCCCCAACAACCCGGACGGCAGGTTGATGAGCGATCAGGAATATGATGCGCTGATCGCTATGCCTGCGCTGGTGGTGCTGGATGAGGCTTATATTGAGTTCAGCGCGGACGATCTTGGGATACAAAACAGCCGGATTGCCCAGGTGCCCCTGCGTGAAAACCTGGTGGTGTTGCGCACCTTCAGCAAGTGGGCAGGGCTAGCCGGGCTGCGCGTGGGATACGGCGCTTTTCCCAAATGGCTGCTGCCTGTTTTATGGAAGGTCAAACAGCCGTATAATGTGAATGTTGCCGCAGCGAAAGCTGCTGTGGCTTCGCTGGCTGACCGGGTAACACTGGTAGCCCGGGTGGATGATTTGCGGGCAGAACGCCAGCGCCTCTTTTCACTGCTGAGTGAGATTGGATATCTGCAAGCCTATCCATCAGCAGCAAATTTCATCCTTTGCAAGGTGCTTGACCGCCCGGCGCGCGAGCTTAAACATGCATTGATGCAGGCAGGTATTTTGGTGCGCTATTATGAAACGGCATTATTGCAGGACTTTATCCGCATCAGTGTAGGGCGGCAGCAGGACACACAGCGGATCATTGCTGCGCTGCAAGAATTGACTGGTACAAGGAATAATACATGA
Source organism: uncultured Anaerolineaceae bacterium (assembly GCA_964426355.1). Taxonomy (GTDB): domain Bacteria; phylum Chloroflexota; class Anaerolineae; order Anaerolineales; family Anaerolineaceae; genus JAJFTV01. The sequence continues at coordinate 5,575 of CAYRRA010000047.1, forward strand.
AAATCGCCTTTGTCCTTTATGATGGTTTTTCCACATACGATTTTGCCAGCCTGTACGAACCGCTGACACAGCTTCGTTCGCTTCAACTTCAACCCAACCTGAGCTGGCAGTTGTGTGCTGCACAGGCAACGGTGCTGGATGTGATGGGGCTGCCCTATCCAGCCACGCAGACCCAACCGCCCCTGCGCGATTTTGATCTGGTCGTCGTGCCGGGCGGGGAAGTACCAGACGACCTTTTGGCGGATGCGGAATGGTTGGCATGGCTGGCAGGCGCCGGGCAGACCGCCTGGCTGGCTGCCGTGGGAAAAGGGGCTTTACTGCTGGCAGCCGCTGGTTTGCTGAAGGGAAAGCGTGTCGCAGCCGCTGAACCCAACCTGGAAAGGCTGGTTGAGTTGGGTGCCCTACCGGTGGAACAGGCTCTGGTGGAGGACGATGCCATTTTCAGTGCGGCTGGTTCCGGCGCAGCCCTTGAACTGGGTCTTTCGCTGTGCGCCCAGCTCGCCGGGATGGGCGCAGCCGCACAGGTGAGAACTCAAATGGGAACGGCGTATGACGCGTTCTTTAAACAGACGGGAACAAATATTTCAGCAGCCCCGGCAGTGACCTCAATCGAAGGCGTGCGTTATGCGCGCGTTGCCCGTAAAACACGGGAAACCGAGATTGAACTGGAACTTGACCTGGATGGAACCGGGGAAGAGGATGTTCAAACCGGTTTGCCTTTCCTCGATCACATGCTGACGCAGGTGGCGGCGCACGGTTTGTTCGATCTGACCCTCAAAGCGCAAGGCGATTTGCATGTTGACCCGCATCACACGGTGGAAGACGTGGCGCTGGCGTTGGGTGAAGCCTTTTGCACCGCCCTGGGCGACCGGCGTGGGATTGTGCGCATGGCTTCGGCTGCCTGCCCTATGGACGAAAGCCTCGCCGAAGTGACCGTTGATTTCTCCGGGAGACCTTATACCGTCATCCAGGTGGAGTGGAGCACGCCCTCCGTCGGTGGTATCCCCGTTACCCTCTTTGAACATTTCCTGGAGAGCTTTGCGGTACAGGCGCGCTGCAACCTGCACGCCAGTGTGGCTTACGGACGAGACGACCACCACAAAGCCGAAGCGTTGTTCAAAGCACTCAGCCGCGCGCTGGATGCCGCCACGCGCCTGGATGAACGCCGCGCCGGGAAGATTCCTTCAACCAAAGGGGTAATCTTCTCATGAAAAAATTCGATGCCATCCTGGTGGACGCAGGCACTGGAAATTTGCACTCCGTCCACAACGCCCTTTTGACACTGGGTTTTGATATTCACATCACCTCTGACCCCGATGACCTCAAACGTCCAGGGCGTGTGATTTTACCCGGCGTTGGCGCATTTGGCAGCTTTATGAATGGTTTGCAGAAAAGCGGTTTGGTAGAGGCGCTTCAACTGGCTGTTCGGCGCGGAGACCCGCTTCTGGGGATTTGCGTGGGTATGCAGGCGCAAATGGAATTGGGTGAGGAGAAAGGAGAATTTCCGGGTTTGGGACTGCTCACCGGGCGGGTGGTGCGCTTCCCGAACTTTGATACCTTGAAGGTGCCGCATACAGGCTGGAACCAGCTTTGGCTGCAACGGGAATCTGCGCTGTTCAAAAAAATCCCCTCCGGTGCGTATGCTTACTTCAACCATTCGTATTACTGCGCTCCCGCAGATAGCGAGCCTGTCAGTGTGCTGACCGATTATGGCATTCAATTCGTCAGCGCCGTGGAATACGAGAACCTCTTCGGGGTGCAGTTTCACCCTGAAAAGAGCCAGCAGGTTGGGCGGCAACTGCTGACCAATTTTATGCAGATTGGATAAAAAGATGAAAGTAAATCCCAGCCGGGTCGCACTCTTTCTCGATTTCGAAAATCTTTACCAGGCGCTGAACGCACTTGCTCAGCAAGGCGACAACCAGTTTGAGCCGTTGCCCGGCGTTGATTTTGAATACCTGGTGGCATCCATCCATCAACGATATGGCTTGCTTGAGCCGGAAGATTTTATCGTCGCAGCGTATGCTGCTCAGTACAACATGCAGCTTGGCGGCTTGAACCGCCTGGCAACCCTGATTGACCTTGAAAGCCTTTTGCCGCGCAGCCTGCGCAAAGAGCAGCAAAAACTGGATGGAAAGAAGCAAAGCGTACATCATCACGCCGGCATGGCGCTGGCGTATGCTGCCGGAAAACATCTCGAGACGCGCATGGCGGATATTTACCTGTTTATCAGCGCTGATGGGTCTTTGGCTTCGGTGGGTAAGCTCATTCAGCAGCAGGGCAAGCTGGTGGAGTTTATACTACCGGATCCGGAACGCAGCAGTTTGTTAAAGACACTTTTCACCTGCCAGGCGTTTAGTGATTTTCAGCCTGCTCCCGGCAGCCAGCGCGAAGAGAAAAAGGAAAGCGAAAGACTTGCGGAGTGCTCTGCCGGAAAGACCGCAGAGATCGTCGCCTGGGTGCAGCAGCTTCGCCGTGAGCTGCATACCGCCATCCCGCTGGAACTGGTGCTGGTCATGCTGGGCTCAGACAGCCAGCGCCTGCTGGAACGGGCGCGTTCGGAGATGGAGATCGATCTCTGGGAGAATGATTCTGGCATTTCTTGTATATCCTTGCGCTCTGAACGCCTGGCGGGCAAGGTGGTCAAAATGGAAACCCGACCAGGTGTGTACCTGGCGGGCAAGGTTTTATACCAGGCTGCGCAGGTGAACGCTCACCTGGCACATGCCATCGGGCGGGCAGATTGGCGCAAGCTGATTAAGGAACAGGCAAACCTGACCAACAGCGAAGCCAAGCTCTGGCTTGAACTGCTTTTCGATAACGGCGTTCTCAAGGATGGTCTTTACGGGCAGATGCATCTCAAGATTGGCGATGTGATTGGGTTTGTGCAGCGCGCCGAGAAGATGCTGGCGGGTGGTTGAAATTATTTACAAGGAACCGATACGAATGAAAACGCAATTCACGTTGTACCCGGCTATTGACCTGCGCCACGGACAGGTAGTGCGGTTGAAGGAAGGCGACCCGCAGCGACAGACCCGCTTTAGCGATAACCCGGCTGAGACTGCGCGGCGCTGGCTGGACGCCGGCGCTGCCTGGCTGCACATCATCAACCTGGATGGCGCATTTGGCGAGGAGAAATCTCCTAACCTGATGGCTTTGGAAGCCATCCTGCTGGCTGCCCGGCAGTTTGACGCAAAGATTCAGTGGGGCGGCGGTTTGCGAGACCTGGAGGGCATTCAGAAAGTACTCGACATGGGCGTGACGCGCACCATTTTGGGCACGCTGGCGGTGCAGGATCCGCATGTGCTTGAAAAGGCTCTTCAGCACTGGGGCGAAGAACAGATTGCGGTCAGCCTGGATGCACGCGGCGAAGTGGTGCAGACCCACGGCTGGCAGGCGAGCAGTCAGCTTAATTTGTTTGAGACCGCTGCACAGCTAAAGCAGCTTGGCTTGCGCCATCTCATTTATACCGATATCAGCCGTGATGGGATGCAGACCGGTTTCAACCTGGAGACCACGCTGCGCCTGGCAGAGCAAAGCGGGCTGCAAGTGATTGCGTCTGGCGGGGTGCGCTCCTCAGAGGACATCGCCGCCGCGCGCGCAAATGGGCTGGCGGGGATCATCCTGGGGCGGGCATTGTATGAAGGGCAAATTGACCTGGCGGATGCGTTGCGTCAATATCAATTGAACTGAAGGAAAAAAAAGGAAAAGATAACATGCTGGCAAAACGGATCATTCCATGTATGGATATCGCCGATGGGCGCATCGTCAAGGGCGTTCATTTTGTCAATTTGAGGGATGCCGGTGACCCCGTGGAGCAGGCTCAGGTTTATGACCGCGAAGGCGCCGATGAACTGGTTTTTCTGGATATCTCAGCTACCCCAGAGGGGCGCAAAACCACCGTTGAGACGGTACAACGCGTGGCAGACCAAGTATTTATGCCGCTTACCGTGGGCGGCGGTATTCGCAATGTAGAAGATATGCGCCGCTTGCTCAATTCCGGCGCGGATAAAGCCAGCGTCAATTCGGCTGCGGTGCGCAATCCGCAGCTTTTGAGCGAAGGGGCGGAACGCTTTGGCGACCAGTGCATTGTGCTGGCAATCGATGCCCGGCGGGTAGCACAAAGTGGAGCAACCCCGCGTTGGGAGGTGGTAGTGGACGGCGGGCGCACGCCTACCGGGCTGGATGCGGTGGAATGGGCGGTCAAGGGTGTACAGATGGGGGCAGGCGAGATTTTGCTGACCAGCATGGACACGGATGGCACCCTGGCAGGCTATGACATTGCTTTGACGCGCGCCATTGCAGATGCGGTTAATGTGCCGTTGATTGCGTCGGGCGGGGCGGGCACCCCTGAACACTTTGCCACCGTGCTGGGAGAGGGCAAGGGTGAGGGTCGCGCTGACGCAGCCCTGGCGGCTTCACTTTTCCACGATGGCAAGCTGAGCATCCCTGAGTTGAAGGATTATCTGGCAGTCAGAGGGATTGCGGTAAGACAGTAGAGGAGAGAATGGAGAGAGGAGAATTGATAGATGTGAGATGAACATTGTTTTCTTCTTTTATCAGCTTACCAATCTCAGTTTTCCACTCTCAACTTATCACCAGTCACTGATCACTATTCACTACTTATTTTTCACATTACATCAGGAACCTTATGGATATTCATTTTGAAAAAAATGGTTTGATCCCTGCGATTGTGCAGGATGTGCAGACAAAAGCTGTGCTGATGATGGCATATATGAATGCCGAATCCCTGCAGAAGACATTTGAGACTGGGGAGACACATTTTTGGTCGCGCAGCCGCCGGGAATTGTGGCACAAAGGCGCCACCTCTGGCAACACACAGCGCGTGGTTGAAATATTCGTTGATTGTGATGGCGATACGCTGCTGGTGTTGGTACAACCTGCCGGTCCTGCCTGCCACACCGGCAAATACACCTGCTTTCACAATCCTCTGAGCGAGTTTTCAGGGACCGTGCAGGAATAATACAAAGCCTCTTACCCGGCGGTCTGTTGCGGATATGTTGACGCTGTTTTGCTGCTACAGGCGGGTGGTGATGAGGGAAGATTGAAATTTTGATGAACAAGGAGCCATCATGAAACTAACCGAGCTTTATCGAATTATCTGCGACCGGCGCGATAACCCTGTCGAAGGCTCATACACACACAGGCTGTTGCAAGCCGGTGAGGACGAAGTGCTAAAAAAAATTGGCGAGGAAGCGGTCGAAGTGATTATCGCAGCAAAGAGCCAGGGTGAGCAGCGCCTGGTGGAGGAGGTATCTGACCTGGCTTACCACGTGCTGGTTCTGCTGGCACAGCAGGGCATTGAACCTGCACAAATTGAAGCGGAATTAGAACAACGCCACAAGCCTGCTGGTGCGCGCTAGAGGGGTGCACCGGTTTTCTGGGGATGCGTTGGATGAAAAAGCAGCAACCGCTTGCCTTACGGTTCGAGTTTGGTTTTTAGAACCGGAAATTGTGTGATGCGGATGTTGGTGCAACCGTAAGGAATCAGTTCGAGATCAACCCAACCGCTTTCGGTTTTCAGCGGCTCTGTGGGGATTTCCCCCGCCGAGCCGTTTTGCATTTCCCAACCCGGCACAAGCTTTCCGCGCAGGTGCGCTGTCACCGGTGCGCCGGAGGGTGAAAACGGCAACAAGCCGGGTTTTCTTTCTTCAAAGCGGATATCGCTTGAGAGCGTTTCTTCATCGGCTTGGATGGCGTAATTCCAGGGAGAGCGTGGGTAAACCTCCCAATCCATTTGTCTTTTTTGTTGCAGCGGGTGGTCGATGTTGACCGGTCGGAGTTCCTCTTCGATTTTCAAGCTGTACACCAGCGGTCCGCGCTCAATGTGGATGGAGCCGTCCTCGTGCTCTATCCGGCGCGGGTGCATGGGTAGGGTGATGTGCACGGCATCGCCTGAGAACCATTCCCGTTCGATTACGGTAAAACTTCCGGTCTGTGCCCTGCATATTGGAAGGTCATTGACCTGGTACGCCGCCTCATCCGCCCAGCCAGGGATGCGTACATACAACGGAAACCGCAGCGGTTCCGACAGTTCCAGAGACAGCAGAGCCGTGCCGCTAAAGGGATAGTCGGTTGTCACCTCGATGGAAACCGTTTTGCCCTGTATGAGGTGTGTGACGCGACAGGGGGCATAGGCGCACAGCGCCAGACCCTCTTTTTGATTTTCGCCGGGCACCGCCATCCACAGGTTGGCAGCGAATTTTGGGAAACCCTGGCTGAAATTGGCTGTGCAGCAGCCATAGTTTGCCTCCAGACCGTAAATATTGGCGTCTGGGAAGTTGGTCGTCCAGTTCCTGGGTTGGATCGAACATTCCGTCTGGTTGACCTGCTGGTCGTACTGCCGGCTCCACATATCGGGCAAGAAAGCTGCGGGCAAAGCGTTGAAGACCATTTTCTCCAGTCTGTCTGCAAACAACGGGTCACCCAGGATGGAGAGCAGTACTTCCATTGAGAAGGCATATTCGACCACTGCGCATAGCTCTGTTCCCTGGGTGGGACTTTTTCCAGCCAGGCATTCGTCGCCGGAAAAGATGCCGGTGGCAGTGCCGTGATACCGGTCAAGCATGGCGAGCATGTAATAAACCGCGTCGATATCTTTTGAGTCACCCCACAGGCGATAGCAAAGCGCGCCAGCCTTGATTGACATGGCGTTGTTGACCACATGACTCATGAAGTTCCAGTATCCTTTTGGCGTGGGGTGAGTCCACTGCCAGCGCTGAAAGTATTTTTGCCAGTCAAACCCCTGCGCTTGAAGCGTGGCAGCCAAGTCGAGAAGCCAATCCTCCGGGCAGTGTTCATAAAGCCAGAAAATGCTTAAAAGCGCTTCAAACCAGCGGAACTGCCCCCAGTTGAAGAGGGGATGCGCGCCCAGCCGGTGAGCCAGGCATTGCAGGTTTTTTCGCACGGCTGTGATCGCGCGCGAATCGCTGGTGAGGTCATGATACTGAGTGAGCACCTTGCAGATGAGAAACTGCGACCAGACATCGTGAAATGCATGTGGAGTGATGTTGAGTGTATCCGACATTTCACGCGGACCGAGCCAGCCATCATCGCCCTGGTGGTCGAGGATGTAAGCAATATAGGCGTCGATGCGCTGGATGAGTTCATCCGCGTGGGTCAGGTGAGCCAGCGGCAGCGCGCCGTCCAACCAGTAAGGCAGGCGCTCCCAGCCTTCCTGGTCGCCGCCCAGCCAGCGGCTTGAATGAAGATCCGCCCAGATCAAATCCAGGTTTCCGCTTAGTCCTGCCAGTTGTACCTCAAGTTGATGCTTCAGCCATCCGGTGGGGCGAATATTTTTCATTGGGAGCGGTTTAAAGCGGAGGGTTTTCAACATCTTTTGTCCCCATAAATTCCTTTGCTGTGGCTTCGCCTGGCTGACTGATGCCTTCGCGGCTGAGCACTTTCCAGACCGTTAGTGCAAGAATTTTGATGTCCAGCCAGAACGACCAATGGTCAACGTACCATACGTCTAACCGAAATTTATCTTCCCAGGAAAGAATATTACGACCGTTCACCTGCGCCCAACCGGTGATACCCGGCAAAACATCATGACGGCGTGCCTGTTCAGGGCTGTAACGATCCAGGTATCTGACCAGCAGTGGGCGTGGACCCACCAGGCTCATCTCGCCGCGCAGGACGTTAAACAGTTCCGGCAGTTCATCAATGCTGGTGGAACGTAAAAATTTACCAAAACGCGTCAGCCGTAATTCATCCGGCAGCAGGTTGCCGTTTTCATCCCTCGAATCGCGCATCGTGCGAAATTTGAACAGCGTAAAAATCTGCCCGCGCAGCCCTGGTCGCGCCTGTTGAAAAAACACCGGCTTGCCAAGCAAAAACCAGACACTGAAAATGGTGAGCAGTATGAGTGGGCTCAATAGCAGAAAACCAGTAATGGTCAAAAATAGATCAAACAACCTTTTTTCCAGAGGAACACCGGGTGGAAAGAGCCTGACCTTCATGATTGCATTGTACCAATAAAAAAGGAATATTGATATAATCATAACCACATCTGATGGATAACATTCAAAACCGGTTTCTTCGCCCAGGATTGGAAAAATACTTTGACAGAAGAAAACCGGCGAAACCACAAAAAACTGGTGAAATAAACTTATGTCTGAGAACAAAAAGAACAAAAGAGTGATGTCGGGTGCCCGTCCCACCGGTCGCCAGCATTTAGGGAATTACCTGGGTGCGATCAAAAACTATGTTGCCTTGCAGGATATTGGTCAGTGTTTTTACTGTATTGTGGATATGCATGCGCTGACTACGCTGGAAACCACATTGAATTTGAAACAAAACACCTATGATATGGCATTGGATTGGCTTGCCGCGGGTATTCGCCCGGATGAAAGCATTGTCTATATTCAATCACACGTACCCCAGGTGACTGAGCTGCATCTTTATCTTTCGATGATCGCAGCGATGGGCAAGTTGACAGACCTGCCGACATTCAAAGAGAAGGTGCGTAACCACCCGGATAATGTCAATTATGGTTTATTGGGATACCCGGTGCTGATGTCCGCTGATATACTGCTGCCCAGGGCGAACTACGTCCCGGTGGGCGTTGACCAGGCGCCGCATCTTGAGTTCACCCGCGAGCTGGTGCGCTCGTTTAATTTCCGTTACAACACCAATGTGCTGGTAGAGCCGGAAATTCGCATCACCGAGGTGCCGAAGGTATTGGGTATTGACGGCGAGCAAAAAATGAGTAAAAGCTTGAACAACGAGATTGAACTGGCAGCCACACCGGAAGAGACCAGCGCACGTGTGATGCAGATGGTGACAGACCCTCAGCGTATGCGCCGTTCTGACCCCGGCAACCCGGATATCTGCAACGTATTCTCCATGCACAAGGTTTTTTCATCTCCTGAAGAGGTGAAAATGGTCGATACCGAATGCCGCCGTGCTGGTATTGGTTGCGTGGACTGTAAGAAACTCTTTGCAAAAAACCTGAATGAAAACCTGGTTCCATTCCGCACACGCCGTGCAGAGCTTGCCAGGGAACCGCAAGCGATCTGGGATATTTTGCAAGAGGGTAAAAAGAAAATGAGCCTGGTGGCGGATGAAACCCTCAGGGAAGTCCGTGAAGCGATTGGCTTGCCCTGATCTCTCCGCCTTCAGACAGGCATCAATCGCTTTCTGAGAAGTTCTTTCGTTTTTTAATTTTTCCCGCACGTCTGCGGATTTCAAACAGGTCATCATCCTCTTCATCATACCCATGATGGTAAGGATGAGACCTGTTGCTTTTTTGTTTCCAATTTTTCTCTGAACTATTGGGTTCAGCCCAGCCTATGTTCAATCTTTCAAGCGTTGGCGGCTGAATAGCAGTGAGGGTAAAAATTTCATGGCACATGGAACAACTGATAAATTGTCCCGGCGCCGGATCAGTTTTGATCCGGATCAGGTGCTTACAGTTTGGACATTCTAAATCCATCATAGATGTTACATATCCTGGAATAGAAGGAAATTAGGGTGGAATATGAGTTATTTGAATGGGGGAAACATAAGATAGTCAGGGGGAAAAGCCTGGCAAATGGAGCAGTATTTTTTGTCTTGCCCCATCGCACAGAAAAAGAAAAACCGGTCATTCCGCGGCGTGTTCATGGCTTAGAACCAGCCTGATTATAACATAATTGCCCTTCATATATTCAAAGAAGTGATGTTTTATGCTTATTTTTCGGATGAATTATCACAAAAAGGGTAAATATTGTATAGTGGGCTTGTATTTTTTTTCTAGTTTTTATAAAATAACTTTAATCTGAATTTAATCTTACGGGTGAGGTAGTCAATGGAAATGAAATCAAATGGCTCAAACCGTTTGTGGGGAAAGACTTTTGTCATTGCGTTGGTCGTTTTGGTCCTGGCGTTAAGCCTGGTGATTGTCTTCCTGGCTGTTGACCGCTCTATTCAAGAAGCTGGTCCTGAAAATATCAACGTGTTATCCGGAAGCAGCAATTCTTGCGTTCAATGCCATCAGACCTCCTCACCTGGCATCGTTGAACAGTTTGGTGTTAGCAGCATGGCTCGGGCAAATGTGAAGTGCGAAGATTGCCATGTGGTCGCAGTAGATTACCCCGGTGCAGTGGCGCATGAAGGCGCGTATGTGCTGCAGACATCCAGCACAAAAATGTGTGAAAAATGCCATGCGGCTGAGGTGAAGCAGTTTGCTCAGAGCCGGCACAGCCTGCCTTCCTATGTAGCCTACAACGGCACGGTGGGTATGACGGAAGAGCAGTTGATCGCTTACCAGTCCATCCCCGAAGGACAGTATGCCCCAGATAAAAGCCGCGCGCAATTGTATGAGTTGGAAGGGGAAGCCATCACTGAGTTTGCCTGCAAGACTTGCCACGACATTGGTAAACCCAGCCTGGACGCGTCAGCCGGTCAATGCCAGAAGTGCCACATGCGGCACGAATTCAGCCTGGAACAGGTGCGCAAACCAGAAACTTGTAATGCCTGTCATATTGGACCAGATCATCCGCAATGGGAGATTTATCAAGAATCGCCGCATGGCATTGCCTATGCCACGATGGGACATAATTGGAACTGGGAAGCCGAATCAGGGACGCTGGATGTGATCGATTTTCCGGCTGCCACCTGCCAGCTTTGCCACATGAGCAGCTTCGGCGGAGCGAGCACAACGCATGACGTGGGTGAACGCCTGGCGTGGTACCTGTTTGCGCCCATCAGCGAGCGCCGACCTTCCTGGCAGGATAACCTGGCACGCATGCAGAGCGTCTGCCTGGAGTGTCATAACAGTACTTTCATTCAAACCTTTTACCAGAAGGCAGATGATGCCACGCTGGCAGTCAATGATTTTATCGAGGAAGCCAATTTGATCCGAGACGAATTGGATGCTGCCGGCTTGTTGACCGACGAGCCCTTTGATGAAATGTTTGATTATGTCTATTATGAATCCTGGCATCATTGGGGCAGGACGGCGAAATTTGGCGTGTGGATGCAGGGTCCAGATTATACCCAGTGGCATGGCGCATACGAGGTGCTGCGTAGTCTGACCGAATTGGAAGAGATTGCTGCAGAGAAAATGGAAGCTGGAAAATAAGCATGTATTACTTTGCTGAAATTCTTCCCTTTTTGCGCCGGATCAAAAAACTGCCCGTCACGCGTGACCAGTTATTTTTATTGATTGCTGCGATCAATGAATTGTTCATGGGGCTGGACACGTACATGGCGCATATCCTCAACGGCACTATTCGCTGGAATGAATGGATCCCGGTAATATTTGGAATAACATCCGGAATCTTGCTGCTGGCGGCAGGATTGCTTGCCCGGCGTCATCGTCAGGCTGCCAATATCATTGCCACAGTGGTGTTTTTTGCCAGCATCATTGTTGGCTTCCTGGGAACCTATTTTCATGTTTCGCGCGGGGTATTGCTGCCTCAAGGAAACATTTTTGAGCGCTTTCGCATCTCATTCTTGATTTGGGCTCCCCCGGCGGTTGCCCCGCTGGCTTTCGTCATGGTGGGAATCCTCGGCATCAGTGCTGCGTGGGTGGAAGACCCGGTCGGCAGCGGTAGGCTGCGGTTTTCCGCCAGAAGATTTCTGCAGATGCCGTTCAGTAAGACCCAGGCGTATTTTTGGTTGGTTTGTTTTGGCATCCTGATCACATTGGTCAGCGCGACACTGGATCATGCGCGCACGGGCTTTGTAAACCCCTGGCTCTGGCTTCCGTTTTTTGTTCCCGTTTTTGCTGCTGTGGTTTCCTTTGTGATTGGTCTGAAACAAAAACCAGATTTGGGCGAGGTGTGGACATTTTTCATCGCCATGATACTGATGGGTGTGGTGGGTGCGATTGGGTTTTTCCTGCATCTGAATGAGAATATCACGCCATCGAATTGGATGGTGCTGGAACGCTATTTACGCGGCGCGCCTTTTTTGGCACCCTTGCTGTATGCCAACATGGCAGCGATGGGTTTGATGGTCCTTTTGGATCCTGATGAAGGATTTTCACAACAGAAATGAAGTGCCCTGGTCAAAACGCGGCGGTATTGGAAAAATCCTTCATTCATTCAGCTTGAATACAGGTAACCTGACTACAGAGATGTTTGGTCTTGTGGTCAGGTTTGGTTTGTAAGGTGACTGCACGGTTCTTGAAGGAAAAGATACCCAATAACAGGTAGATGCCCTACAGTATAATCATCCTATCCCATTCAACCATGTAAAAACCCAGGAGGAATATCAATGGCAAAAAAGCGCATCAGTCGATTAAGTTGGGAGGATTATGCTCGTGCAGAGGCGTATTTGCCCTGGAATGTTAAAAAACGTATCTTCAATGCCGAGGTCATACCCCATTACACCGGTAAAGCGGACGAAAAGGTAGAAACGTTCTGGTATCTCAACAAGGGTAGACAGGGAAAAGAATTCAAGTTCGTCGACCCCCATGAGAACCTGCAAAGGCTTGCTTTCGATCCTGTGCGGCTGGCATCTAACCTGTCTCAAGCCAGCGGTATGTCCTTTACGCATGACGCATTGCCCTTTGATGTCTTCGAGTGGCTGGAGGATGGCGCGAAAATTCGTTTTAAAGTGCAAGAGGATACCTGGGAATGTGAGCTAAACACATACACCTGCACAAAGGTGGAAGTGCCGGAGAAGAAGAAAGCCGGTGAATTGCTTTCGCCTGACGAGAAATGGGCTGCGTTCCGTAAGGATTTTAACATCTGGGTGCGCAATTTGGAGAGCGGGGAAGAAATTCAACTTACCCAAGATGGTGAAGAGTATTTCGACTACGGCAGTTCCCCGGAGAGCAACACCCAGGCTGTTACCATTCGCCTGATGAAGATTGATTTACCGCCAATGGCGGTATGGTCAAAGGATTCCAGCAAGCTGGTCACGCAGCGGCTGGACCAACGCCAGGTGAAGGACCTGCATCTGTTACAATCCTGCCCGGATGAGGGGCAGCGCCCTGTGCTGCACACCTATAAATATGCCATGGTCGGCGATGAACACCTGCCGCAGGAGGAAATTGTCATCCTGGACGTTGAGAGCAGGCGGGTCATCACGGCGGATTGCGGGGCTGGAAATTGCGGCTTTTTGGGTTCGGTGGAGTCAAAGAATGTCTGGTGGAGTGAAGATGGGCTGGTGGTTTACCTCATCCGTGTTTCGCGCGACCATAAAACCATCCGCCTGTACCGCATCGATGCACAGAGCGGTGCAAGCAAGCTGCTCCTTGAAGAACATGGACAAACCTACGTCGAGACCACTCCGGTGTTAGGAACGCAGCCAAACGTGTGCATCATTGGTGGGGGAAGCCAAATCATTTGGGCGTCCGAGCGCGACGGCTGGTTTAATCTTTACCGTTATGATGCTGCCAGCGGAGAGCTTCTGAACCCCATCACCAGCGGACCTTTCCTGGTCTGGGAGATCAAGCATGTGGATGAGGAAAACGGCTGGCTGTACTTCATGGCAGGCTGTCATGAACCGCAGCGCGACCCGTATTACCGGCATCTGTACCGCGTTCAACTGGACGGCAGCCGTTTGCAATTGCTTACCCCGGAGGATGCCGATCACAACGTGACGTTTTCTCCCGGGGGCAAGTATTTTGTCGATACCTTTTCACGCATCGACCAGCCGCCGGTCAGCGTGCTGTGCACAGCCGACGGCAGCCACGTGCGCATATTGGAGAGCGCGGACATCAGCCTGCTGGAGCAAATGGGTTGGCGTGCACCAGAGCCGTTCTCTGTGAAGGCGCGCGATGACGTGACCGACATCTATGGTGCAATTTTCCGCCCCTCGGATTTTGACCCCGACCGATCCTACCCGGTGATCGATGCGATTTACCCAGGACCGCAGCATATCCGCACACCAAAAACCTTCGAGCCCGACCAGGCGCAGTGCCTGGCGGAGCTGGGCTTCATTGTGGTGACCATTGATGGTCTGGGCAATATGGCGCGCTCAAAAGCCAACCATGATGTCTCTTATAGAAAATTCACCGAAGCTGGCGGTCTGGAGGATCACATCAAGGGGTTGCGTCAGCTTGCTGAGCGCTACCCTTACATGGATTTGACGCGCGTGGGTATTTTTGGGCATTCCGGCGGCGGGTTCGCTTCTACCAAAGCCATTTTCACCTATCCCGAATTCTACAAAGTTGCGGTTTCTTCAGCCGGTAATCACGACCAGCGCGGCTATTTAGCTGGATGGGGGGAACTATACAACGGTTTGCAGGACGGCGATAATTTCCTGGCGCAGGCAAACCCCAACCTGGCTGGTGGGTTAAAGGGTAAACTCTTGCTGGTTGCCGGTGACATGGACGACAATGTGCACATGGCGATGACCATGCAGGTGATCGATGCGTTGATTAAAGCCGATAAGGATTTTGATATGCTGATTCTGCCCAACCGTAACCATGCTTTCAGCCGGGATGCGTATTTTATCCGTAAACTGTGGGATTATTTTGTCACGCATCTGTTAGAGGTACAGCCACCCCAGGGGTATGCAATCAACCCGAAGGATGTTCCGCCGGTGGAACTGCGTTTTTAACGAGAGGGTACAGGTTTTTCATAATTACAACGAGCAGGAATATAACGGAGCAGGATGGTTTTTGTCATCACATCCTGCTCCTTTTTTCTGAACGAGGACTCTGTTTTGCGTGGTTGCTCAATCAGCCCAAATCAGTACGCAACATAGCTGCCAGGAGGGCGGCTCTTTCCGGCAGCGAGGAAAGCACCACGTGTTCGTGCAAGGCATGTGCACCGCCGCCAACCGCTCCCATTCCGTCCAGCGTGGGGATTCCCAACGCGGCGGTAAAGTTCCCATCTGAAGCGCCACCGGTACTGGCTTCTCCCAGTTCAATCTCTATCCCGGCAGCAATCTCTCTTGCTCGAGCGAACAGGGCGGCAGTCTGTGCGGTGCGTATCATCGGCGGGCGGTTGATGCCACCGGTAACCTCCAACTGGGCTTTGAGGTTGTGGGCTTGCAGGGCTTTCATTTTTGCTTCGATTTTGGGTCCTTCTTCCATTTTGGTAATGCGTACATCTACATTTGCCCAGGCTTCGGCAGGTACCACGTTACTGCGCGTCCCTCCGCCTACCTCGCCAACGTTTAGCGTGGTGCCGGTTTCATAATCCGTAAAGGATTGGATGGTTAAAATCTGGTACGCCAGTTCTTCGATCGCGTTAACTCCGTTTGCGTGACTGGCGCCGGCATGAGCCGCCAGTCCGGTTACCTTGATACAGAATTCCCCCACACCTTTGCGCTGGGTCTTGTAGTGACCGGGCGGTTCTGCGGGTTCGAGCACAAACACGGCTTCATGTGTTCGCGCTTCATTTTCAATAATATCGCGCGATGTACGGCTGCCAATTTCTTCGTCGGAGTTGAGCAGTAATGAGATGCGTTTTTCTGGCATCAAGCCCAGCTCGCGAAGAGCCCGTATTGCCCACATGGCAATCACGATCCCACTTTTCATATCATCTGTACCCGGTCCGTACAGCTTACCCTCTTCCGTTCGCAGCGGACGGGCTGCCAGCGTGCCCACATCCCAGACGGTATCCATGTGGCAGAGCATGAGAACCCCTCCACTTCCTTCGCCCCAGCGGGCAATTACGTGGTTGCCTGCTTCGCTTTGACGCAGGATTTCAGCCTGAGCGCCTAGCCTGCCCAACTCCCCGAACAGGAACGTGCTCAAGATATCGAGCGAGAGTTTGTGGCTGCTGGGGGATTCGAGTTCTACCAATTTGACCAGTGATGCGGTCATCTCTTCTTGATGGGCGCGTAAATATGCCAGTATTTTTCGATGAATGGTTTGATGTAAAGCAGGGTTTTCTGTAAGTTGTTTGTTCATAGCTTTCATTATACATAAATTCCCGCCGGGCACCGATTGGATTATACTTAGTGGTTGGATGGGTTATGATGAACGCAGCTCGATCCATCACCGACAGTTATGATTGAACCCGGCGGCAATGTTTTTGCACGCGGGAGCAAAGAAACTTTCTGATAAGGAGAGAACAATGAAAATATTGATTGCTGATGATATGGAAGGGATCAGCGGGGTGGTTGATTGGGGGCATGTCGACTCGCGCAACAGTGAGTACCAGCGTTTTCGGCAAATCATGACCGCCGAAGTGAACGCCGCAATCAAAGGTGCTTTTGAAGGTGGAGCGGATGAGGTGGTGCTTTCCGATGGGCACGGTGGCGCAAAAAACGTCATGCTTGAAGACCTCGACCCGCGCGTCAGCCTGAACAGCGGCTCGCCGTCGGTGTACAACATGATGCAGGGGGTTGATCAGGGTGTGGATGGTTTGATATTTGTTGGGTATCATGCCCGCTACGGCACATACCAGGGCGTGCTGGCGCATACCTGGTCTTTGGGCGTGGTCAACTGCTGGCTCAACGACCGCGTGGTGGGCGAAATCGGTTTGAACGCCTCGCTCGCCGGGCATTTTGGAGTGCCTTTGTTGATGATCTCGAGCGATCAGGCTGGCTGCAATGAAGCTAAAGAACTGGTGCCCGGTGTGGAGACCGTCGCGGTCAAAAAAGGCAGCAGTACCTTCGCTGCGGAATGCCTGCCGCCTTCTGTAACCCATAAGATGATTCGGGAAACCGCAGAGCGCGCGGTGAAGAATTTGAAAAAAGGGAACGCGCCAAACCCGCTCGCAACAGCCACACCGGTGGTGGTGAAAGTGGAGTTTAACAACGCATTGCAGGCTGATCGCGCTTCGGTTGCGCCGGGGACGGTTCGCGTCGATGGACGAACGGTGCAATGGCAGGTGGCTGATATGGTTGCAGCATACGGTGCATTTCGCACGCTGGTTGGTCTTGCAGGACCCATTTTTGGTTTTTGATTTGGTGTATGCAAACAGTAAACCCTCGGCAGGTTTGAACTGCCGAGGGTTTTTTATTTCGTTGGGTCAGCAGGAAAAATAACCATTAGAAGTACTATATTGTTTTAATCAATGCTATAATATTTTCAGTGCAAAGGATAGGTACGAAAAAATCTTGTGGTGGCAATTCTGATGTTCGCCTGAACCAACCAGGCATTCATCCAGAAGAAATGGTAAAAGGGATCTATGACCGATCACTCATTTGAACTGGAACGCAACAGTGCAAAACCACTGTACTCGCAAATCTATGATCACATTTTCCAGATGATTATGGATGGTGGGTTGAAGCCAGGCGACCAGCTTCCAGCGGAGATGGACCTGGCAGCGCAGTATGAAGTAGGGCGGATCACCGTGCGGAGAGCGATTGCCGAACTGGTGCAGGAAGGCTACCTGGGCAGGCAGGCGGGCAAGGGTACCTTTGTTGCGCCCCGCAAGATCGAGCGTGAACTGGTAAATGTGACCAGTTTCACCGAACGGATGCAAGCCATTGGGATGCATGCCAGCGCAGAACTACTTTCCTTAGAGGTGATTCCATGTACCAACCGGCTTGCCAAAGAACTGCTGGTCGAACCGGAGACACCGGTGCTGCTGCTCACCCGTCTGCGTTCTTCCGATGATGTACCGGTCTCGCTTGAGCGGTCTTATATCAGCCTGCTGCGCTGTCCGGGGTTGAACAAGATTTCACTGGAGAAGACATCCCTTTACCAGGTGCTCAAGGAGCAATATAATCTCACACCGATCCGCTCGAAGAAAACGCTTGAATTGACAATCGCGAGCGAGTGGGAAGCCAAGCGTTTGCACATTTTACCCCGGACCCCCATCTTTTTGCTGCGGGCAACGGTTTTTGCCAATGATGGACCGTTTGAGTATGTGAAAAGTTTAATGCGCGGTGACAAATTCCGTTTTCAGATTTGAGGTGGGTTACAATCCGGTTCCCGAATTCACGTTTTTATTGAAGAAAAGAGGCTATCCTAAAAGATGGGATAGCCTCTGTGAGTAAAAAAAGAACTACACGCGAAGGTCTGTGTGCATCACTCAGCGTTACGATAAGCCTGGTTTATCATCCAGACGTGCAGCGAGGTGATCGGGCGGGTTTATGACTTCGAGGGCAAAGTCCCGGAACTGATCGAGGCGCTCCAGGAGGGGATGGGCAAGCTGGCCGAGCTGCATCGGTTCAAGGGCGAGCGCTGGATCAAGGACATCCGGCCGATTCGTCGCCGCAATCACGATCACGTTG
>CAYRRA010000048.1:0-23664 GCA_964426355.1 uncultured Anaerolineaceae bacterium
CAATAAACCATCCAGAGAGGTGTTTAAAGAGGGTGCAGAGATCCCTGGCTTGGAAAACGAAGAGTATTTGATGGAAGTGCTGATATCGCCACTGCAAACAGAGTGGAACGGCTGCCTGCAGCAGGGGTTGGATCAATATGCTGGAGAAACAGCCCGCCGGTATGTTTTGGGCGAAGGGGTTCTTCCAGGTTACGAGACACCCGTGCGCGAGAAAGCGCTATGGGTGCAGGGAATGTTGGATCGTTTGGAAGAGACCGTTGAACAGCATGACCGGCGCCATGCAATACTGGCTGGGTGTTCACATCAATTTCCCCAGCGGCGCGTGGAAGAAATGCGCGCGTTATACCAGCAGACAAGAAGCCTGGATGCGGTGCTGGCTGTGATGGCACAGGCAAAAACGCATGAGGAGGAGGATTATTATGAAACGCCTCAGCGTGAGGGGAATCTCATCCGGGTGACCAAGATTCCCTTTGATGCTCAAGCATTTCAGCAGGCAACCACATCGCAGGAACGAAAATTGGCATATTGCCATTGCCCCATGGTGAAAAACGCCATGAACGAAGGAGTACCCTTGTCAGCAACCTATTGTTCTTGTGGCGCGGGATGGTACCATACCCTTTGGGAAGGGATTTTCGAACAACCTGTGCAGGTCGATATGGTAAGGTCTTTGTTGAAGGGTGATGAAACCTGTGAGTTTGTGATTCATATTCCATCAGAAGTGAGGATGTAAACCCATGACAGAAAAAATTGAAATCATCACGGTCGATGCGAAAAATCTGGATCAACACAGTTTTTTCTGCTATAAGAGCAAACCCAAAAGCGAAGGGTATCAGCGCAAGCATGCCTGGTTGCAGGAACGTTTCAAGGAAGGTATGCAAATCAAGTTGCTTTACGAGGGCAAGCGGTCGATTGGCTTTATCGAATATATACCCGCGAAAAATGCCTGGCGTCCGGTGCTGGCAGATGGCTATCTGTTCATCCACTGCATTTGGGTGGTGGGAAAAGGCAAAGGGAAAGGGTATGGCAGCCGGTTGCTGGAAGCCTGTGAGGAGGAAGCCCGCGCACGCGGGATGAACGGTGTGGCGATGACCGCAACCAGCCGCGTCTGGCTGGCAGGTGAAGAACTCTTGCTTAAAAACGGATACCAGGTGGCAGACCAGTATCCGCCATTTTCACTGCTTGCCAAACCGTTCAACAACTTGGAGATGCCGCGTTTTCCAACGGACTGGGAGGAGCGTGCCAGCCGGTATCCGCAGGGATTGACCGTACTGCATGCCGATCAGTGCCCGTACATACCGGATGCTACCTCGATTGTTCGTGAAGCAGGAAATGAATTATCCATCCCGGTTGAAACCATTCTATTGAAAAGCGCATCCGAAGTACAGGCGTTATCGCCGTCACCCTATGGCGTTTTCAACGTGGTTTACAACAGCAAACTGATAACGTATCATTACCTGCTCAAGAAGGATTTTCCGGAACTACTGCGTAAGGCAACCGGTTAGGAAGTCGATATGGAACAGATGAGCATAACCACCGATGGCGTACAGATGGATCTGGCTGGACCTGCGGAATTGCCGGGGCTGCTGGAGAGAATCAATACAGCTTATTTCTGGGGTGTGGAATGGGAGCAAGCTGAAAAATCTGCCTGCGCTGCCCAGATTGCCGCCCATTATGATCCGCGGGCTCGTTATTTGGGCTTTTCCCTGGAGCCACCGCAAATGGAAGGGCTTCGCCTGTTCACCGGTGAGCGGTTGCGCACACGGATAGGGACACTTTCTGTGCTGGGGTTGGAAGCCTGTCGCACCATGTCCCTGCTGGATGTGTATGCTCCGGCTGTGCAGCAGGTGCTCTTGCAAGTGAATCACAGGCTCATGCCAATCTGTTATGTGAACGGTTGTATCCTGGGTGAATGTGCACATGCTTCGCTGGCACTCATGCGTTATCTGTCTGTGAGTGGGTTGGGTAGTGCACAGGAACGGCTTGAAGAGCATCTGGTAAAAATACACCTGAGACGGGATGGCAAAGGCGGTTGGACGGGTTTTCCTTACTATTACACATTGCTGGTGCTCAGCGAAATGCCGGGCGTGCTGGCGGTTAATGAGCGAGCCTATACCGCAGCACGTTGTGAAAAACTCCTGCGCCGTAAAGCCCAACCTGGCGCCATCTCAGAACGCCGTGTGCAACTGCTGCAGCGTGTTCTTGCCGAGGCACACCCGTGACGCTGGTGCGAGAAATTCAAGCAAAGGGCATCTTGAACCCGGTCAAACAGCCGGATACGTGGTTCGGTCTGCGATACAACATGAACCTGTACCGTGGCTGCCAGCACCAGTGCATTTACTGCGATTCGCGCAGCGAATGCTACCAGATTGAGGATTTTAACAACGAAGTATTGGTGAAAAGCAACGCCATCGAGCTGCTCGCGCAGGAACTGCCGCGCAAACGCATCAAGGGGACCATTGGCACTGGCTCGATGAATGACCCCTATATGCCGCTTGAGGCGGATTACCGGCTGACCGGGCGGGCGTTGGAGCTGATTGCACGCTACCGCTTTCCGGTGCACATCCTGACCAAGAGCGATAGGGTACTGCGTGACCGGGATGTGATCGCTGAAATCAACCGGGTGTATGCTGCCGTGAGTTTCACTATTACCACGGCAGATGATGAACTGGCGAAAAAGCTGGAGCCGTGCGCACCCTTGCCGTCCGCGAGGTTGCACGCCATGCGGGTTCTGGCTGAATGTGGGGTGCAAACCGGCGTGCTCTTGATGCCGGTGCTGCCGTTTATCGAGGACAATGAGGAGAATATTCACAGCATTGTAGAACGTGCGCATGAAAACGGTGCGGGGTACATCCTGCCCGCTTTCGGCATGACGCTGCGTGACCGGCAAAAGGACTATTACTTTGCCAGGTTGAACGAGCATTTCCCCGGGTTAAGCGAGAAATACAGGCGCACTTTTGGCGGTCAGTATAGCTGCCAGGTGCCGCAGGCGCTTTTCCTGCGGCACATTTTTGAACAGCTATGTATGCGCTATGGGATTGCCACGCAAATGCCAGTCTATGCCGGGCAAACCGGGGAGACCGAACAATTAAGCCTGCTATAAGTACGAAACAGCTTATTCCTCGCGCACGCCTTCCATTACGTAGCGCGTCAATTCGCTCACGCTCAGCCCCTGGATGCCTAATTTCTCCAGCGTACGCCCGCGCCGCCAGTAATCTTTGTGGTGAATGATGCAAGCCAGCCGGATAATGCTGTTGATACAGCGCACCGAGACGCCGTATTGCTCTCCCAGCGCGGCAATGGGCACCAGGCTCATGGGTACATCTTCAAAGATGTAGCGGTGGTTCAGGTTTTTAGGGGCTTTAATGCCGTAATATCCGCTTTGGTTCTGGATGGCTTCGTACAGGTTATCGCCTGTGGCTGAATAGGCTCTGCGCAGCCATTCCAGAGCTGTTTGGGCACGGATGCCCAATGCAGCCGAAACGGTGACCCGCTCGCGATCCATCGTTTCAAGGACACGCGCCACGGAAGGCGTAGCTCCTTCGATGTAATACTGGAAATCGCCACCGGTTGATTCAATCCGTCCTGCGTTCAGGATGGTCAACGCTGGATGGAAGATGACGCCCATGTTGTTCAGGCTGGTGTGCAGCACACTTCCCCCGTTGATGAACTGCGGAAAAGCCGGTGAAATTGCCTCGAGTACCTCTTCTGTCCGGTTGGCAGGCAGAGCAGCCAGCGGAACACTGTCTTTGATCCGAAAAATACGCGCCTGGGTTGGACCATCGGAGCGGCTGGCATACAAAAAAGTCTCTGCTTCGGCAATGATCACGTCAGTGGTGCAGCCATGATCACGAATGGTTTTGGTAAACTCTACTGCACCCAGCGTGCGCCCAGGATTGAGCAGGACGATTTGTCCATCCCGGAGATACGGCGCGGAACGTTTTGCAATGTCGATATGTGCATCGGATGGGACGACTACCATGATCACCTGGGCATGTTCCAGGGCTTTGGCAATATCCGAGGTGACGAACTCCAGTTTGCCAAAGCCGTGTGGACCTGTTTCGTAACTTTCAAGGTCGATACCGCCGCGCTTGTGCACGAATTCTATGTTTTCCCAGGTGCGGTTATAGAGCACAGTTGGAAAACCCATCAATGCCAGGTGGGCAGCCATTGCCTTACCGCCGTGCCCTGCGCCGATCACGGTAAAACGGGTTGGAGAGTTGATTGAATTGTTCATATTATCCTGCCTTCTTCGTATCTTCATTGGTCTAGCAAAGCCATTCTCTCCTCTTCGGAGAGGGGCTTGCGTGTTTCTGGATGGATGGCAATACAAGCACCGCGCTCGTCTATTCGTGTGCAGATTTGCCCACGGGCATAAAGGTTGTTACGCAGGTGTGGTGCATCCAGGATCCCGTTCGTGACCGCCAGAGTCAGGTTTTCGGGATCGGTAAATGGATCGGGGCAATTCGGTTTAGCCTGCCTGCGGATGGCATCCAGAGTGATCCTCGCCTCGGAAACCAGTTCAATCTTTCGTGCCTGCAACAGTGGGTCTTGTAGCAAATCCGGCTGCCCGGCGAGCGCTTTTTCGACTGCGGTGCGTGCCAGTTTACAGGCTTCAATCACATCCGCTGCTGTGGCGGCGTGTTGAGCTTCGGTATGCCCGACCACGTGAACGATATGCGGGTGAAGAGCCATTTGTACGTAAACACTGGTGGATAAATGAGAGCGGGCTGAATCCAGGTCGAGCGGATAGCTCAATAATCCGGTGCGAACCTGCCGCCAGATGCGAAAATCTGCTCCTGCCAGTGGTGCAATCAAATCCAGGATGGCAGCCATTTTTGCCAGGTCCATTCGATCGGAAAGCCCCGGCGGGCTGTTGAACATAAACTGTGCGATGTAATCTTTTACACCGCATGCGCGCGCATTATACGCTGACAAATACCCCGCGACAACAAAAACAATGTCCGGTGCATCGCGCAATCCCCAATGGTGCGGTTCATTCAGTTCGACAGGAATGCCATGCCTGCCATACCAGCCAATGAGCTGCTGATGCTGCGTGATCGACTCTTGCAGGCTCCACGGACCGCGCCCATCCATGCGATTGAACCAGAACAAAGGCACAGCACCCCAGGCAATGCGGATGGTCCTGGTGTACATCTCAGCCAGGCGGATGAAGTCATCGGTGCCGGAATAGGTTCTCAACAGCGGGTAATTGCCACAGCGACTGGCAGCGTACAGCGCCTGGTAGTCCTCCTCAGTGCGTACCGGTACACCGCCCGCGCCGGTGCGGCGACGGTTTTGTCTTTCAGGATGAAAGAAGTTTTCCTGGGCGTCCTGGTCAATGCCTAACGAGATCACATCCAATACCTGCGCTTCTGCGATAGCGCGGATGCCTGCCAGCGTATCCGACAGGGTAGGTAAACCGAAATGATGGCGCAAGATCGGGTAAGGGGCTTTCCATTGGATCCGTTCAAGCGTGGTTTGCGGGAAATCCTTTTCGCTTGATTCGCCTGCTGGCTGACCTTTGAGATAAGCCAGGATGCGCTCGGGGGGTTCACCGCCTTCATAGACCTGCTCGAAAAAGCCCATCCTGGCGATTCGGCGCGCCAGGGGAGGGGTTCCGGCAAAAACAAAGCGAACTCCAGCCGCTTTGAGGTCTTCAGCCGCTTCTGCAAATTCAGCAATCAACCGTTCGCCTGTTTCCGGGGTGAGGCGGTAGGATACCCCTACCAGATCCGCTTTTTCCCGTCTTGCGGTTTGTAAAACCTCTTCCACGGATACGGCAGGACCGAGAAAAATGGTCCGCCAGCCAGCAGTTTCTGCCTGATTCAAGAATTTATAAACCCCGGCTACATGGACACATTCGCCCAGCGCCGCGGCGACAACCGTTTTCCTTTCCATTTTCCCCTCTTCTTATAAGTTTTGGAACGAGCAGGTAATGCGACAAATATTCTTTGACGCTTATATCAATTATAACAAAGCCGGGGGATGTGTACCAGATTCCCTGGTTGGGTTGAAGATGTTTTTTTTAGGAGCGTCAAGTTAGAGTGTGATTACCTTCTCAGCGCGCCATTGTGCTTCAATAATGTCGGTCATGCCGCCAACTATACCCACTCGCAGTTGATCGCTGAGGTTATAGTGGTTAAGGCATGTTTGACAGACGATCAGGCGTACGCCGCGTTGTTCTAATGCTGCTAATTCGTTGAGTACCAGTGAGCCTTCCACCACCAGTTTTACGCCATCATTGTAGAAGCTGATGATACCAGGAAGCATGTTGCTCTCATTCAACAGGGTGAAATATTTCTGGATTAATTTTATTTGCAGCGCCGGGTCACCACTGCCCATTCCTGCCTGGGTGATCTGAATAGCAAACGGGGCTTTATCATTTTTTGTGTCCATGTTCCCTCCTGCGGGATTGATGTGGTTGGTTTTGTATAACGGTTACTGTAGCATGTAAAGAAACTGGTGGCAAGGCGCAATGGGTATTGTTGGGTTTGAGGGGGCATTGGAACGCAACCCGAGTTGTCATCCCGAAGCGCAAGCGAGGGATTACCATTGCCCCTGCCTGGCAGGCAAACCGTAACAGGTGATTCGTAATCAGTAAACGGTGATTGGGTTGGGCGCAGTGGCTGTTGTTGGGTTTCGAGGGGGAATTGGAACACAGCCCAGGTTGCTGTGAAACAACCTGGGCTGTTCAGCAAAAATTTTATTTTTAGTTGATCGTTTTACAGCGCAGCAACGTATTGACCACATCTTCTACCGAAGACAGCACATCGACCGGCATTGGTGCCAGCGCCAAAGTTTGGATAGGAAGAATAATAGTATCGCCCGGCGTCGTTGCCAACCACAAACAGACCTTCAACCGGTTTCTCGTTCTGCCCGATGACCTGTCCGTTCGCATCGGTCTGCACACCATCCATCGTACAAAGCATCAAGCCGCCCAATTTAGCGCCATAGAACGGTGGATTTTTCAGAGAAGACATACGGAAGAACTCTTTGCCAAAGTCAACATCCTCTCCCATATCATATAACTCGTTATAACGGTCAACAGACTTTTTCAGATTTGCTGCATTGATTTTCAATGCATTTGCCAGGGCTTCAATGGTATCTGCTTTAAAGACCAGCCCTTGTTCAATGTACCCATTGATCATCCCCTCAACACCCTCTATCCCCATGGGATGATGGTTTCCGCCTTCCCACTGCAAAATGGTCGAGCAGCCAATGGTATGGAAGCGAGTGACATCCTCTTTCCAATTGGAGTCAAAAATCTGATACCAGGCTTTTCCTTCATAATTTGCAGCAGCATGAACAATGAAGTCATAAGGTGAATTCTCGTTGCAAATTCGTTTGCCGTTCTTATTGACTTTCAGGAAAGGTTGGGTTGCGATTTGATAGTACGGCATACCGCCATTCCAGGGATCACCAAGCTCAACATCCGGCGCAACAACCCCACGGTCGAAGATCATACAGCAGTGATTTATATCAAACTTTGCACCTGCCCATAAAGCAGCTTTGATACCATCACCTGTTGCACCAGTAAATGATAACAACCCAGCCAGGCTCTTCTTTGTTTCACCCTGAAGCGCTGTGTACATCTCCTCATTACGAGAATATCCACCTGTTGCGATGATGACGCCTTTCGAGGCATTGATGCGGATATATTCGTCATTTTTGTTGGTCCCGTAAATCCCTACAACTTTTCCGCCGTCCTTAATCACGCATTCAAATTTTGTATTGATTCGATAGTCGCATCCATCAAAGCTTTTGATGTAGTCAATCATATCGTTGGTGACCAGGTCTTCAGCATTTTCCTCACTCAACGATTTTGTACCATGTCCGGTGGGCCACATGTGATAGCGCGATTCCCCTTCTGGCATGGCATACTCAAGAATTATTTCACACTTTCCTCTTTCATTGACGAAATCGCAGTACCAATCGATTACTTCTGCGCTGTGATCTGCCCATATTTTGACCAGATTCATATCATTGTGATTGAGTGCGTAATGACAAATGTCATTAATGATTTCAACTTTGTCAATTTCCACACCCTGGGCGATTTGCATCTTGGAGCCCACCGCCGCCATGGCTGAACTGCGGATACCATTTGCCTTCGCCAGTTTTTCAATCAGCAGGGTTTTTGCTCCAGCTTCAGCGGCTGCACAGGCAGCAAACAAACCTGCCTGACCGGCGCCAACCACCAGAACCTCCGTCTCGATGGTTTCCACACAATCTGCATCCGTGATTTCCGGTGCCGTTCCCAGCCAATCCTTTTCACCGCTAGCGGATGTTGTGGTCTCGCCTGTTTCGACAGGTGCTTCCGTGCTGACAACTTTCGGTGCACAGCTTGCCAGAACACCTGCGCCGGCAGTCAATGCTGCTCCTTTAATGAAATCTCTTCGGCTCAATCCTTTTATGTCGTGTTTTTCTTTTTTCATCTTTTATCTCCCTTTTGTTCAGAAAACGAGTGTAAATAATATTGGACACTACGTCTATCATTGTAAACTTTTGTGTATCTGATTACAAGATGGGTAACTCCAGGTCTGTTACGATGTACAAGTGGCTGTTTCTAAGCCCAGCAGACGCGCTGCTTACAGTCGGTAGGTTTATCCCCCTGTAAATGAAAAAAAAGAGACTGCCTTTTTTGGACAGCCTCATTGAAAATTAAAAAAATTTTGTAATTTTTTACAAGGAAAGCGTTTCGCTCACCCCGTACTTGTTTTTGAGAAATTCATCGGCGGCTGCGCCCAACATCAGGTGTAGCAGCAGGTCTTTATGGTTCTGGATGAAGGGCAGGTTGTATTCCTTCTCCATCACGGGTTCCAGGTAAGAGGCAGGGCGGTACTGAACCAGGCGGTCGCCTTCATCCAGGGCGCGCTGCACCAGTTGAGGGTTGAAGGGCGCAGGTGGGTGTCCAAATTCGCCGCGCAGCAGCATTTTGGTCTCGTTGGAGAGCATTGCATAACGCTGCCCGGTGATCACGTTAAAGGCTGCCTGTGACCCTACAATCTGGCTGGTGGGGGTGACCAACGATACGTAGCCCAGGTCGGCACGCACACGCGGCACTTCATCCAGCACTTTGTCGATGATCTCCTCCTGCCCCATCTGCTTGAGCTGGGAATGCAGGTTGCTGAGCATACCGCCAGGTATTTGCGAGCTGAACTGGCGCTCATCATGCGGGGGATAACCTAATGCATCCATCAGTTCAGTCGATAGAGGCTTCGCTTTTTCAATGGATTCTGGGGTGCCCTGGGTAACATATTCGATGATCTGGTTTACTTTCTGGCGGTTGATCTCGGCATACCCATACGGGCGGTAATATTTACCCGCATACGGGCTGGCTGTACCCAGTTCGGCGAAGATTTCGAAAAGCTCGTGCTGAATGCGCATGAGCAGGGTTTTGTCCAGGCTGTGTTGGATACCCAATTCCTCGGCAAAAACCACCAGCAATTCAGCCGGTGGATGTGACGAACCGCCTGCAAAAGGCGTGATCGCACAGTCGATGCTGTCAATACCGCATTGCATGGCAATCACGCTGTCTAACAGCCCGACACCGGTGGTGCAGTGGGTATGGAGCGTGATTGGCAGAGAGCATTTCTCTTTCAACGAGCGAAATAAAACCGGCGCTTCGGTTGGTGACAGCAGCCCAGCCATGTCCTTGACCGCAATCCGGTCTGCGCCTTCTTCCTCCAGTTTACGCGCCAAATCAACAAAATAGGGGGTGGTATGCACAGGGCTGACGGTATAGCACAGGCATGCTTCCACAGAAGCGCCATAACCTTTGCTCGCTAACATAGGAATGGACAAGTTGCGCCAGTCATTGAGCGCATCGAAAATCCGCATGTTGCCAATGCCGGAGCGCACGGCTTCCTTGATGAAAGCAATTACCAGGTCATCGGCGAAAGGTTGATAGGCAAACAGGTTCTGACCGCGCAGCAAAGCGCGGATCCTGCTGCCCCCACCCAACATCTGCCGGTAGCTTTCCAGCCTTTCCCAGGGATCCTCATTCAGGAAACGCACACAGGCATCCGGAACAGCCCCACCCCAAAGCTCCAGTTGGTCAAAGCCGGCATCCGCCAGCAACGGTAACACCCGCAGCGCCTGCCGGGTGGTCATGCGCGTGGCAGCAACACTTTGCTGCCCGTCTCGCAGAGTAACATCATTAAAAGTAATTGTTTTTTTATCCATTATTTTTTCTAAATCTCAACCATTTGACTGCTTCGATGGTCAGGAATGTGATCACTGCCAGCCCAATACTTACTAGGAGCTCGATAAAGGTTAAATGGGTCGTTTGGAAGATATTTTGCAGGAAGGGAACATAAATCACCGCTAGCTGCAACAAGAAAGTTAAAGCAACTGCACCAAGCATGGTGGGATTGCTGAAGAAACCGATGCGGAAGATGTTGTCGCGTTCCGAACGGGTAGCAAGGGCGTTGCCTAATTGGGTTAAAGTAAGGGTGGTAAAGAGAACCGTGCGCCAGTGTTCCTGTCCCTCCTTGAAGAGGATGAAACCCACACCCAAAGAGAGCAACCCGATTAACAAACCAACCCAAAGGATGGCGGTTGCCATACCACGCCCAAAGATATTTTCATTGGGCGCATAAGGTTTCCGCCGCATGGTGTTACGCTCTTCCTTTTCGACGGTTAACGCCAGCCCCGGTAACCCATCGGTGACCAGGTTGACCCACAAGATTTGGATAGGCGTAAGCGGCAGAGGCATACCCAGGAAAGGCGCCAGCAGCATGACCCAAATTTCGCCTGCATTGGAGGTCATCGTGTAGCGGATGAATTTGCGAATGTTATCGTAGATGCGGCGCCCCTCGCTTACCGCGGCGACGATGGTGGCAAAATTGTCATCCAGCAGGATCATATCAGATGCTTCTTTGGAAACATCGGTGCCGGTAATGCCCATAGCGACGCCGATATCGGCGCGTTTGAGCGCAGGGGCATCATTGACGCCGTCACCGGTCATGGCGACGATATGTCCGCGTTTTTGCAGCGCTTCCACGATGCGTAATTTGTGCTCGGGGGATACCCGGGCAAATACCGATGTATGTTCCACCTTCTCGTATAACTGAGCATCATCCATCAGTGCAAGCTGCTGTCCGGTGATGACTTCGCTGCCTTTGCTGATGCCAATCTCTTTGGCAATGGCAAAGGCTGTCAGGGGGTGGTCGCCGGTAATCATCACCGGTCGGATACCGGCGGTCAGGGCGGTCTGCACTGCTCCCTGCACTTCCGGTCGGGCGGGGTCGATCATGCCGAACATGCCGACAAAGACCAGGTTGTTTTCCAGGGGGTCATTTTTCTCATCGATATCGGCATGATCCCGGCTGCGAAATGCCACGCCCAGCACGCGCATGCCTTTCTTTGCCAGGCTGTCATTGGCAATGCGGATGCGCTCACGCCAATTGTCATCCAGTTCAGACACCTTACCGTGGTTCCAGATACGGTCTGATATCTCCAGTAAGCCGTCCACCGCGCCCTTTGTGATGACGATAAATTCCGATATGCTCTCCTGTGGATGCGCTTGCCAGATTTTTTCAAGGATATCAGGCATTTTTTCGGGCAGTACCTGGTGTACCGTTGACATACGTTTGCGTTCGGAATCGAAAGGCAGTTCTGAGACGCGCGGCATGGCTTCTTCCAATTCTTTCTTCCATAAACCAAAGCGTGCAGCAGCCACGACCAAAGCACCTTCGGTAGGGTCGCCAACGGTAGTAAAACCGCCCTCATCGTCCTGCACGGGTTCCAAAATGGCATCGTTGCACAACGCACCGCTCACCAGCAGCATGGAGACGGCATTTTCCTTGATGATTTTGGGTCGTTCCGCCTGGCTGGGTGAAAGATAAGGGCTGTAGTCGCGTGCGTGTTCTTTTACATCGATTGTATTTCCCGCTACATCCAGGATGGAAACGGTCATGCGATTTTCGGTGAGCGTTCCGGTTTTGTCGGTACAGATGACCGTTACCGAGCCCAGCGTTTCTACCGCGGGCAGCTTGCGAATGAGCGCGTTGCGGCTCAACATGCGCTGCGCTCCGATCGCCAGGGCAATGGTCACCACAGCTGGCAGACCCTCTGGTACGGCAGCCACTGCCATGCTGATGGCGGTCATGAACATCAGCCTGACTTCCTCGCCGCGCAGCAGACCCAACACGAACACGACAGCCACGATACCCAGCGCTGCCATTGCCAGACCCTTGCCAAGCTGATGAAGACGTTTTTGCAGGGGTGTCATCTCGCCGGAAACGGTCTGGATCATCTCGGCGATTTTGCCCAGTTCGGTTGCCATGCCGGTTTCAACTACCACTGCCTGTCCCCGACCATAGGTAGTGACCGTGCCCATGAAAAGCATGTTATGCTGGTCGCCAATGGCAACATTGTCTTCCGGAATGGTGTCAACAACCTTATCCACCGGTTCCGATTCCCCAGTTAATACCGCTTCCTGTACGCGCAAGTTAACCGATTCGAGCACGCGGCAGTCTGCCGGAATGGCATTACCTGCCTCGATCAACACGATATCACCAGGAACGAGGTCACGCGAGCTGACTTCTTGAACATGCCCATCACGTTTGACCCTTACTTTAGGCACCGCCATGCGTTTTAGCGCGGCTAAAGCTTGTTCTGCGCGGTATTCCTGGGTAAAGCCTAAGATGGCATTGAGAACCACAATCACCAGGATGACGATGGCATCTTTATATTCTTGCAGGAGAATGGATACCGCAGCAGAGATGATCAGCATGACCACCATAATGCCGGTGAGCTGTTCCCAGAGGATTTTCCAGGGGCTTTTTGCCCCGCGCTCGATCAACTCATTGGGTCCGTATTTTTGATGTCTTTCAGCAACCTGTACCTGGGTCAACCCGCTCTGTATATCGCTTTCAAGCGATTGAACGGCTTCTTCTTTTCCTTTCTGGTGCCAGTGTGACATATTTCCTCCAAGTTGAAACATTTCACTTCGAATGATATATATCATATTAACAAAAAAGACCACTTCATCACAAGATGCAATGTAATGGTCTCGCTGTATCATGGTTTTGATTGGGGGACCGGGAGCAATGCTCCGTCTTGACGATCACCCATCCTGAAGGGGACTTGCACACCCATCAGCCAGCTACTCCCCAAGAACATAATGGAGTTTACCCCTCCCTGTGCAGCCTGTCAAGTAAAAAGTATTTACATTTTTGTCAGACTTATCATCTTGGAGCTCCGTCAAGCTATCTTCCATGAATTTCTGATATGTGAAAGAGTATCATGGTGGTGATATTGACAGGGTACGTTTTTGGAGTAAGATTATGACTGGTTAGTCATGTGACTGACCAGTCATAATTAAGGATACATCAAATGCCGAAAAACACCTTTCACAACCTGCCGGAGGAGAAGCGCCACGTCATCCTGGATGTTGCCATTGATGAATTTTCGCAAAAGGATTTCAGCGCCGTTTCGATCACACATATTGTGAGCCGCGCTGGCATTGCCAAAGGCAGTTTCTACCAGTATTTTGAGGATAAAAGAGATTTGTATCTTTACCTGATGGAAATAGCAGGAACAGAAAAACAAACCTTTCTGCGCATGAACCCGCCCCCCGATCCCGGAATGGGGTTGTTCCCTTATTTGCGCTGGCTGTTCAATACCGGTTTCCAGTTTCAACTGTCTAACCCCAGGCTGGCAATGGTGGCGTACCGGGCGCTGTACACCGATATGCCCTTCCGGGATGAGGTATTGATGCGTTTCAAGATGCAGGTAAATGATTTTTACCGACACCTGTTGCAAATGGGGATTGCTCAGGGCGATATTGACCCTGATATTGATCTGGAGGTTGCCGTGTTTTACCTGGATACACTCTTTGGCGAGCTGGGTAACTATATGGTCAGGCGGTTGGGTATCGGTGAGGAGCAATTCAGCACGATGCACTTTGCTGATGCATACCGGGAAAAAATGGATGAGATTTATAACCACGTGATTAACCTGCTCGAGCATGGCTTGGGCAGCAAGGAGAAGCATTAATGATTACCGTCAAAAATTTGTTTCATGACTATGAAGGCAAAGGGAAGTTTGCTGTTGAAGATGTCAGTTTTGAAATTAAAAAAGGCGAGATTTTTGGCTTTTTAGGACCCAGCGGTGCGGGTAAGAGCACCGTTCAGGGTTTGTTGACCGGTTTGCTCAAGGTGCAGCGCGGCGAGGTCTTTTACAATGGCGACCAGGTGAATACGCTGCGTTCGCGGTTTTTCAACCGCATCGGCGTTTCGTTTGAATTGCCATACCTGTATCATAAGCTGAGCGGGTACGAAAACTTGAAGTACTATGCCGGGCTTTTCGATGTGCCCACCGTTGACCCTTATAAACTGCTCGATAGGGTCGGGCTGCGCGCTGATGCGCACAAGCGCGTTTCCGCTTATTCGCGCGGGATGAAGCAGCGCCTGGTTTTTGCGCGCTCATTGATCAACAGCCCGGAAATCCTTTTCCTGGATGAACCCACCGGCGGTCTGGACCCGAACACCTCGGATGAAATTAAACGCATTGTCAAAGGGGAAATTGAGCGCGGGGCGACCATCTTTCTGACGACGCACAATATGTTCATCGCTGAAGAATTGTGTGACCGGGTGGCTTTTATCAACGAGGGCAAGATTGTGGCGCTGGATACCCCGCGCGCGCTCAAACTGCGGTTCGGTGAAAAATCGGTGCGTGTGGAATATTTGCAGGACGATGAGGTAAAAAACGAAATCTTTTTCCTGCAAGACGCAGAGAACGTGAATGCTTTGCAGCACCTGATTGCTGATCGCGAAATTCAGACCATGCACACTCAGGAAGCCACCCTGGAGCAAATTTTTATGAAATTGACCGGAAGGGGGTTGAGCGGATGAAACAGTTTCTTTCCCTGTTCCAACAGGATTTCAAGGTCACCATCCGCAACGCCTTCATTTATATCTTGTTAGCGTTGGTGGTGATTATCATCGCTTTGGTGTTTTTTCTCCCCGAAACGATGAACATGCGTTCGCCTGAATTCTTTTTTGATGCCAGCGAAGGAAAACTGGTTGAAAAAGCGCTCCTGGCAGCCGGGATGGACGCTGAAAACGTGGTGGAATCGCAGGAAGCTTTGCTGACAGCCCTGGAGGAGAGCAAAAAAGGAATCGGGATCGTTTTTCAGGGTAGCCTGGAAAACCCACAGTTCACCCTTTACACAGAAGGTCCCGTGGCAAAGGAGAACCTGAACCTGATTGAAGCGATTTTAGAGCAGGTGGTGGCTGAACTGAGCGGCGAAAAATTGCTGGAAAATTACAGCGTGAAGCTCCTGCGCGGTCAAAGCGAGCCAATTCCCTTGAACCAGAACATCGTCCCTATCTTCCTGGTTTTGGATGCCGCACTGCTGGGGTATATGATTTCCTCGGTCATCATTTTCCAGGAAAAAGAAGAAGGCACACTGCGCGCACTGCGCGTTACTCCTATGACACCGCTGGTCTATATTGGCTCAAAAACGGTTTTGTATGTGCTGATGGGGCTGGCATATGGCGCTCCTGCGGTGCTGGCAGCGCGCGGTTTTTCAGCCAATTACCTCAACCTGCTGATTGTACTTTCATTGTTCAGCGTGCTGATGACGCTGCTGGGTATCAGCATTGCGGTATTCTTCCGCAATATGTCTGAATGGCTGTTTGGCGGGGTTTTTGTGCTTATTCTGTTGATCCTGCCTTCGATTTCCTACGGCATTCCTGCCTTTGCGCCCACCTGGATCACATGCCTGCCGACGTTCCCGGTTATTTTTGCTGTGCGGGACGCCATGTTCTATTCGGCTTCACTAGCATCGATTGGCTCGGTTGTCTGGATGTTGCTGCTGGAAATTGCGCTGATGCTGGTGGTTTGTTACATGGCTGTCAGCCGCAAGCTGCTAAGGGATGGGTAACATGATAAAGAGAATGTTTAATTTCATGCGGCAGGACTTTGCCAACGCGCTGCGCGATAACCTGATGATTTGGATGATCGTTGCGCCCCTGGCGATGGCATTGGGCGCAAAGGCTTTCCTGCCCTCTCTGGACGATATTAAATACCGCTTTGCGTTGGATGCCAGCCTGGATGCGGCGGTGGTTGAGAAGATTTCCAGCTTTGGCATTGTGGAATTGTTTGACAGCCCCGATGCGTTGGAAGAGCGCGTTAATCGAAACGATGACGTGATTGGGATTGCTGCGCAGGATGGGGGCTATGCTATCCTGTTGGAAGGGAATGAGGAAGAAGGCGAGGAAATCGCGCGTCTCGTTCTCAACGCGGTGCAGTCTCCGCAGCAGTACGCTGCCTTTGAGCGTGTTGCCAGCGGTGAGCAGTCGCTGATCACTCAGTACGGCGCCATCATCATGATCCTCTTTGGTGTGATGTTAGGCACATTGGTGTCCGGTATGAATATGGTGCACGATAAGGAAACCGGAGCGATCAAAGCGCTGGGTGTTTCCCCGCTCACACTGGCGGAATACACGCTGGCACGCGGGCTTTTTGGCTTTCTGCTGAGCCTGGTACTGGCGGTGGGCAGCAGCCTGATCCTGGTAGGCACATCTGTCGATTATCTCTACCTGCTCATAGGATTTGTGGCATCCTTCGGGATCGGTATTCTGTATGGGTATGGCATCGGCGGTTTTGCCGATACACAGATACAAGCGATGGCGATTATGAAAATTCTGGGATGGGTGTTCCTTTCCATCCCCGTCTTGAGCATCTTTGTCCCGCGTGGCTGGCATTTCCTGTTTTATATCCTGCCCAATTACTGGATGTTTATCATCTATGAAAATGTGCTGGTGGGCAAACTTGGCGCTGTCGGTTTTTGGGGCGCTTGCGCGCTGACAATCGTTTCCAGCCTGATTGCAATTGGCATCATGCTGCCATTTTTGCGAAAACGAATCAAGTTATCATAAGCCGGGAAATCACCCGCAAAGGAGAGAAAAAATGGAATGGTATTGGTGGGTTCTAATTATCATCGTAGTGGCAGCGGTTGGCTATCTCAAGATAACCGTCTTTAACCGTTGGATGGAGAACCAAAAGAAAAAGAAGCAAGAGACCATCAACGATTCCTGGGATTAACATTTGATGGGATTCGCCAAAAGAATTAATTGAGCGCCGGTGGATGAAAGCCCCCGGCTGCAAACAGCGCCTCGATGAGACGCCGTCTCATCGAGGCGTATGGCATCACTCAATGCCCAAGAGTAGAAGGAAAACGAACGCGCGGCGAAACGGATGACCCATCACTGTTTACTCATCACGAATCACACATGAGGTAGCGTCACTGCATCCGCTGGTGTTTTGGGTAAACAAGCCAGCATCAGCTATTTTTATCGAGGAAAACGGTTTGGGTGGGGTAAGCAAACTCAATCCCCAGTTCTTCGAAGCGTTTGATAATCTCCAGACCGATTTCCTGGCGGATGTCCATAAAGAGCGTGTAATCCGGCGATTCGATGTTGAAGACAGTTTCAAAATCTAACGAGGAAGCGCCAAAACCGGTGAAGTGAGAGCGGACAAAGGCTGCCTTTTCTTTGCTGGTAATGATTTCTTCCATGATCTGAGGGATGCGCGCCAGGAGGGCTTGAGGCGTTTGATAGGTGACGCCAATTTTTAGCACTACACGGCGCGTGTCCATTTTTTGATAGTTGTGGATGCGGCTGGAAAGCATATCAGAGGTGGAGTAGATGATTTGCTCACCCGAAAGGGCGCGCACGCGCACGCTTTTCAGCCCAACGTGTTCCACAGTGCTGAACTGATTGTCAATCTCGATCGAGTCACCGATGACGAAGGGCTTGTCCAGGGCAATCGTGACTGAGGCAAACAGGTCTGAGAGGATGCTTTGTACTGCCAGACCCACGGCGATACCGCCAATTCCCAGGCTGGCGATCAAGGTGGTTACCTCTACTCCAGGCAGGTTATCCAGTGCCAGCAGCAGGAGCAGTACCCATGCAGCGATTTTGAGAATTACCCCCACCACGTTGAGCGTGGTGGCTTCGCCGCCGGCTGTTCCCTCTTTGCCTGCCCGCCGTTTTATCCAGTAATCAATTAGTGCGGTCAGCCAGAAACCGATTTGCAAAAGCAGCGAAAAGAGCGCTACCAGCCGGATAGCCTGGGTAAGAGAGGTGCTCAAGTTCAGCCGCAGGCTACCGAAGAAGATCGAGAAGACCAGCAGCAGCACCGATTTGGTCTTGCTGAGCAGGTGGACGATAAAATCATCGATATCGGTGCGGGTACGGCTCGTCAGCTTTTGTAGTTGGTGGGCGGCGAGCTGTTTTAGAAACTGCAGAATAAAATAACTCAATACCATCACCAGGGCGGCAATCAGCCAATCTTTGAGCTCGTTTTTCCCGGCAGTGGTGAAAGTAAACAGACCTTGCAGATTCATTATGTTTTATCCTTCCGATTTCGACAATTTTTTCGAATTAGCGGTATAATTGGGGCGAGATGAACCCAGGCATATTAGACAGACACGGTCTTCAGCACATCACTTCCCCCGCCCGATACAATGCAGCTAATTATAGCTCAGGTTTGGATGTTCTCCTGACAGCGAGAGCC
Organism: uncultured Anaerolineaceae bacterium; assembly: GCA_964426355.1. Lineage (GTDB taxonomy): Bacteria > Chloroflexota > Anaerolineae > Anaerolineales > Anaerolineaceae > JAJFTV01. Next base: position 18,529 of record CAYRRA010000048.1, read on the forward strand.
AATCTGTTGTGTGGTTTACACACAACGGTTTGTCGCGATACGCTTATCCTCGGGTGCTCAATTGTATCCGCTGAGCCTGAAAAACAAATCATTTGGATATCCTGATCTGGGCTCACTCGTAACCATTTTCAGAAGGAGGTCTTGAATGCCCCCAAAGGGAAGAATTTCGGTTGATGAAGCAATCTGCAAAGGTTGCGGTCTTTGCGTGGTTAACTGTCCACAAAAGGTAATTCAATTGGCGCCAACACGTATCAATGCAAAAGGATATCATCCAGCAGAGCAGACAGGTGAAGGTTGCACAGCATGTGCAGTTTGTGCAACGGTCTGCCCGGAGGCAGCCATCACCGTATTCCGTTTCAAACAAGCAAAATAGCGGAATGCAGAGGAGACGAACATGACAAAAGAGTTATTGAAAGGAAATCACGCCTTTGCTGAAGCGGCGATTCGTGCCGGTTTACAGGCTTATTTTGGTTATCCAATCACCCCGCAGACCGAAGCGTTGGAATGGATGTCGGCGCGCATGCCGGAACTGGGACGGGCTTTCGTCCAGGCGGAGAGCGAGCTGGCTGCCGTTAACATGGTTTACGGTGCAGCCTGCACAGGCGCACGGGTGATGAGTTCCTCTTCCAGCCCTGGCATCAGCCTGATGATGGAAGGTTTATCCTACATTGCTGGCACCGAGCTGCCGGCTGTGCTGGTGGATGTGATGCGCGGTGGTCCTGGCTTGGGCAATATTGCCCCGGCGCAGGCAGATTACAACCAGATTGTGCATGGCGGTGGGCACGGCGATTATCATCCCATCGTTCTGGCACCGGCAACTGTGCAGGAATCGATTGACCTGACCGTTGAGGCTTTTGACCTGGCTGAGAAATACCGCAGCATTGTGGTGGTGATGATTGACGGCAGCCTGGGACAGATGATGGAGCCGGCTGAATTGCCGCCCATGCAGCCTATCCGCACCAGCCTGCCCGAATGGGCGGTCAATGGAGCAGTGGGTCGTGACCGCAGATTCCTTACCTCGATTTATCTCGATCCACCCGATCTGGAACGAGTCAACGTACGCATGATGCAGCGCTGGCAAAAAGTGGTCGAGAATGAAACGCGCTACATGGAATATTACATGGATGATGCTGAATACGTGGTGACCGGTTTTGGCACCTCAGGACGCGTGGCACTCTCTGCAGTACGCATGGCACGCGAAGAAGGCATCAAGGTGGGTCTGATTCGCCCGATCGTGGTCAGCCCATTCCCTTATCATGTGTATGACGAAATCAGCCGCAGAGTTAAAGGTATGTTAGTGGTAGAAATGAACGCCGGGCAGATGCTGGACGACGTCCGCCATGCCGCCAAAGGGCGTATCCCGGTGGAGTTCTTTGGTCGTATGGGTGGCGTGATCCCGCTGCCGGATGAGGTCTATACCGAGATCAAACGCTTGGTGAAAGGTCCAACGACTCTGGAAGGACATCCGCGCGACCGCTGGCTGGAACGTATGGCTGCGATGAAGTATTAGGAGCAGATGATGACGACATATAATCCTGAAATTGAAGAGATTGTTTACCAGAAACCCGATGTACTTTTGCCAGTAGTGACCTACTGCCCGGGTTGTACGCATGGTATCGCCCACCGGCTGGTGGCGGAAGTGATCGATGAGATGGGAATACGCGAGAAGACTGTGGGTGTGGCTTCTGTAGGCTGCTCGGTGTTCGCCTATAATTATTTCGATATGGACTTTGTGCAAGCACCTCACGGACGCGCTCCGGCGATGGCAACCGGCGTCAAACGCGTTTTGCCTGACCGCTTTGTGTTCACCTATCAGGGTGACGGCGACCTGGCTTCGATTGGCGCGGCTGAAATTATGCACGCAGCTGCACGCGGCGAGAATATCACCGTGATTTTCATTAACAACGCCATCTACGGCATGACCGGTGGTCAGATGGCACCCACTTCTCTGCCCGGGCAGAAGACTTCTTCTTCTCCGCTGGGGCGCGATGTGGAACAACAGGGCTATCCGGTGCGAGCCGCCGAGATGTTGGCTACGCTGGAAGGTACCAGCTATGTGGTGCGTCGCAGCCTGCACGACTTCAAGAACATTCGCAAAGCCAAACAAGCCATCCGCACCGCCTTTGAGGTGCAGGCGCGCAACATGGGCTTTTCGATGGTCGAACTGCTTTCCACTTGCCCGACCAACTGGGGCATGACACCTGCTGATGCCACTCACTGGCTGGAAGAAAACATGCTCGACTTTTACCCGCTGGGCGACTACAAGGTTAACCCGGCGATAGCCGATCTGAAGATCAAATAGGAAACGGGAGGGAAACGAGACATGCAAAAAGAAGTCATCATTGCAGGATTTGGCGGACAGGGTATCCTCTTCGCCGGACAACTGCTGGCGTATGCTGCCATGGATGAAGGGCTAAACGTTACCTGGTTCCCTTCTTACGGTCCCGAAATGCGCGGTGGAACGGCGAACTGTACGGTGATTATTTCGGATGATGAGGTTGGCGCGGCTGTTGTGCGCAACCCGGAAGTGGCAATGGTCATGAACCTGCCATCGCTGGAAAAATACGAACCGCTGGTCAAACCGGGCGGTGTGCTGGTTGTGGACAGCTCGCTGGTAGAGAAAAAAGTCGCCCGCACCGATATCAAGGTACTGAGCGTACCCGCTACGCGCCTGGCTGAAGAGATGGGCAACCGCCGCATGGCGAATATGGTCATGTTGGGTGCCCTGTTGGGCAACCATGATGTGCTGCCGCTGCAGGCATTGAAAAAATCATTGGAAGAGCATCTGCCGGAACGGCACCGTAAACTGCTGCCAGCGAACTTCCAGGCGATGGAGGCTGGCGCAAGCTGCAAGGCTGAATAAAGAACAGCTTTTGCCGGTTGTGGGTTGACCGGACGAAACGCAATAAAAGAAGTTGAAATGCTGTCAGTGGAAAGCTACACACTGACAGTATTTATTTAACTACGTTTAACAACGGGGTTTTCGCGATGCACAACTTTGCATGGGATTATAATTTGCTGATATTTATATCACCTTGTTTTCTGAAATCACATTTTTTTTCATTGGGGTAAAAACGCATGGCAAAGTCAATCTATAAAACCTATTCTGTCAAATGCCCAAATTGTGGGCCAGACGTCCCACCCAAAGCGAACCAGACCATTTGCCCTTACTGCGGTTCTATCTTACTTGCTGAAATTGAGGTTCCCGGTGAGTTGGAAAAAAATCTTATTCCGTCTGGCATGACTTGGATATCTTGAAAAAAGGCGCAACGCCCCAGCGCTTTCAACTGGAATTGACCTTTGCACAAATACAGAGCCATCCCCCTTACCAGGTGGATATCCAGGAGACACGCTGGCAGCTCAATGAAAGCAACGACTCACCGATTGCAGGATATACCCATGCAGAGAGGTTTATTGAAAGCCAGGATAGGAAAATCACTCAACTCTGTAAAAAAAAACCGAAGGAAAGAGAACAGCGCTGCAAAAGGCACAGGCGATCTATAATTTCGATTGATCTTTTTTTGCTTTGTGTTCAGTTCAGCACTTTTTGCATCAGCGAACTCGCCCAGGTGCGGGCACGCTCGATCTCGCCTGCTTTAAGCGGACCCTCCTTGCCGTGCACAAAAAAGGTCTCGGCAGCGATCAACCGGACGCCTTTCTGGATGAGCTCCTTTGCCATGCGCGATGCCGCATAGCCGAACAGGTTGATGATTGCCCGGGTAAAAAATCCCTCGCCTTCCTTTGTCGTTCCTGTATCGAAAGCAGCCGCTGGCAGGTTTTGCAGGCTGTTCTCCGGGATGCTTACAAAGAACGTCTTTGTATCCTGCGAATACCACCCGCCATGCGTGGGCGACCCGATGATCAGGAAGTCGATCTGCTCCAGGTCATCTGGTTTTGCATCGGCAGCTTTGATGCAGCGGACTGTGTGGGTGCTGCCAATTCCTTCTTGCACAGCCTGTGCGATTTTTTCCGTATTGCCATAAAGCGTTTCGTAAACGATCAATATGTTCATCTTTCACCTGCATGACTCAACTAAATTTTTCCGGGTGTATTTCCTTCCCCGTTGTTCATCCGCTTTTTGAATGATCCATTGACTTGTCAATTGCGTTATCAAAGAGCAGTGCCTGTCCTTCCCAATCTTCGACAACTGCTTTTTCCCGCCGATAATTGCCCTGCGTGTATTCCCCGATCACCCTTTCCCAAAACATCTTGGAGAGCTCATTTTTTCCATGTTGAATGACCTCCCACTTCCCGGGAAAGCGATCAAAAATTTCCAGCGCCGCCAACCTGCCGACCCCTTTGCGGCGGTATTTTCTCATCACAAAGAACTCAGCGATGGACCTTGTTCCGGGTTCTTTTAAAACATAGCAGTGTTCATTGACCATTACAAAACCTGCCAGCTTGCCATCCGCCCGGATGAAAAAGGGATAGCGGGTTTCATCGGTCCAGTAGTGGTCGAAGTAGGTGTAGCCGAACAACCCGTGCTCGTTGACGTCTGCATCGTCGTATTCGCTGAAATCATACGCGTACAATTCCATCAAGTGAAACAACACAGATTTATCGTTTTCTGGGACTGCGATGAGTTCGACCTTCATGTTCTGTTCCTCTGGATGGTTCCGCCGGTTATATGCCTCGCGTGAGAGGGCTTGCTTGCAGGTTAAGTTTATCCTATTTTTGCAAAATGTGTCTGTACTGTGATGTTGCTGTGGGGCAAATCATTGTCATTGTGATTCTTGATGAGTCATGGGAAGACTGGAAAGTTGATGATTGGTGATTGGTTCACCAGTGCCGCGAGTTTTTTTTCGTTGGGTCTATGGAACGCAGGACATCTCTTGATTCGCTCCCCCCTGCATCCGACCCAATCTACCCGATCAACCCATTTTGTCATGCCGACGGCAGGACGCATCACCATTGCCCCTGCCTGGCAGGCTGGGTTGCTGTCCACATGTCTGCGGGCATACGCCTGGGTGGATTCCTCGCTTCGCTTCGGAAGGACAACTCGCGGTCAACAGCGTGTTATTTGTGATTTACAAACAGTGATGAGTAATCTGTACCACTGCGCGTTTGAAATCACATCTCCTGTTGTGTAATAGATGAAGCCCCGCAGGGGCGCTGTTTTGCAGCCGGAAGGATTTA
>CAYRRA010000049.1:0-23633 GCA_964426355.1 uncultured Anaerolineaceae bacterium
TGACAGCACGAACGGAATGCCCGACCCGCTGAACACCTACACTTCCACCTTAACCTCAACTGGCGCCCCCAAGACAATCTCATTTACATCAACCCACGCTACCGGAGAAACGCTGCGTTTTTGTTATCGTTTCCGCAGTGATAATTCTTACCAGGCTTCCAGTTGGCAAAGCTCTACCGGCTTTACCGTACGGAAAGCAGATACGACTGCCCAAATCTCCACCCAACCAGCAGCCTCGTACACTGTGGGCAACACTTTCAGTATGACCGTTACCGCCACCAACGAAGATGGCGGTTCCAACCCGACCAGCGGCGATGTGAGCATCCAGATCGGCACCGGCACCTGCAATGCAACAACCGGTTTTGCTTCTCCGCTGGAAACCTTTAGCGGCACATTGAACTCCGCCAAAACCATCACGTTCTCGAGCACACATGTTGCTGGTCAGAATGTCAGGTTCTGTTATAAATACTTGGGAAATGCCAATTTTAGCGCGTCTCCCTGGGCATATTCGGATGCGTTCATCGTCAAAGCAGAGCCCACCATAGCTAACGTTTCAGATGTAAACCTGGCTGTATCCCAAAACAAAGATGTCTTCACTGAATTTACCATCACGATCAATAACGGCGTTTCTCTTTCTTCAAGCAATGTGAGCATCGTTGATGCCAGCAGCGGTGCCACGCTCTGCCCGGCAACCACGACAGATTATATCTGTCAGGCAAAATCGAGCACAGCCAATACCTTTACATTCGAAATTGCTTCTTCCAGTTCATTCGCGTGGTCTGTCAAAGCAAAATACCTGGTCGATAGCAGAAATCTTGAAGCTATTGGCACTGCTTTTTCAATTACCGCGCAATATGATGTCGAAATGGGAACGGTTTCTCTTACCCGTGGCACTTCCAGTCTTCTGTGGGCATACACAAACTTTGAAACGGATGCCTACGACTACATGAGTACCGATATCAGCAGCAGCTTCACTTTCAACCATTTCACCTCGTATTCATCCTATAACTCTCATGGCATTTCCGCAACCATTGTTCCCATTAATGCGAGTGGCAACCCGCTACCACTGGTTTCATCAAGCGGCAGTTGTACAATCAGCGCCGGTGGGACAATCTCATGCCCCAACATCCGCGTGACCCATTCAGAAACCAATAATTTCCGGGTGGTTCTCAGTTCTTCTACGTCCAATATCACCGGCACCCTCAGCGCGACCAGCGCTACAACAACCGTCGTTCAAAACATCATCGAAGACCCAGGCGCGAATACAACCTACAAACTTGAAATCGCCGATGGAGGCTGCAGCGGAACCATCCAACAATTCAACATCACCGGGTATGCTGCCGGTCCGGGTGACCCAGCCCAAATTCTCCTGCCATCAGATTTCACTATGATGTTATCATGCGAAGATGATGGCGGCGATCCCGATTATGACGCGACATGGGCTTATACTTCATCCAATTCCAATTTCAGCACATCCATGGGCTGGGATGGCGGCACACCGAACAGGTTTTCATTCCAAATCACACCCAAAAACAGCCATCCCGGTAAAAGCGGATGCGATTTTAAAGTGGATTCGATAAGGATTGTTTTTTCTTTAGGAAGGTATCAAGCTTCGAGTAACACAGTACTTACTCCAATATATCCTCTAATCGATAGTTTCAAGGATTATGAGACATTTTCATTTATTTATGAATATAACGATAACAACAATACGCGCAGTGATGGGCAAATGTTTGACGACTGTGGAGACAACTAATTTGAAATCTCAATCTCATACACACAAATCTACTTTTTTCCTCTCAGGTCTGGTGTTTTTGTTCGTCCTTTCGTTTACAGGATGCAAGCTGCCCTCAGTTCCAGCGCTTCCTTTCTTAAATCAAACAGCGTCCATAGATTGTGTTGATCTCCGCATCGGCGTACTGATCGGAGATGAAAACGACCCCATTGCCCAGGAACAGCGCGATGGGTATGAAATGGCATTGCAAGAAATTAACAACAACGGCGGCATTGCCGGCTGCCAAATCCAGGTCAGTTATCAGACCGAAGCCACGGATGGAAATTCAAGGCAAACTTATCTGGCAGTGCGGACATTGGTGGAAGACGAAGGTGTTCTGGCTATGATCGGCGGCACATCCAATCAGGCATCTATGTACGTCGCATCGCTTGCCAATTACTTCTCTATCCCTCTGATGATTCCATCAGCAGGAGGAAAGCACATTCTGCCAGAAGATAACCGCTGGGCATACCAGCTCAGCCCTGATGAAGATATTTACGCCAGCCAGGTTTTTGAAATGGTCAAAACAACTGCCGGCAAGGGGGTTAATGTCGCAGTCGTTTTTGAGGATAGCGCCTTTGGTAATGACGCCGCAATCGCTGCAGTCAATGCGATCAATCAAAACGAGCTGAACCTGGTCGCTTATACAGCATTTGACCCCACAAAGACCAGTTATGACCAACTGGTCGAACAACTCATTACCACCAATACCCAGTTAGTTTTCATCGCATTTACTTCTCCCGAACAGGCGAAAAACCTGGTCGATGCGTTTAATGTAGAGGAGAACTATAACTTCACCATACTTGCAAGATCGGGTGGTTTTTCCAGTCATGCCTTCTGGGAGACAGACACGGAAGGCTCCGCCTCACCGTTCGAGAATATTTTATACGCAACCTATTTCCCACCAACTGCTCACCTGGCAGAAGTGGAGTCTTTTACCAATACCTTTGCACGCTATATTGAAGAAAACGATCTTACTTACTATTCCCCTACCCCTTACACTGCTGAAGCGTACAAATCCATGCTGATCTTGACTGAAACGCTGGATCACATCTTGTCCGATGAAACAGGTTTTAAAAGAAGCCGTGTCAACGTTCAAGATGAATTACGCCAGGCACTCCTTGAATACAAAGAACAAACTGTCCAATGGGGAAACATCGACTTTTCCAATAACGGTCACAACAGCGCAAGTGTCTTCATCCTCCAGGAGATTTCAGACCAACTTGTCATCGTCTATCCAACAGGCAAGGCTCAAGCGGAACCCTCCATAGAGTTGCAACCAGTCATAAAGTAATTGTCGTTTATCCATGAACCCCACCCAGGAAAGAGGTGCCCACCCACATCAAAAGAATCTATTCATTATCCTTCAAGGTTCTACCTGGTCGGTCCAACAACATAGCACAATTCGTTAAACATGAAATTGGTATTTCCTGTTGTACCATTCAAGAAGAAATATACCAATCCCATGAAGATCATGATATTGATATTCCTGGGATTGCTTTTGGCTGGCACAAACAGGATCGTATCACAAGCTGAAACAGGGTCGCGTTACTATCATCAGGCTCAGACCGGGTCCGTTTATGTATGGACATTGAAAGCCTGGAAGGATAATTCGGTTCTTTGTGAGATTTTCAAGCAAGACGATAAAGCTCCCACCGAAGAGGACATCAGAGCATATTGTGGAGAAACCGTCTATACGAAATGGGCGTCTTCTCCCCCTTGCTCAACTTTCCTTCAAAGCGGTGATACATCTGCCTGTGAGGGCTCTTTTCTTACCTATCTCGGTTACTATTTCAGAGATTACACCACCTATACCAGCCTGGACAAACCCTCCATCCTGTTTTCACTTCAAAACTGTAATTTGGGCGAATGGTGCCCTCAAAGTTCTACCATTCTCTTTGAAGGATACGAAACCATGCCCGGTCAGCACATCCGAGAAATCCAGATTCGCGTGGGGGATCGCATGTTCAGCTGCCTGGAGACCGCCTCCTGCACGTATGAACTGCCCCTCACCACAGCACAAGGCGCATGGCTGGAATACTGGGTAGTCTCAAGCTATGGCGACGAAAGCGGACACCAAACGTTTCATTTTCGCAATGTCTATCGTGGCGCAAATGATGGGCAATACAGGGCAGACATCCTCTCTCCTCAAACCAGCAATGATTTCGCCGCACTGACCTGGGACGCATTCCCCACGCTCGAACACCCGGACGGAAAAATGTATAGCCAGGTGAACAACAGTGTACTTTTAAAATCAAACCATCACCTTTATTACCTCGCCGGGAAATTAATCTTCACCGGAAAAGTGAAAGCCAGTGACTGCCTGGATGGAGGTTTATTGAGCAACCAGATGGCAAATACCTGTGGCGAAGAAATGGCTTACGACCTGACAATAGAATGGCAAAACGAGTACAACGACCAGATACTTTCCGCCAGCCAGAAATATGGTATTCCTGCACAAATTTTAAAAGCCGTCATCCTTCAGGAATCACAATTCTGGCAGGAACACGACCTTCAATATGAATATGGATTGGGTTGTCTCTCAGAAAACGGTGTGGATGTGCTTCTCTCCTGGGATATTGAACGTTTCCTTTCGGTGTGCACAGAAGCCTACGATGAACAAGCCTGCTCAGCCGGTTATGCGAGCCTGAGTGCCAAAGATCGCGCTTACCTGCGCGGAATGGTCCTTCGCGCTATCGGTACCGATGAAGAGATCGACTTAATTGCAGCCGTGATGCGCGCCAACACAGTGCAGGTGGGGCAGGTAATGCAGAATATCACCAAAGTCTCTGCTGTTTTCATCACCACGTATGAAAACCTATGGGATTTTACCCTTGCAAACTATCACGTTGGCAACCAATGTGTTGCGGATGGCGTAACATATCTATATAACAACGAGATACCCATCACCTTTGAAAATTACTGCCAGTTGAGCACAACCTGTCCAACGGCGTGTTTGTTTGTGGAGCGGGTGAAAGGATTTATCCATTAACCCAACCTTTTATAGAAAATCAGACCCAATTCTGATATAGATACCAACTAAATAATACAGGCAAAGGGGAATTCATCAATACGCCTGCTCGATCAAAAAAAGTAAAGGTAAAGGAAAAATCGATCAAAGCCATTCCCTGTCAGGAAACAGACCGGGTGAATAAGGTAAAATTATTATCTGAACACAATTACTGGTTGGTTTAAGCAGATTGGAGAAAGATATGAAAAAATATGATTACCTGATTATCGGTGGTGGTATGGCGGCTGACGCTGCGGCATCAACACTCCGCCGAAAAGATGCAGAGGCAGCTATTGGACTGATCACGGAAGAGAATCACCCCCCTTACAAACGCCCGCCCCTATCGAAAGGACTTTGGGGGAAGAACAGCCTGGACAACATCTGGCTAAAAACCGCAGAAAAAGAGATTGACATCCACACAGAGACGCGAATCGAGAAACTGGATCTAACCCAAAAAAATGTATCTGACCGAGAAGGTAACCTGATTTCATTCGATAAACTCCTGCTTGCCACGGGCGGGAGTCCAAAAAAATTGCCCTTCGGCGAAAATCACATCCTGTATTATCGTACACTTGAAGATTACCAGTTTCTGCGCGGTCAGGCAGAAGACAAAGAGCAGTTTCTGGTATTGGGTGGTGGTTTCATCGGCTCCGAAATCGCCGCCGCCTTGAACCAGAACGGTAAAAACGTAACCATGTTGATTCCTGAAACGGGCATCGGGGCGGCAATCTTCCCAAAAGACCTGTCCGATTTCATCACGCAATATTATCGTGAGAAAGGGGTAAAGGTCTTCCCAGGACAGTTTGCGCGCGGCTTACAAACAGTAAAATCAGGTTATCGTGTTAAAACCGATCAGGAAGAGTTTCATACCGAACAGGTCATCGCAGGCGTGGGGATCAAGCCCAACGTCACATTGGCAGCCGAAGCAGGTTTGGATGTGGAAAACGGGATTTTCGTCGACGCTTTTCTACGCGCCAAACACCCTGATGTGTATGCAGCAGGAGATGCTGCATCGATTCAGCACGCCATTTTCAAGAAAAACTTCCGCTTTGAGCATGAGGATAACGCTGTGAAGATGGGTTCAATCGCAGCAAAAAATATGACCGGCGAATCAATTCGCTACGATGATTACCTGCCATTTTTCTACTCTGACCTGTTCGACCTGGGGTATGAAGCCGTCGGACTACTCGACCCCAATATGCGCATCGTTGCAGATTGGCAGGAAAAATATCGACAAGGGGTACTTTATTATCATTGCGACGGTCACGTGATGGGTATATTGTTGTGGAACGTTTGGGGAGCGCTGGACACCTCTCGCGAGTTGATCCGCGAAACGCAATCAAAACCAATCAAACCATCCGAGCTGATTGGACTTATTAAATAACCTCGAACGGTTCGTGATTTACAGGTTTCGGAGCAACCTGGAATTGGACAGACATTCCCCCAAAAAAGAAAAAAGCAGCAGATGGGTCAAATCTGCTGCTTTTTTCTGCATGAAAATCATCGCTTTTGATTGTATTTTGCACTTACACTTTCTTAACAAACGAGACACCCACCAATCCTGAGCCGGTGTGCACCGAAAGACCGGGTGTTAACTCGCACAGGATATACTCTTGAGGACAGTTGATCTGTTCGCGAAGCTGTTGTTCAAATTCTAGTGCAGCATCTTTGGCATCCACATGCAAGATTGCCAGTTGCTCCACCTCGCTGTCTCCCAGCGACTCCTTTGCCAGCTCAATACACCGAGCCCAGGCTTTTCTCTGTGTGCGCACTTTTTCAAGCATATCCAGTTTGCCATCCCGAATGGATAGGATGGGTTTAACACTCAATAGTTGTGCCACACCCGCAGCCAGATACCCCACCCTGCCACTCATGGCGAGATATTTCAATGTTGCCAGGGCTCCATATAACGCTGTGCGTTTTTGAACATCAAAAGCACGCTCAATGATTTCCTCTTTGTCTGCGCCCTCGGCAGCAGCTTTGGCTGCCTCTAATACCATGAATCCTTGCCCAATTGCCAGGCTCTGAGTATCGATAACGGTAACGGGTTGGTCGGGTAAAAATTCTAAAGCAGCCACTGCTGCGTTGTACGTCCCACTGACAGCAGAACTGACACAGAAACAAATCACCTCATCACAACCTTGATCGAAGGCACGTTTGAAAGCATCCAACCATTTACCGGTGGATGGCGCAGATGTGGTGGGTAATTTACCCAATCGCTCGATGCATTCAAACAACCGCTGGTCATCAATTTCCAAAACAGCTTCGTATACCTCTTCAGGAAAATGGATACCGATTGGGACTTGTTGTATGCCGAATTTTTCAGAAAGATCAAGCGGAATTGACCCATCTGTATCGGTAATAATGGCAAACTTTGTCATAAGATAATTTCTCCAAAAAAACAGAAATGCTAATGATTAATGATTCCTTAATGTAAGCATTATGGGGAATAGGTTCATAAACGATAACTCAAAACATGCGAGATATTATCTCATAGTTTTTTGATCTGTGGGATTTTGATTTCCATAGTAATCCGGCACAAAAGTCTGATCTGTAAAGGGAGGACGCACATAACCGTTATCTGCTTGCCGAGGAGGCAGTTCAAGCGGTTCGGGTGTCAAATCCTCGTAGGAGATCATACTCAAAAGATGTCGAATACAGTTCAATCTCGCCAGTTTCTTATCATCCGCATCCACCACGTACCACGGTGATTGGCGTGTATCCGTGTATTTGAACATATCGTCCTTTGCTTTGGAATACTCCACCCACTTTGATCGTGAAGCCAGGTCCATTGGGCTGAGTTTCCAACGCCGGGTGATATCGTGAATACGGTTTTGAAATCGTCTCTCCTGCTCCTCATTGCTGACAGAAAACCAATACTTAATCAAAATAATTCCTGAACGGATCAGCATACGTTCAAATTCCGGGCAGGAACGGAAAAACTCCTCTACCTGCTCTGCAGTGCAGAAACCCATCACGCGCTCCACGCCGGCACGGTTGTACCAGCTTCGATCAAACAAAACCATTTCGCCTGCTGCTGGCAGGTGCGCAACATAACGTTGAAAGTACCATTGGGTTGCTTCACGTTCGGTTGGTGTTGCAAGGGCGACAACTTTCACAATGCGTGGATTGAGCTTTTCGGTGATACGCTTGATGGTTCCCCCTTTCCCGGCAGCATCACGTCCTTCGAAAATCACAACAACCTTTAACCCACGGTCTTTTATCCAACCTTGTAATTTCACCAGTTCGATCTGTAATTCTGCCAGCTCGCGCTCATACTCTTTGTTCGTCATGAGCTTTCGGACGACCCGCATTTCTTTTACTGGGGATTCATCCGTTGCTGAAGAAGGTTTTGCTGTCACATTGCGGGGTTTTTCACCTTCAGGTCGATCTGGGTTTTTCTTATCCTTTTTCTTACCCATATACGCCTCCAAATAGCAACATTTCACCAGAAGGATTGGTAAAGAATTGACTATCTATCATCATAGCATAATCCGGAAAAGAATGAATTAAAAACAGACCTCCACTCTGGTTCCTTTCTCACTGCTCAAGACATTAATTATCGCATTGTGCTTGTCTGCAATGGCTTTTGCAATTGCTAACCCCAAGCCGCTCCCGGGTATTTTTCCGGTATTTCGCCCGCGGTGAAAACGAGAAAAGACAAATTCCTGGTCTGCTTGCGGTATTCCAATCCCCGTATCGCTGACCGAAAAGCAAACATGATGGTCGCGACGAAGGAGTGAGAGAACCACCTTGCCGCCGTTAGGCGTGAATTTGATGGCGTTTTCAACCAGGTTTTCAAACAGAATACCCAATTGGTTGTAATTTCCATAGACTGATAAATCCGGCTCAAATGGTTCAACCACAAAATCAATCTCCTTCTGCTCTGCTTGCGATGCATAGGGCTCGATCACATTCATCAAAACAGACTCCAGTTGAACATCTTCGAACAGGGCAATATCGGTCGAATCTTCAATCTTGGACAATTCAAGCAGTCCCTCCATCATCCTGTCAAAACGATCAACCTGTTGCCTTGCCCCTTCCAGAAGCTCGGCTTGTTCAGAAGTAGTGCCATCCCTCAAGGAAAGTTCCAGATAGGTGCGTAATGCGGTTAGCGGCGTATGTAACTCATGTGCAGCATCTGCAACAAAACGTTTTAGCGTTTCCACTTTTGATTCCACCTGGTCTGCCATCTGGTTGAAATGAAAAGCCAGTTGTGAAAACTCCGCGATAGGATGCGGTGTAGCCCTGGCAGACAGGTTACCGGATGCCATCTCAGATGTGGTTTGAACCAATGATTGCAACGGAGAGCTGATTTTACGACTGAACCACCAGCCAACCAGCGCAGCCAGTACTACAGACATCACACCAGCAATCCCCCAACCCATCGCCACATTTCGCATAATTTCCCGCCCATAAGCAGGTCCATTCGAAAACTCTACAGCACCTACTGGTTCACCGTTTGCTGAATAGATCTGCTCACGATACTTCTGGTTGGAACGCTTCACATCCAATGGCAGAATACTTTCCATTTCTGCTTCCGATGCAATCGTATAAACCATCATCCCTGGTAAACCTTTACCAGAGTAAAAATCTAAAGCAAAGGGATCGTTGCTGTAAACCTGATATGTTGTCTGCCCGGCTATGCTTTTTGACGACAACTCGCTTTCCACCGACATGGCATATCCAGAATAGATGACCGTATCACTTTCAACTTCCCCTCCAACTTGCCGTAAAATCATGCGGACCCGGTCCTGCGGTCTCCCGGTATCAACCATCACATTTCCATCCACGTCCAACAGTTTGATCTGTGTATCCGTCAGAAAAGCCAGGTTTTGCAAGACCATTGTCGTTGTCTCTTGAGGAATTTGGACATCACTGAATTGCTCCAGCATCTCTCCAACAGCCTGTGCGTTTTGCGCAAGGTAATCACGCTCCAGCCCGGCATAGAAGCGCGCCAGGATAATAAACATGATCATACCCAACAGGATTGCAGCCAGCAGGGCAATCCCGCCATAACTGGTCGCAAGACGCCAACGAACACTCTCTTTCCAGTTTTTTTCCAATGATTTCATTACTTCCTCCAGACAACCTGAATATTTCTGTTATTGGAAGGACGAGGGTGCCGGGGTGATTTGCTCACACCCCGGCGTGTGCTTTAAGAATGCCCTGTTGTTTTTACGGGTCAGTCAATTCTACTGAATATTAAGGTTTGTGAACAGGATAAAATCTGCAATGATTCGGTCACCGCGCCGCTCTCCCCACACATTGAGGATGCTCCCCTCGGTGATCTCTGACACCTTACCTGGGGCAATCTCCTGTTGTATATCGGGGATTACCGGCATTTCATCGCCTCCAGAGGACACATTAATTTCGATGGCAGGGGTTACATCCTTATAGATTTGAGTATCAGGTCTCACAACCACCTCTAGCATCGGTCCATCGGTTTCTGCGCCAACAATCGTTTGGGACACCTCCACTTCCCCACCCAATGCCGACTCTGCGCCATCTGAAGAAACACCTTGCATAACCACCATTCCACCAGAGCCACCGTCCAAACCCATCGTATCGTTCATTGAAAACTCCTGGGCGAAAATCCCACCATCCTCGCCCACTTCCTTTACCATACCTGTCATTTCCGGGCTTCCTACCGGAAGCCCTTCAGCTTGTATGTAATTTCCCCCTTCAACATCGGATGACAGCCGGTGCTTCCCCAGCAGCTTACCACCCACCAGGGCAGCACCAGACAGCAAGAAGATTAATACGATCCCCAACACAATCCATATCGTCTTTGGTTTCTGTTTCTCCGGTAATTCAGTACTATTTTCCATTTTTCACTCCATTTTTCTTAGTTTATTTATTCATATCGCAGCGCATTCACCGGTTCCATGCGGGCTGCCCGCATCGCCGGGTATAGCCCAAAAACAACTCCGGTAACCATCGCCAGCGCAAACGAGATGGGGATGCTTAGTGGTGCCAGCAAAGCCACTCCCTGGTTTAATCGAGCTGCCAGAGGGATAGATAGGATTCCTGCTGCAACACCGAACAACCCCCCAACTGCACTCAACAGAACAGCTTCAATCAGGAACTGGTTCAGAATATCTTTCTGACGAGCGCCTACCGCCTGCCGGATACCGATCTCACGCGTTCTCTCTGTAACATTTACCAGCATCACGTTCATGATGCCTATTCCACCCACCACCAGCGAGACCGCTGCCATCGCAATCAACAAAATTGAGAAGGTTTTTGCCGACTCCTGCCGCACGCCGAGAATATCCTTGCGTGTCATCAGGTCGAAATCATCAGCATAATTGCCCTCAGCATCCGGTTCAATCACATGTCGTTTACGCAAATAACTGGTCACCTGCGCCTTCGCCAGGTCTATCTTGCTTTCATCGCTCACCCTGGCTGTGATATACACAGATGGATCATCCTGATGCAGCATGTTGATGGCAGTGCTGATGGGTAAATAAAAACCCTTGTTAGGTTGGCTTGTATAGCGTTCCTCTGCATCGACAGTTTCCAGTTCACTCAACACCCCCACCACCAGGCAACGCTGCCGGTTGACCTGTACGGTTTGATCCAGCGGGTTATCTCCCTCAAACAAATCCAAAGCAGTCTGGTACCCCAGCAGACAGACTTCTGCGCCTGATAGTACCTCTGCCGGGGTAAAAAATCGTCCCTGCGATAAGAATGCTTCTATTGTGAGTGTTTTACCTTCCTGCCAGCCAACGGGCTGCACCTTTGCTTCGGCGATGATCGTCTCCAGCACATCAGCGGTCACCCCCATCACGTTCATGTCCAACACATTGCGGCTAAATCGGATTTTCGCATGCCCGCCCACTTGCATTTCCACTCGTTCCACCATGGGGATCTCAACCGGCATCAAGAGACCATCTTCATAAGTGAGCGGTTTGCCAACGAGCTGCATGCTTCCATCCTTATATTTCTGACGCTGATTGATTTGGATGGTATCTGCACCCAGGAATTTGAAACTGTTCTCAACCGCTGCCCGCGCACCGTTGCCCAATGCCAGGACGGTGATGACCGATGCAGTTCCGATGATGATCCCCAGCGTGGTCAACGCAGAACGCAGCCGGTTGGAAGCAATTCCGAGGATTGCTGTTCGCAAGATTCGCTTCCAGGTCATATTCGCCTCCGGTCAGAAACAATCTCACCATCCTGCATCCGGATGACTCGTTGGGCATATTCTGCAATCGCAGGGTCGTGTGTTACCAGCAGAATTGTGCTGCCTGAAAGGTGCAACTGACAGAACAATTCCATGATCTGCCTTCCCGTGGAGCTGTCCAGGTTGCCGGTAGGCTCATCTGCCAGGATGATGGCTGGTTGGGTGACCAATGCGCGCGCAATTGCCACTCTCTGCTTTTCACCGCCGGACATCTCGGAGGGATTATGCCTGGCTCGACCACTCAGCCCCACCATCTCCAATGCATTCAAAGCCATCACCCCCATGTTTTTCACCCTGCCCTGGTACTGCAACGGCAACAAAACATTTTCTGCGGCGCTGTACCGAGGAACCAGGTTGTAATTTTGAAAGACAAAACCAATGCGCCGGTTGCGGATGACCGCTTTTTGATCCCTGCTCATGCGGCTCACCTCTTGCCCTTCAAAGAGATAGCTTCCTGAGGTAGCCATATCCAGGCAGCCCAGCAGGGATAACAGCGTAGATTTTCCGCTTCCCGAACTGCCCATCAATACGACAAATTCATTCCTGCACACGGTGAGGTCTACAGACCGCACTGCATGAATTTCGTATTTCCCCATCGTAAAAATTCTCACAAGCTGTTTCGTCTCAAGCACTGCTGCTGTCTCTGCGCTCATCGGCTGACCACCTGCTCGCCCGGTTCAAGACCGCTGAGAATTTCAACAAAAACATCCCCACGCAGCCCAATGACAATCTCGCGTTCTTCAGCATGGTTGTTTTTCCAGACTTTTACCGAAACCTCGTTGCTCGACCCAAAACGTGCTGCTGCGCGAGGCAAGCGTACCACATCGGTTTTCTTCTCCAGTATGATGGAAGAATCCACTGTCATCCCATCTACCAACCCGGTCGGCACATCGTCCAACCGGATGTATACGTTGTACACCGGGCGTTCAGAAGAGAGCCGCTTGGGTACAATACGGTCAACCTGTCCGGTAATCACATAATCAGGAAGTGCTTCAACAAAAAGCTCTACAACTTGCCCTGCAGCGATTAATGGGTAATCTTCTTCCAATACCGAGATCACCGCTTCAAGCGCAGAAGGATTTGACATGAGAAACAATTTTCCGCCTTCAGAAGCCATCGAACCAGGTCTTGTTTCTACAGAAAGGATTACACCGTCCATCGGAGCACAAAACTCGACAGCATCCAACTGGCGTTGGGCTTTCTCCACGTCTAACTCAGCCTGTTCCAGCTTCCACAATGCTTCTGCCAGATCGGCAGCATCCGGACCATCCGATAATGCAGCATGCTTTTCCTCGGCTGCGTCCAGGGCACTTTGCGCAAGTGTGATATCGGCATCGGCAGCGCTCAGTTCGCTTTCGCTGCGCGGAGAAGTGCAATATGCATAGTTGGCATACGCAGTGTCGCGTTGACTCTGGATACTGCCAAGCAATTGCTTAGACACCCCCATTGCATCCAGCTCACTCAGCGAATTTTTGGCTTCCTGATACTCCGAATAATAGGAATCGATGATGTCCTGGCTGCAGCGCGGGTATTTCATCTGTTCGCGCCTGTTTTTGGCTTCTTCAAGCGCTTTTTCTGCTGCAAACACATCCAGAATGGCTTGTGCCTGGTCTTGCTCCAGGTTGTCAAAAAGTGCTTGCTTCTCATTCTGAGCCTGGATTAAGGCAAATTCTGCTCTAGCCAGGTTGGCTTGATATTGCGCTTTTTCCCCAAAACGCAGCAATACATCGCCTTTTTTCACTGCATCACCCGCCCTTACATACACTTCCTCCACCAGCCCGTTGAGCGGAGAAACAATATCGATCTCACTGGTGTTCACCAGAATACCCGGTGCGATGATGCTTTTGATCACATCCCCCCGGCTCGCCTCGATGGTCGGAGGGGAAGTAGCAGCCTGGGCTGTATTCTTCTCCTCCGGCTGGCTGTGAAACCCCCAATAACCCGCTCCCCCCATTAATATCACTCCACACAAAACCAGACCTGTTATCCATCTGCGTTTCATATTTATTACACCTCCCAAATGGTATAGAGAAAGTGTAAACGCCTGAGATTACACCCAGGTTTCAATGAGTTTCAGGTTTTGTAATGCAGAATACAAAAAGGGAGTTTTTATTACTTCTTCAGCCTGTATCCCATGCCCGGCACAGTCAGCAGGATATTCGGCTTTCCAGGATCATCTTCAATCTTCTCACGTAGACGACGGATATTCACATTGACAGTGCGCTCATCCATATACTCACATTCCTGTCCCCATACCGCTTCGATCAAACGTGCACGGCTCACGGCTTGCTCTGGGTGCTGCGCCATGTATTGCAAGATGCGAAATTCTGTGGGTGTCAACCGGATCAGGTGGTTTCCACGCCAGGCTTCCCCCTTGCTAAGGTCAATCACCAGGTCCTTGATGTACAAAACACCAGCTTGAGAAGAAGACAATTCGCCATACGCGCGCCGCAAGAGAGCCCGCACGCGAGATGTCAGCTCACGGATGCTAAAAGGCTTGGTCATGTAGTCATCTGCGCCAATCTCAAGCCCAAGCACTTTATCGACCTCATCACCTCTCACAGAAAGGATAAGAATCGGTTGGGTCATTTTAAGCGCGCGCATCTTTTTGCACACGTCAAAACCGGAGATATCCGGAAGGCGTACATCCAAGATCACCAGGTCAGGATGATTTGCTCCCGCGTACTCAATTCCGCTGAAACCATCATCTTTCCATGTGACCTTGAAGCCTTCTTTTTCCAAACCCTTCACCAGGCTGTTGGCGATGGCAAGGTCATCTTCAATCAGCAATATTTTTAGATGATGTTCGACCATGATAACAAATTATAAATCGAACCGGGCGATTGTGTTAATTTGTTACCCACCAAACCGAAGTGAAGTTAAAAGTGGCTTTCAAGGCTCCTTGCCCAGGCGCGAATTTCTTCCCAATTGCGCCAATCGCCTTCAGCCAGTTTTCCTTCCTTATCCCGTGAAAACATCATTCGCATAATCCCTGGCAGCTTGCTGTAGTCCATTTTCCCGCCGAACATGGCAATGCTGACGGGGGCAAATAACGCCTTGATGGGCGCCAAAAAACCTTCTGCGGTAGCGCGGTTCTCCGGAGTATCCTCCTGCATGGCAAGACCAACGCTAAACAAAGCCGCAGGAATTCTTCCAAGCTGCGTTTTAAATTTCTTCACAAAACGTGTCCCTTCAGCGATGGGTTTACCAATGCGGATGGCAGTGCCGAAAACCACACCTGCATACCCATCCAGTTTGTTCACTTTCCCAGCAGGCACTAAATCCACTTCGTACCCCATGCTTTTCAGTTCATCTGCCACAGCCTTAGCCACTTCAGTGGTCGACCCGGCTTTGCTCGCGTATGCAACCAACAGTTTTTTTGTCATCGTACATCTCTCCATCCATCCAAAATTTCAGTCTAAAATGAAAACACGCATGAATATATACGTGGCAATCGGGTTTTCGTTGCAGGCTTAATGACCCGATTTTATCACAGACAGTTTTTGTCAATCTTGTATGTTAAAGCGCTCCGGCAAGTGAATACCCGCCCGTTCAGCTAACACAGCCGCGCGCAAACGCGCTTCGGCAAGCACACTGTTCTCATCCACCGTCAAAATACGGTGGTTCAGCATTAACCAGCGCCCATCCACCATTACACTCTGCACATTATCTGCCCGCAACGAAGATACCATGTTGGCGACCGGGTCATGCATCGGCAACATGGTTGCGCTGTTGGGATCAATCACAATTAAATCGGCTTTCTTTCCAACCTCCAGCGAACCAATTTCATCTTCGCTGAGCAGTGCCCGCGCTCCATCGCAGGTGACCATCTCCAGCACAGCCTCGGCTGGCATGACGGTCGGGTCGAGCAGGCGTCCTTTGTGGATCAGTGATGCCAGCCACATTTCATCAATCAGCGTCATCCGGTTATTTGTTGGTGCACCATCGCTCCCCAGTCCAACGCAAATACCAGCACTGCGCATCTCTGGGATACGCGCGAAACCCAGTACCCGCATGGCTGCCCCCGGATTATGAGAGACTTTTACATCATGTTCAGCAAACATCTCAATTTCCTCATTGGTCAACCATACGGTATGCACCGCAAGAAAGTTTTTATCCAATACACCCAATCGATTCAGATGCGAAACCGTGCTGGCTCCGCGCGTTTGCCGGGCATATTCATTCTCCTCTTTCACTTCTGCCACATGCATGTGTACCCCCACACCGTAGCGATCAGCCTGTTCTTTCGTCTGCAAGATGAGATCGTCTGAATTGTTAAAAATGGTTCGCAACCCTAACCACACCTGAATACGATCATCAGCCTTGCCGTGCCAGCGCTCATAGTGCCTTATTTGCTCCTCCAGCAACTGTTTTGTATCCTTGCGCCAACCAGCAGGAAGCCCCTCCCCCATATCCATACAGGATTGTGTCAACCTGGCACGCAGACCCAATTCACTCACTGCCCTGCCCATCCCATCCAGGTGTTGTCCCCCGGCTTCAGCAAAACAGGTTACCCCGGATCGAATTTGCTCGATTCCACACAATAGCGAACTGACATAACTATCTTCCTCGGTCATATTGCTTTCATAAAGCCAGATACGATCCCGCAGCCAGGTCAACAAATCAACATCATCCGCAAGACCGCGTGCCAGTTGCTGAGACTGATGCACGTGGGTGTTAATCAGACCCGGCAGCACCCAGCACCCTTTCAGGTCATACATCATCGTTTCAGCATCTGCAAGTAAACCAACTTTCTCAACCGAGCCAATGGCACGAATCACCCCCTCCTCAACATAAATCGCGCCATTTTTATACATCCGGCGCTGACCATCCATACAGATGATGCCAGCATTAAAAAGGAAGTGCTTCGAGCTCATTCTTACCTCCAAAATTTTCAATTGTCGTTCTCGGAAAAATTTTCATTTTTTTCTTACGAATTATTAAACATGATTGAAAATGCCGAAGATTTTCGGTAAAATGATTCTAATGCGGGTAAAAATTTATTTTCACCTAAAGAAATAGTTCCTCAATAATTATAATCCTGACCCTTTTACCTGTACTCAAGAAATTTTATGTAAGTGTTTTCGTGGACAACTCATTGTTCAACCCGAACCCCTAACATCTACAAAACAATTGAATTTTCATCCATTCTTCCGTATTCGTAATCATCGAGCGTGCAAGAGACAAACAAAATACATCAATACAGGTTATTCAGGAGGTCAAATGGATTCATTTAATCAAAGCAAGGAAGCCCAGCAAAGGGCAGCCCGAGTTCTACCATTGGGCGTCAATTCAAATTTTAGGTATTGGGGAGAAGGCATCACTCCTTACATCAGAAAAGGCAAGGGTGCGTACATCTGGGATATCGATGGAAACCGGTATATCGACTACCGGCTTGCATTTGGACCCATCATCCTCGGTCACGCAGATGTGCAGGTGGATCAGAAAGTACACGAGGAAATTGACCAGGGCGTCTTGTTTGCCATGACCAGCGAATTAGAGATCGATGTCGCCGAAATGATGGTATCCATGTGTCCCGCTTTGGAAATGGTGCGTTTTGCATGTTCTGGCACAGAAGCAACCATGCACGCAATCCGGGTGGCACGTGCATACACCGGTCGGGACGTCATCTTGAAGTTCGAAGGAGCATATCACGGTTTTCACGATTACACATTGTGGTCAACTTATGCACCAGCCGATGCATACGGCAGTATCCACTCCCCCATTCCCATCGCGTCGAGTTCGGGCATTCCTGCCGGGATCCGCGAAATGGTCATCACCCTTCCCTTCAACAATTTTGAGGTACTGGAAAAAACCTTGCGCAGCAGTGGACATCGCATTGCAGCCATCATCGCCGAACCGTGCCTGTGCAACTGCGGCGCGATTGATCCTCAGCCCGGTTTTCTGGAGTATTTGCAGGCGCAATGCAAAGAATACGGCATTGTCTTCATTCTGGATGAAGTTAAGACCGGTTTTCGGATTGCTAACGGCGGAGCGCAGAGCGTGTACAATCTGCAACCTGACCTGGCAACATACGCAAAATCGATGGGGAATGGTTACCCCATTGCCGCCTTTGGTGGGAAAAAAGAAATCATGAGCATCATCGGTCACGGAGTTGCGCAGGGTGGTACGTTCAACAACAACCGTCCTGGCGTCGCTGCTGCCTACGCCACACTGAAAACCTTGCAACAGCAGCCCATCCTGGAAACCATCGCAAAGCGCGGTAAATGCCTGATACAGGGTTTGCAGACGATCTTTGAAGAAGCCGGCATACCTGTGTGTATGAATGGATACCCATCGATGTTCTCATTTGCCATTGGCATCGAAAAACCCACTGACCAGCGTTCATGGAGCCAAAGCGAAAAGGACTATTACTTGAACCTCATCGATTTTGCGATTTCCAGGGGCGTGATGCCCGATCACGACCCACGGGAACCCTGGTTCCTCTGTTATGCTCATTCAGATCAGGACATTGATGAAAGCCTCAATGTGATGCAGGATGCTGTCAGATCAGTCAAACGTGCGTAAATAATCAATCTAGTTTTAGGAGGTAATTGAATGAAAGTCTTACTCGTCGGAACTGGTGGCGTTGGTGAAGCCATTGCAGCGATTGCAAAAGAGCGTGATTGGGTTCAACAGGTCGTCCTCAGCGATTACAACCTGGACCGTGTCAAAGAAGTTCAAAGCAAATTGGGAGATCCACAGCGTTTTCCTGCAGAATGGATCGACGCAAGCAAACAGGATTTGATTGAAAACCTGGCTCGTAAATATCAAGTTGACCTGATTATGAATGCCTGCGACCCCATTTTCAATGAGCCCATCTTTGAAGCTGCCTTTAACACCGGCTGCACTTACATGGACATGGCAATGACGTTATCCAAACCCCACCCGGAAGAACCATACGAAAAATGTGGCATTAAACTGGGCGATTACCAGTTTGAACGCGCGAAAAAATGGGAGGAGAAAGGCTTGCTGGCATTGGTCGGGTTGGGCGTTGAGCCCGGCATGGCAGATATTTTTGCTCGCTATGCGCAAGATCATCTTTTCGACAAAATCGAGGAAATCGGCATCCGTGACGGAGCCAACCTGGAGGTTCGAGGATATGATTTCGCACCCAACTTCTCCATCTGGACAACCATTGAGGAATGCTTAAACCCACCGGTAATCTGGGAAAAAGAAAAAGGCTGGTTCACCACCACCCCCTTCTCCGAACCGGAGGTCTTTGTCTTCCCGGAGGGTATCGGTGCAGTGGAGTGCGTCAACGTCGAGCATGAAGAAGTGCTGCTCGTCCCTCGTTGGGTAAACTGTGAACGCGTTACCTTCAAATATGGACTGGGCGACCAGTTCATTGATATCCTCAAAACCTTAAAACTGCTCGGTCTAGACAACAAAGAACCCATCAATGTGAAAGGCGTCCAAGTCGCCCCACGCGATGTCGTTGCTGCCTGCCTACCCGATCCCGCCCACCTGGGCGACCATATGTTCGGCAAAACCTGTGCTGGCACCTGGGTGAAAGGGAGCAAAGATAACCAGTTCCGCCAGGTCTACATCTACCAGGTTTCCGACAATGAAGAATGCATGGCAAAATGGGGCTGCCAGTGCGTGGTTGCGCAAACCGCTTTCAATGCCGTCATCGGATGGGACTTACTGGAACATGGTGTCTGGAAAGGCACCGGTGTATTAGGACCAGAGGCTTTTGATCCGCTGCCCTTTATGCAGAAAATGGAGGACTACGGCTTTCCGTATAACATCCAGGAAATGTGACACCCAAACAGGTTAAACACTCACTGAAAAAATCATCAATACCTGCCAGGGATAGCATAACGATCGAGAAAAAAGGAGAAAATCATGGAAATGCAACCCTATGAATTTGCCGGCATGATCGTCGTTGGTATCGTTATCATCCTGATCGTCCGTCTGGCAATCGGATACTGGGCTTCCCGAAAAGTGGAAACCACTGTTGATTATGTTGTTGCAGGCAGACGCCTGCCGCTTTGGATGGCTGGACCCTCCATCATGGCTACCTGGTTTGCCGCAGAAACATTGATGGGCTCCAGCGCCAATTCTTACCGCTTCGGGTTTCAGGGCGTGGTCTTTGACCCCTTCGGCGCAGCCCTGTGCCTGATCCTATCTGCATTCTTTGTCGTAAGGCTTGCTCGCCGGGCTCAATACCTTACGCTGATGGATTTTTACGAAAGACGTTTTGGCAAAGCGATGTCGGTTCTCGGCGCAATCATGCAGATCATCACCTATTTTGGCTGGACCGCAGCTCAAATTGTGGCTGGCGGTAGTATCTTGCATGTACTCCTTGGCTGGCCCCTGCAAATGGGCATGATCCTGGTCGCCGTGATCGTAACCCTCTATACCATCATGGGTGGGCTTTGGGCAGATACCGCTCTGGACTTCTTACAAATGTTCCTGATTGGTATTGGTCTTGTCATTTTGTTCAGCGTAGTGGTCAACAAGGTTGGAGGGTGGAGCGAGTTTATTGGTCTGGCAGGTTCCCAATATGGAAGCGAACCTTTTGCATTATGGCCCGTAAAAGAAGAAGGCTATCTGGGTTATACAGGTGGTTTGGGCATCTTTTATTATCTGGCTGCCTGGATGGCAATTGGTTTAGGTAGCATCCCCGCCCAGGATTATCTACAGCGCACCTGCGCAGCGAAGGGCGAAGGCACCGCCGTAAAAGCAACTTATCTCGCGGCAGGTCTTTACCTGCTGCTCGGTGTCATCCCGGCACTGCTGGGGGTTGCTGCGTATGGCGTACTGGGTCCTAACCTCGAGCTAGCGCAAACTGAATTTGTGCTCGTTTCAATGGCAATGAAATTCCTTCCTCCTATCCTGGTTGCCGTCTTCATTGCTGCCCTGGCTTCTGCACTCATGAGCACCTCAGACAGTTCCATGTTGGCGGGCGCGACCATGTTCACAGAAAATATCGTCAAAGTTTTTAAACCGAACATTTCTGACCGGACACAATTATTGCTCACCCGCCTAAGCCTGTTGATGATCGGTATCATCAGTTTATTGATTGCCCTCTTCGCTGCCACCATATATCGCCTGGCGGTAATCAGTTGTACAGCCATCCTGGTCGGCATGGTTGCCCCCTACCTGATCGGCATGTATTGGAAAAAAGCCAATAACAGCGGAGCGCTCGCTTCCTTGATTACGGGCACGGTAAGCTGGATCGCATTGACCTTTTATTACTACCCCACTACGTTCGAAATCTGTGAGGGTTTGGTCGAGGATGCCACCTGGGATGCAGTCTATATTGCCTCTACACCAGCGTTCATCCTCTCGGTGGTCGTCCTGGTTGTGGTATCGTTGCTGACACAAAAGAAAGATCCACCGAAACCTTTTACCGATTACTTTGGTAAACCAGTGGATATGAAAAAACCATTTGGAATCACGGATCTTAAAGATTGATCTTGAACAAGCCAAAGCTGACAGGTCAAAGGAGAAATTCTTTTGACCTGTCAGCCTGAAAAACGGTTCACTTTCACTCGGCGATAATACCGAGTCGGTGAGGCTTCTCATCAAAGGAAATCATGTTTTCTTGTTCAACTCTGATTACCCTGGTTGAGAAATTTTTTCATGTTTCTCGCTTATCATTATAATTAACCTATCTGGACAGAATCACAAATATCAAATCACGAATCTCATAATCTGTTGTAAATAACACGGAGCAACCTATGGAATTTGAACCCCAGCAACATCTATCTCCAGTCTGGTCTCGTTACAGCGATCTGCTCATCGACCACGCATCAGGTCCCTATCTGTTTACGCAGGATGGTCGGCAAATTTTGGATTTCAGCAGCGGTATCGGGGTGACAAATACCGGACATTGCCACCCTGCCGTCGTGAAAGCTGCACAGAACCAGATGGAAAAGTTGATGCACGGGCAAATCAACCTGGTCTACCATCAACCGGTTCTGGACCTGGTAAAGGAGTTACTCACTATCCTACCACCCCATCTCAATCGTTTCTTCTTCAGCAACAGCGGTGCAGAAGCGGTTGAAGCCTCCATCAAACTGGCACGTCATGCCACCGGTAAAACCAATATCATCGTGTTTCAAGGTAGTTTTCATGGGCGTACCGTTGGAGCAATGTCACTGACCAACTCCAACACCATCTACCGGGTAGGATACCAACCCTTGATGAGCGGTGTCTTCGTCGCACCCTATCCTTATAGCTACCGTTACGGCTGGTCAGAGGAGGAAACAACGCGCTTCTGCCTGCGAGAACTGCACATGATTCTCAAAACACAGACAGCCCCGCAAGAAACAGCCGCAATATTGATCGAACCGGTGTTGGGAGAGGGCGGTTATGTTGTTCCTCCCGCAGAATTTATGAAAGGTCTTGAGCAAATCTGTCGCGAAAACAACATCTTTCTAATCCTCGATGAGGTTCAATCCGGGTTTGGACGGACTGGCAAATGGTTCGCCTTTGAACATTTCAAAGTCGAGCCGGATATCGTCGTCATGGCAAAGGGGCTGGCTTCAGGATTGCCGCTAAGCGGTATTGCTGCCAGGCAGGAATTAATGGAACGCTGGGTTTCAGGCTCGCATGGAGGAACGTACGGCGGAAATGCTGTCAGTTGTGCCGCTGCTGCTGCCACCATTCGAGTACTGCGGGAAGAAAAATGGGTGGATAACAGCGCAAAAATGGGCGTGGAATTGTTGCAGCGGTTAAAGCAAATTCAAGCCGAATTTCCCTCCATCGGCGATGTACGTGGATTGGGGTTGATGGTTGCAACAGAATTCAGCAATGCAGACGGTGATCCAGATACTGCCCTGGCTAAAAAGGTCTGGAAGTTATGCCTGGATAACAACCTGTATTTGCTCACCTGTGGTGCCTATGGAAATGTCATCCGCTGGATTCCCCCGCTGGTTATTGACCAAACACATCTGGACGAAGCAGCCAGCATCTTTACTGCCGCACTGGACAGGGCTATCTTGTCATAGGGTCATTTTAATATGAATTCGGGTTTTAGAGTTTTACCCATCCTCCCGCCCCAATGGGAAACGTTTCTTGTAATAATCAGCGGCAAATCTCCCCTATTTTTACAGAAACCTCCCATTATGGGTGGTGGGTGCGATTAGTTCTCCCGAATTGAGGTTATTTACAACAATTATAGGCATTTTATCAGGAGTGAAAATATGTACGGATATCAAGGAAAAATTTTACATGTCGACCTGACAGCACAAACCATCAACATTGAGGAACCAGAAGAGAGTTTTTACCGTAAATACATGGGCGGCAGCGCAATGGGTATGTATTACCTCCTCAAAAACACACCCCCTGGAGCAAACCCGCTGGGACCGGAGAACACGCTCTGTTTGATGCTAAGCGGAATTACCGGCGCAGCCATCTCAGGTCAGTCGCGTATTACGGCTACAGCCAAATCGCCGGAAACCGATTTAGTTGGTGATTCCCAGGCTGGCGGTTTCTTTCCTGCAGAACTAAAACGAGCTGGCTTTGACGGAATCGTCATTCATGGTTGCGCAAGCAAACCACTCTATCTCTGGGTGCATCATGGACAGGCAGAACTACGCCCTGCGGATGCTTTGGTAGGGCAGTTTACAGCAGATGCGGAGGAATTAATCCGCGCCGAATTGAAAGACCAGCGCATACAGGTTCTGCAACATGGTCCAGCAGCCGAA
>CAYRRA010000050.1:0-23564 GCA_964426355.1 uncultured Anaerolineaceae bacterium
TCAAAACCGGATTGCTTTAAATCATCCACATCTACATAAAATGTTGTGATCTGGAAGTTTTCAGGAATCGGCAGAAGCGGAGCGTTCTCGTTGATGGTGCTGAACATATTCATGTTCAGGTTATCTTCGATATACTTTGTGTAGTTTTTTACATTTCCTTCATCGATCAAGGAGGTTAGGTTTACTATCCACCCATTGTCTTTGGGTGATGTGGAGATGGTGCAGATAAAATCCATCACGCTTTCCATTTCATACCCGTTAATCTCCAATCGCTGGTCGTTATGGAAAGTCGATATGGAATTGTTTATGGTTTCCTCCTCCTCAACCCCAAGATTATGGAGCAGCGTTATGATGCTCTCATCTTCCATTGGCACGATGAGATACATGATGTACTGTGTTTGATCGCCAGGTGTTCCACCCCAGCCTGGCGTGTGAATGGTGACCCCTTCAATAAAAAAGCTTTCCGGGAAATCGTAATTGAAAAAAGGGTTGAGATTTGCGTTGCCCAGCAGGGCAGCAGGGGAATAAACTTCGGGCTTGGGTTCCGGTGTTATGGTAGGTATTTCAGTCGGCTGTTTTGTTGGCGTCTCGCTTGGCGCAAGCGCAGGCGTCTTTGTGGGAGAGATTGTGCTTTCCACGGTTTCATGGGTGGGTGCGAAGACTTCAGTTTCAGATTTTGCACAACCTGAAAGCAGTGACAGAACCAGTGCTGCGACCAAAAATGGCAATAATGTCCTTTTCATTCTATGTTGTCCTTATGTTGATTTTTATTCTGAAAAGAGATGTTCATTTCAATTTGACGGTATTCCACCAGGTATCTTCTTGCGATCACCCCCAACGTAACAGAGCCAGTCCTGACAGCAGCCTGCCGAACCCAAAGACGATCAAGGCTGCTGTGAGACCGATCCCGTCGGCGATCCACGGTCCGCCCAGTGAACCCAGCAAGATGGCGGCGTTCATGGCGAGGTTGTAAAGCGCCAGGTGCCCAGCCAGGTTCTCTGAAGAAATATGCTCAAGCAGATAGTTCACCAGGCAGCCATTGATCATCGCCCAGGCAAGTCCACCTGCTGCCGAGACCAGTAGAAATGGCAGGATGTTTTTGCATAACGGCAGTAGCACAGGGTAGATGAACAGGACGCTTAAACCGATCCCGGTCAGCTTGTGATTGGTATAGCGGCGCGCCAGCAGACCAATCTGAGTTGATGCCAGCAGCGTGGTGATTTGGAAGAAGCTGCTGCCCAGGCTGATGGTTTTGTCGCTGAACTGCAAAACTTTAACCTGGAAAACCGGCAAAATAGGGATGGAAAGATAAAGCGTAAACCAGAACGCGAACAAGATCAATAAGATGACCCCGAATTTTCCTTTCAGAGCGCTCAAATTCAATTTCTGGGGTTGGTTCGCCAGCTTGATTTTTCGACGGATGTCGGGATGAATGAGCGTGAATTTGGTCTTCGCTTTTTCGGGGGAGATTGAGGTTTCTTTTGTTGCATCTTTCTCCTCGGTCATGGGTTTGATGAGATACAGATGCAGGCAGCTCAACATGCCGCCCAAAAAGCCCACACCAAAAACCACCTGGTAATTGAGTGGAAAAGGAAGAACCGTGAGAAGCTGCCCGGAAAGAAACAATGCAACGATGGTGAAAAATGAGAGGATGGCGTTGCGCGTGCCCATTACATGTGCGCGCCATTCGATGGGTACCGCTTTTGCGATAAGGGCATTCATTCCCACTGCCAGCCCGGTGCCGGGAACACTGAGCAGGAATGTGATCACAATAATCAACCAGATGAGAGGTTGACTTTTGATGAAGAAGGGCAGTACAACCAATCCGAGGTAAAAAATTCGCTGGAAAAATGATGACCAAAAAACCACCCGGGCGGTGGGTAAATTTTGCAAAAGAGAACTGGCTGGCAGGGAAAAAAGCAGGTTTGCCACGGCTGGCACTGCACCGATCAAGCCAATCTGGCTGTTGGTTGCACCTGCGCGGGTGGCAAATACCGACAGGAACGAAAGAATGGTTCCATTCATGATACCAAACCAGGCAACGTCAAAATAAAGATTCCTGAAATTCTTGCGATGTTCAGGGGGTATCAATAACCTGGGGCGACGGATTGCCATTCGTATGCGAAAGTTTCGTAACATTGGTCAGATCAATTCACTGATGTTGTAGTAGGCAAGATAGATTTCCGTTAATCACAATTCACACAATAAATTCATTATACCTTGTCCATAAGATGGATTTAATGATTGTAATAAAAATACCGGATTTTCTTCCTCGAAAAGATAGAACAAAGGGCAAGCGTGTTTTTTTTGATTATTTATTATGATAAAAAAAAGTGTTTTTAGTATTTGGTAAAATTCTTCATTTAGAGAAGGTCATTGCAATTTATCGTTATATTTTCTCAGGAGCCTAGATATGGATATTCATAAACTGGATAAGATTTTTAAACCGCAAAGAATAGCGTTGATTGGGGTGACAATGAACCCCAACAGTGTTGGTGGCAAAGTGCTGACGAACCTGATCAGCAGTGGCTACCGGGGCGTTGTTTATCCTGTCAACCCGGATTATGAAGCGGTTCTGGGAATTCAATGTTATAGTGATGTGTACAGTTTGCCTAAAACGCCCGATTTAGGGATTATCTGCGCGCCAGCAGAGAAAGTGCCCGATATTGTCAGGGCATGTGGTGAAACGGGTATCCTGGGGGTCATCATTATGTCGGCTGGTTTTAAAGAAGCCGGAGCCGAAGGTGCTGAGCTGGAGCGGCGCATCCGGGAAGAAAAGGAGCGCTTTGAAGGCATGCGGATCATCGGACCCAACTGCCTGGGAGTGATTGCCCCCAAGCAGAACCTGAACGCATCCTTTGCAGGGGCGCTGCCGCGCCCAGGTAATGTAGCATTTATCTCTCAGTCCGGTGCGTTGTGTACATCGGTGTTGGATTGGGCAGCTCAGGGAAAGATCGGCTTTTCCTATTTCGTCTCTATCGGAAACACGGTTGATGTTGATTTTGGCGACCTGATTGATTACTTTGGCGAAGACGAACAGACCCGTTCGATGATTCTATACGTGGAATCGATTAACGATGTGCGTAAATTTATGTCGGCTGCGCGCCCATTTGCCCGTAACAAACCCATCATCGTTTATAAAGCCGGACGGTTTCCTGAATCTGCCCAGGTGGCAGCTTCGCACACCGGTGCAATGGCATCCGAAGATGCGGTTTACGACGCAGCCTTTCAACGCGCAGGTCTGGCGCGCGTGCTGGAGATTGGCGATATTTTCAACGTCACCGAACTCATCGGGCGCAATCGAACACCCAAGGGACCCAACCTGGGAATTGTGACCAATGCGGGCGGTCCGGGCGTTATGGCAACGGATGCGCTGATTGCTGCGAACGGTCAACTTGCCAGACTCTCCCCTGAGACGATGGCTGCTTTGAATGAACTGCTTCCTCCGATGTGGTCACGCTGCAATCCTGTGGATGTGCTGGGGGATGCACGTGCCAAAAGAATTGCAAAAGCAGCCGAATTTGTGATTAAAGATGAAGGCGTTGATGCCCTCCTGGTGATTCTTACCCCGCAAGCCATGACCGATCCCACTGCAACCGCGAAAGCCATTGGCGCCCTGGTGGAAACAAACACCAAACCCATCCTGGCAGCCTGGTTGGGCGGTGAAAGCATGACGCCCGGGATACGAATCTTAAACGATGCCGGTGTATCCACATACCAGACCCCAGAACACGCTGTGAGTGCTTTCATGACGTTGGTATCTTATGCACGTAACCTGGACACGTTGTATGAAACCCCGCGCGAGGTGCCGGTGGAATTTTCGTTGGACCGTACCAGTTTGCGTGAAAAATTCACGAAGGAGCATTTTCAAAATGAAAATGTGTTGTCAGAGGATGTTTCAAAAGAGCTCATCGATGCCTATGGAATTCCCACGACAAAACCGTTTACGGCTGCCAGTCCGCAGGAAGCTGTAGTAATTGCCCATCAAATTGGATATCCAGTGGTTTTAAAAATTTGGTCACCGGATATTACCCATAAAACAGATGTGCATGGCGTTGAATTAGATTTGCGGAATGATGAAATGGTAAAAAATGCCTTTGCCCGCATCCTGGAGAACGCCAGTAAGCTGCGCCCTGATGCGCGCGTGAACGGTGTGACTGTTCAGCGCATGGCACAGGATAAAAAAGCGCTCGAAATGATCATCGGGATTAAAAAAGACAATGTGTTTGGTACGGTGATCATGGCAGGAATGGGAGGCACAGGCGCTGAACTGTTCGGTGACCGTTCTCTGGGCTTTCCGCCGTTGAATGAACGGCTTGCCCGCAGAATGCTGCAATCCTTGAAAATCTACCCTCTACTGACCGGGTACCGCGGCGGAACACCATTGAACGTCGATAAATTGATCGAGGTTCTCATTCGCATGTCGTACCTGGCAGCAGATTATCCTGAAATTATTGAGCTTGACATCAATCCGCTGCTGGTCTCACCGGATATGGTCATGGCATTGGATGCGCGCATCGTAATTGATCCGGCATTGGTGGGAAAAGAACTTAAACCCTATTCGCACCTGTCATTGCACCCATATCCGGAAAAGTATATGCGGAATGCGACGCTGCCAAATGGCAAGGAGATATTGCTGCGTCCAATTAAGCCAGAGGACGAACCGATGTGGTTGGAATTCCTGTCAAACTGTTCCAAAGAGTCCATTTACTCCCGTTTTCGTTATGCTTTTCATTGGGATTCGCACGATGTTGCCACGCGATATTGCTACATTGACTATAACAGGGAGCTTGCCATTGTAGCTGAGGCGACCATCGATGGAGAACGTCAAATCATCGGAATTGGTCGTCTGATTGCAGACCCGGATCATGAAACAGTGGAATACGCAGTATTAATCGCGGACGCCTGGCAGGAAAAGGAACTGGGCAGCCTGTTGACCGATTACTGTATGAAGATTGCGCAAAACTGGGGCTTGAAAAAGGTGATCGCCATAACAACCACCGATAACCACCGGATGCTGGCTGTTTTTCGCAAACGGGGATTCAGACTGGTTCCCGAGGATAACGGCTCTGAAGTCGTGGTAGAAAAAGACCTGGTTTGAACCGGTTGCTTATCCGGTTTTCGCATCATTCCGGCAAGCTGGGTTTTCGCTCGCTCAGGTAACCCAATTGGAGCAGTGCATCCCGTACGGCATCCTCGCCACCGGATTTGATTGCGATGGTTTTATCGTTCAACATCTGCCCGAGAAAGCGTCGGGCAGGTGTTTTTAACAATGCTGACAGTGTTTCAGGATTATCCACCTGCAGAAGAGTGGTCGGATAGAAATGAGCCTGTGTTCCCGTTTTTTCCCATCTCTCCAAAGACTCAACCAGTTTTGGCGGAAGCCCGGTTGGGGCGTGTTTTTTCATTAAACTGGTCAGGTGCACCACGCGCAACCCCTGTTCTGCAGCATTCCTGAGCGAAGCGGGCGTGATGCGGTAAATATATTCGCTGCTTTTGCGTATTTCCCATTCAGTAAACCGTCCAACCTGGTAACGAACGGCTCTGGGTGTGAGCTGGTTCAGTCGCAGGCGTCCATCCATGTTTACAATGACCGGTTTGTCTTCTGGTGGTATCCCATCTGGCGGGCTACCATGCCAGAGTTTTTGAGCCCAGTGGGAAACCCGAAAAGCTGCCGGCTGGGCAGTATCGCCAGGTTTGGCAAGCTCCACCAGCCCCAGCCAGTGCATGGGTCCGCAGATAACAAACCGCAGCAGTGCTCCATCCACCTTATCCCAATGAACTCGCCCGCGCAGGTATTCACTGGTCTCTTTTTCGAGGATGAACCAGGAATCATAATCACCGGCGGGGCGTTGAAAGTCGGGGTATTGTTCTTTGATGGCGCTGATTAAGGATGCAATGCTCCACCACTCGCCTTCGGGAAGGGTGCTGACCCATTCCAGAATATGTTGGCGGGCTTCTTTGGGGCGGTTGATCCAGTTGCCCTCAAAGCTCAAATGGGGTAAAAGCCTCAGCTCGTTGACAAAACTGCTTTTCATCCAGCCATCCACAAGCTGCGCAAGCGCCATATCCCTTTCTTCTTCGAGGAAATTGCGAGCGGTGATGGGGTTGATGGATAAATCCTCTTCCAGGATGTTGACACTGACCAGCAACTGGCTGAGAAAAGCAGGAGGCAGTTCAAGAAAAGCAGCGGGGAATGCCTCTACCGGGTATCCGCAGCGCAGAGCGGTAAGCCAGGTGGTGCATTCATCCAATATGCTGTCATTCACCGGGATGCTGATTGCCATTTCGCGCGGCGTGGCGGCGCGACCCAGCGGCTGGCTGCCATCGGAGGAAAGTGTGATCAGGAAAGGGATTAAATCTTCCGGGATAAAAGCATATTCTTGTGGTTCGGTGGTAATTTGAAAAAAGGCTTTGCCGATCAAGCCCCGGTACCACAGATATTCGGCGGTGGTTTCGGGGTGGAGGTCGGGGCGAATGCGGTCGCGTTTTGCCGGACCCATCACACGCACTTCTCCAAACCGGTTACAGAATTGCGCCCAGGGCAGCAACCCGTCATTGTCGAGCAAGTTCTGCAATGCGCGCATGGCATCCTGCGGCATGACCGAAAGCATCTCTTCAATCAAGGGACCGTTGAGAATGGCTTTGCAGAGCATTTGCAGCGCGCTGGGAGCATCTGGCGCCTCCAATTCAAGGTTCCATGCGTTGGCTACCATTTTATAAAAGCCCATATCGCCGTTTTGCAATGTGTGAAAGAGATCAATCATATCGTTGTTCGAGTATCCTGAGGGTTCTTTTGAGGACTGTCCTCTTTACTGATCATGGTTTCCATGATCCAGAGAAAATTGCCTGTGTGCTTTATTTTAACCCATCCCTGGCACAGATAGCCAGTTGCAAGGCAGGTTGAGGTGTGAAACAAATTCACGTGGTTATCGTGTTTATTGAAAGGGGCTGACAAAATTGGCAGTTCCATAAGCTTTTTCTCGCAGAATGTGGAGCACCCCCAGCAACTCAACGTAACACTACCTCACGCTGTCACAAGCACCTCTCAGCCGGATTCACCCGGCGTAGACCCTTAGCTGAAGGATTGATCCCTCAGCGACCCTGGTTCATCTCACCCGCTGAGGGATGAATCCCATGGCAAGAAACAGCGCCCCGCTGGGGCTTATGATCCTCACCCGGCAGGCTTCTTTACCCCCCATCAGTTCCGGTGGATTCCTCCCTGCGCTGCCGCGCCGCTACGCGCCGGAAGGACAGGCAGGTTGGTGGCTCGGTTCGGAGAACCTCGCCGAGCGATCCCCCCAGCCCTCCTTGCGAAGGGGGGTAATTTGGTGCAGGCGGTTGACCAGAGATTCATCGATGTCACGTGTTTCTGCTTCACAAGGCTCTTTGGAGTCAATATTCTTGCAATCAGATCGGTTTCTCTGGTGAAGGGATATAATTGAGATGGTGCGATGAGAATCGCCCATGTGAGAAAAAGGAGAAAAACGATGACCACAACCCAACTCATCATTGTGGCTGCCTTATTTCTTGTTACATTGGTTTCCGGGGTAGGTGTAACTCGTACAGGCAAGCCGCGCAATGCCTGGCTCTTTAACCTGCATAAGCTCATCGCTCTGGCAACGGTGGTTTTAATCGTTGTGAACGTTATTCCATTATTAAAGGAACTTGATCCAAACCAGCCAATCATCTGGATTTTTGGCATTCTTTCCGCTTTGATCTTCATTGCATTGTTTGTCAGCGGTGCTCTGCTGAGCCTGGAAAAGCCCGCAGCGGTTATCGTGCTGAGGGTTCATCAGGTTGCTCCCTTGCTGGCAGTTATTCTCTCCGCGCTGACGGTTTATATGCTGATGTGCGGATAAACCCCTGGAAAGCTGAATGGCATTGGATTATTTTCATGAAGATTGCCTTGCAGATTTGAAAACGATTTTAATTGACGCTGATTTTACCTGCAAGTATAATGACTGAAGGAATATTGTTTCACCCCATCTGGAAACCTCATGGCACTCAAAGGCAATCTAAAGGATTTTTCGATCACCCAATTGCTCAACTTAATTAACCTGGCAAAAAAGTCGGGTGTTTTGGTTGTGGAAGGACCGGGCGAGCATGCGTGGATGGCATTTCGAGAGGGTAAACTGGCGTATGCCGAATTTGGCGCGGAGGAATCCGACCTGGCATCGGTTCTCAAACGCAGTCAACATATCACGCAAAATCAATACCGCATCCTGCGTGAACGTGCCGCCACCATGAAAGACAAAGAGTTGGGGTTGGTGTTAATCAATGCCGGTTATGTTTCGCAAGAGGACATCCTGGGAAGCATTCAGCAGTATTTTGCCAGCATCGTGCGCAGGCTGTTCACCTGGGTGGAAGGGTTTTTCCATTTCAAAAATAATGAGCCTGCACCGCAGGATAAAATCCTGGTCCGTATGGACCTGGAAAACCTGGTTGTAGAGGGTTCGCGGCAGCTTCGGGAATGGGAACAGCTTCACGAAGAGATACCCAGCCTGGATATGGCGCTGAAATTTACCGACCGACCAGGAAGCAATTTACGTAAGTTGAATCTAAGCGTTGAGGAATGGCGTGTCATTTCATACGTCAATCCCAATAATTCCATCCGGCAGATCGCCAGGACGACCAAGATGAACGAACTGGAAATTCGCAAGGTCGTTTATGGATTGCTCCAAGCAGGCATTGTTCAGCTTGTGCGGGTAGGTGGTGCGCCGGTTTCATTAATCACCCGTATGTTTCCAACTTCGGATCGCGAAGAGCAGAAATCATTGGTGAATCGGCTGATTGACCGCATTCGATCCATATAGGCAAAGGATGAATCGAGCATGCAAACCGTAAAGATTGTCGTAACAGGACCTTTCAACGCTGGAAAAACGGAGTTCATCCGTACTGTGAGCGAAATTGATGTGGTATCGACTGAGAAGAAAATCAGCAGCGAGAAGGAACGGGTGAAAGATACCACGACCGTTGCCATGGATTTTGGTCGCATTACCGTGGATGATGACCTTGTGCTTTACCTTTTTGGCACACCCGGGCAAAAACGTTTTGACTTCATGTGGGATATTTTGTCAGAAGGGATGCTGGGTTTTGTTGTATTGATCGACAGCACCAGCCCGCAAACTTTTCGCGAAGCGCGCCGTATCCTGGAGACGTTCCGAGCTTATGCCCCAACCCCATACGTTGTGGCTGCGAACAAACAGGACTGCGAAGATGCCTGGGAGCTCGAAGATATGCGCGTTGCACTTCGCCTGGAAGAAGGGGTAAAATTGCTCCCTTGTGTGGCAACCGACAAAGAAACGGTAAAAAACTCATTGTTGGAACTTCTGTACTCCATTTTGGGTGAAATGGAAAAAGGGAAAATTTAGTAATCTCGTATCAGGTCGAATACTGACGTGTCATCCATAACTACTGAACAGGGAACAGTCCATTACGAAGTGTACGGGCGCGGCAAGCCGGTGATACTGTTGCACGGCTGGCTGGGTTCCTGGGCATTGTGGCAGGAGACCATGACCCATCTCGGTAGACGGTTCCGCACGTATGCGCTTGACTTTTGGGGTTTTGGCGAATCAGGAACCCGGCGCAACAGTTATCAGGTGACCGATTTTATCGCCTTGGTGGATCAATTCATGGAAAGCCTGGGCATTGTCTCAGCCCCGTTAATCGGGCACAGCATGGGGGGAACTGTCAGCCTGTCGACGGCAATCCGCTATCCGCAGCGGGTAACGAAAGTAGTGGTGATTGGTTCGCCCATTTCTGGCTCTTCTCTTGCGGCACCGCTAAAGCTGGCGGGTCGCCGTACAGTGGCGACGAATCTTTTCAATATTATGCCCGTTTTCCGACTGGGAATGCGCTTATATGCGCCCTTCATTTGCAAAGATTCCCGCTTTCCTGAAATGATGGATAAAGACCTTTCTCAGACCACGCTGGAATCTTTCCTGACCAGCATAGCCACTTTGAGAAGGACTGACCTGCGACCGCAGTTGTCTGAAATCCGTGTACCGGTTATGGGAATGTATGGCAGCAAAGACATTATTGTGAACCCGCAGCAGTGGCAAGCACTGAAAAAGGGTATCCCGGATGCCCGTATAGAATGGTTTGACGACGCCGGGCATTTTATCATGCTGGATGACCCGCATGGATGCCTGGAAAAAATCGACGATTTTCTCGATCATACCTAGAGGGAAAATGAACACATCAACGAAAATTACTGTAGACCCGATCGAGGTTACCCGTGTTGCTCTTGACAGCCTGCGTGAGATCATTGGGCAGGGTGGGTTGCAAGCGATCTTGAAGACTGACTCACTGCCGTTTTTTTTCACCGGTGAGGAAATCCATATCGAATCGGAATTTGGGCTGTGTGATTGGCGCAAACTACTCGAGGCTCTACAGGGTCTGTACGGGTTGCGAGGCGCACAGGGGA
This sequence comes from uncultured Anaerolineaceae bacterium, assembly GCA_964426355.1. GTDB lineage: Bacteria > Chloroflexota > Anaerolineae > Anaerolineales > Anaerolineaceae > JAJFTV01. The sequence goes on from CAYRRA010000050.1 coordinate 10,430, forward strand.
TTGCCGTCCGCAGCGGTCAGGTCTTTTTTAAGGATTATTACCGTTCGTTTGGCTTTACAACTGGAATGATGGAGCGGGATTTTCGTATGTTGGCGAAACCGAACCGGATACTGCGAGGGTTGCAGATTCTCGCAGAATTACAGAACCACTATTTACCTTTTTTATCCGTGGACGTGTTTCAGGATGCCGAGCAGTGGTTCTGGCGGGTGAGACAATGCGACTGGCTGGTTCAGAACCCTGGCTTGATACAGATATTGAACCGCTTCGCCATTGGGGTGATCCAGGAATTTCTCTCCTGGACGAGCGGGGGAAAATTTTACCCGGTGAGCGAACTGGCTTCTACCGATTCAAAATCGGGTGTGGTGATCCGAATTTTGAAAAAATATATCGATTGAGGTAATAAGGGATGCTGAAGGTCATCTTACAGGATACGCGTTCGATTGCCCCGTTCAATGAACGAGCACGCGATTTGCGTATTCAGAACATGCCCGTTTGGCTGGCACAAAGAGATGCCCTGGCGCCCTATGTCACCCGCGAAATTGAACTTCTCCCCGGCGATCCCTTGCCGGATACCCGCGAAGCCTGCCTGGTATATCGCGATAACCTCTTTTTTGACCCGTTTTATGTAGAAGAGTTTATCCAGCAGGCAAAGATGCGGCGTTTCCCTTCACGGGCAGCCTTTTCCATTAAGGATGCAGCCTTTCGCGAGCACTGCCTGCCGCTTTCCTGCTCCTATACTCGTTTGAACGACGAAATCTATCTGGCTGATTTGTGGTATTTCCCGAACGGTCCGCAGGAGGAAGCGGAGCCTTTGGTGATTGACTTGTTGGCGCGGGAAGCCGGCTACTATCATGTGCCGACTTACATGGCGCATGAGCAGGGGGATCTTGTTTATTATGTGCCGCTGCGCAGCCTGATTGCGATTGATGCCTGGGTTCATGTTTTCATCATGGATATCGTTTTTGGACTGTTCGGGAGAGGAGGGCGTTTTGAGGACCGGCTGGAAAACGATCCGTTGTTTATGCTGGGCTTCCTTGCGCGGGCATTATTTGAGGGGAAACAGGTCCTGGAGTGTTCAGGTGTGGTGAAGATGGGTGCGAACTGCGTAATTGACCCTTCTGCCGTGATCCATGGACCGACCACAATTGGTGATAACGTAACGGTTGGCGCTGGCGCGGTCATTGAGAACTGCATTATCGGCGATAACGTCAACATTTCACAGGGATGCCAATTGATGCTTTCAGTGGTGGGGGATGGAGCCTTCTTGCCTTTCCGTGCTTCATTATTTATGACTACCCTGATGGACAATAGCATGGTTGCCCAAAATACCTGTCTGCAAATGTGTGTGGTCGGCAGAAATGCTTTTATTGGAGCCGGGAACACCTTTACGGACTACAATTTGCTTTCTGCACCTTTGAAAGCACGAAATGCAAAAGGCGAACTGGAATATTCCAATCGACCGGTTTTGGGAAGCTGCATTGGACACAACTGCCGGATTGGTTCTGGGATGATCATTTTCCCGGCTCGCATGATCGAATCGGATGTATTACTGCTGGCGACCGAAGACCGGCGGGTGATTAAGTATGATGTGGGCTACGAAGAAAGCGACCATCACCGATTAAAGGATGCTCATTTGCACCGCCGTCTGTACCCGCGCCCAGGTGAAAAGATAGAAGAAAGTTGGTAGGTCATTTTTTAAATTAACTCTTCTGAAAGGTTGACTTGTGGGGGGGAAAGCTTGGGGGGATTAACTGTATAATTATTTCTAGACTGGACGAATATTTTAAACAATAGAAATAGGTGTTGTTTAGCAATCCAATTTCTTTGTGAAACTGGGAGGTTAGTATGGCTAATGCCCGTATATTAATCGTTGAAGATGATGTTGATATATCCAATATGCTCCGCATCTTTTTTTCCTCCAAAGGCTATCAGGTGGATATCGCGCCAACCGGCAGGGATGCATTGGATAAGACCCGTCAGATGATGCCCCACCTGATTGTCCTTGATATAATGCTGCCCGATATTGATGGGTATGAAGTCTGCCGTACACTGAGGGTGAATACCCGCACCAGCCATATTCCCGTCATTTTCCTTACGCAAAAGGATGAGCGCAGCGATAAGTTGTTGGGGTTGGAACTGGGTGTGGATGATTACATTACCAAACCCTTCGATATTGAAGAACTGCGTCTTCGTGTGCAAAACGCCATTGCCCGTTCTGAGCGCGAAAGCCTGACCGACCCTCATACCGGGCTTCCCGCTGGACGCCTGATCGAGGATCAATTGCGCAAACTCATTCGGGAAATGGGCTGGGCTTTTATAGACATCCGCATTCGCCATTTTGAAGCCTTCAAGAACGTATACGGCTTTATTGCTGCCAACGATGTGCTGCGTTATACCGCGATTATGATGAGCGATGTTCTGGACAAAGCCGGTTCACCCAATGATTTTATCGGTCATGCCGGTGGGGATAATTTTGTCATAGTCAGCAACCCTGCTCTTGCGATTGGCATTGTTCAGACGATTAAGACGCGTTTTTCCGATGAAATCGGCGCGCACTATAATTTCGTAGACCGGCAGCAGGGTTTTATCCAGGTTGAAACGGACAGCGGGCAGTTCAAAAAAGAACCGTTAATGTCGCTTGCCTGCGGGGTTGTCTCGCCGAACACACACACTTTTGCCGATATTCGTGAAATCACCGAGCTTGCAGCAGAAGAACGCCGCAAGGACAGCCTTTTGTAATTCGTTGATTTTAATGGAAGCACTCACTTTTGGTATTGCGTTTGCATTAACTGGTTTACTGGTTTTTGGTGTTTTATATTTTTACATCAAAAACAGGATTTCCAGGCGCATGCATCGTGAAAGTGAACTTCAAAAACCTCTCAAACTTTCCTTCCCCCAGTCTTCACAATCCCATGCTATGCTGCTCATCCAGAGCAGTGGTAAGGTGCTCTCTGCCAACCCGGTCGCTTATGAATGGTTTGGGTTTGGCGGAAGAGATACGCCCAATCTTGAACACATTGCAAAAAAGCTCCGCCCTGCTGATGCTTTCCTTTCGTTGTGCGCGGCTGAAGGCGAAGCGCGCCTGGCTTTGGATGGTCGCCTGATCGAAGCCAGTTCCTGCAAGCTGGCAAGCTCCGAACAGGTGGTGATGCTGGTAACTTTAAAATCTTCCCAGCGGCGCGAGTCGGAGGATGAGAGTGGTCTTCCCGCTTACGCATGGGAGGTTTATCACCGGCTGGCAGGAATGGTCGGTTCGACCCTCGAAAAGGAAGCATTGGTGTTGAAGCTGCTGGAAAGCGTTGAATTCCTCTTCCCGGCTGACCGCATCGAGCTTTCTTTGTGGGATCCGAAAGGAGCCTGCCTGGTACAGCATCAACTTATCGGTTCACCCGGTGACCCCGATCGCGTGGTGGAGTCAGATTTGCGACTGCTGCCGGGCGAAGGTCTCGCTGGTCACCTTTATCGTACCCGGTCGGCAAGCATTACAACAGATGTGCCTGAATTTGCAAAAATGCAGAATGGCGATTTGGAGGAATATCATTCTTTTCTGGGAAGTCCGCTGGTAACCGGTGATGAGGTGTTGGGTGTTCTGCTTTTCCTATCGCGCGTCCCTGAAACGTTTGACCGGAAGGAGGCAGATGTCCTCAGCCTGATCAGTTCACAAATTGCTTTCGTTATTCATGATTACTGGCTTCGAAAAAAAGAAACCCAGCATGAACAGGAGCTTTCGAACCTGCTTTCACTTACACAGGGCTTTACGGAGATTTTTGAAACAAGGAATTTATTCGCCAGCCTGATTAAAATGATTGCTGCGTTAGTCCCTGTGGAGGTGTTGGGATTTTTGATATTTGATGAGAAAAAGCAGGAGTTGGAAGGGAAAAACCCCTTCCAGGGATTGCCTCCCCAATTTGTTGAGCTCTATCACACCGTTGTTCCACCAAACTCGGAAGCTGAGCGGATTTTGTTGAGCCAACAAATCATTCTCAGCACAAATGCAGCCGAAAGCCAGGAATGGGAAAAATTAGGGCTGCTGCATCTTTCACAGGCAGCCAGTTTGCAAGAGACCGCGCTCATCCCGCTGGTATCAGGTGGGCGCATGTTGGGTTATCTCCAGGCATCCAATCACCACAATGGTGCTGTTGAATTCAGCGATAACGAGTTGAACCTGCTTACGCTGGGGGCTGCTCAAGCTGCGCCAATCATCGAGAATACAGCTCTGCTGCAAGAGAACGTAAAGTATTCGCAACGCACGGCTTCCCTACGCCGAATTGCCAGCCTGGCAAGTTCTTCTGCCGGTTTGGATGACATCATCCGCCTGGCTTTGCGCGAACTGGCTTTTTCATTTGAAGCTGACCTGGCGTTGATGTTTCTGTTACAAGAGGGCAGCGCTGCTCTGATGCTGCATCCTTCCTCGGTTTTAGGTCGTTTTTCCCCCTTGCCGGATGAACTGTCCAGCCTGATGCGAGGCGATGCACAATTCCCATTCACCGTTACCGGCAGCCAGACCACGCGACTTTCGGTTAACTGTAGCCAGGATGATGCCCTTATCCCGTTTTATCAGCAGGTGCTTGCGAACTGGCAGATTGAGACGGCGGCAATCGCTCCGTTGGTGGTGCGCGATGAGGGCATTGGCGAAATCTGGATTTGCAGCCAGCGGGCATCTTATTTCAACTCAGCAGATGCCCAATTGCTTAGTTCGGCTGCCGTGCAGATGGCAGCCTTGATTGAAAACTCGCGCTTGCTGGAACAAACTGATGAAGATATGCGCAGGAGAGTGGATCATTTTTCCGTCTTTCGACATATCAGCTACGAACTCAGCACGTCCGCCGATTTGGATTATCTGCTGCAGGTGATTTTTGACGAGGCAATCGAGGCAAGCGCCGCCGACCGGGGTGTTATTTTGCTCTTTGACACGGGGGTAGAAGGCGGCAGGACGGAATATTCCATCCGCACCTTTATTGGAGATACGCGCCTGGAAAGGCTGACCGATGTTGAGCAGCAACTGGTCCGCAGCGGTCGACCTGTGGTGCTGCGCGGGTCTGAGATTGAGACAGTCTGGCGCCCTGATGAACGCATCCGTTCCATCTTCTTTGTGCCAATCCGCTGCATGGGAAGAAGTGTCGGGCTGATTGCACTGTATGCTGCTGATGAGGGCGAGTTCGATGATGCCATGCAGGAACTGGTTCATTCGCTGGCATCCCAGGCAGGCATAGCGATTGGCAATGACCAGCAGAAGAGCCGTTTGTTGATGCAAAGCGAACAGCTCTCACGCCAGGTAAAAACATTTGAGCAATTATTCCGTGTCAGCCAGGAAATCAAGGTCAATAAATCTCTGTCGCAAAACCTGGAGGTTATCGCACAAGGAATTACGGAAGTAACGCCTTTCCAGGTGGTGGTGATTAGCACTTATGACCCCCTGACCAAAGAATTGAGGCGGGTTTGTGCGTTGGGTGTTACAGACGAACAACGGCAGGAACTGGAAGCACACACCAATCATTGGTTGGATATTGAGACCCTGCTTAAGCCGGAATTTCGCATCCTTCAATCGACATATTTTATCCCGGTAGAGCGGGCGGTTGATTTGCCAACCAGCTTGCACTGCCTGACTCTGCTCCCTTCAGAAGCAGCCGATTTTGACCTGGATGCATGGAACCCGCTTGATATTCTGCTCGTTCCGATTTTTGCGCCCTCTGGTGGACCGCTGGGGCTGATCAGTGTTGACCTTCCTCTGGATGGGCAGCGACCGGACCAGACCAGTATCGAAGCGCTGTCCTTGTTCGGACTACAAGCCGGTTTGATTCTGGAAAGCCAGCGATATCTTCAAGCCCAGGCTGAAAACCTGACCAGCCTGGAAACGCTGCGCAACCGCTTGCGCTGGGATTTGGATAATGCCCGCCAGGAGGCAGACAATCTTAAGCAGGTACAGCTTCAGCAGGAGTTAGAACTGGAGGCTGTCAGCCGGCAACTGAAATGGGCGAAAGCCATCCCGGAAATCATGAACGCCATCAGCCGGTATGCGCTTCCGGAAGAGTATCTTCAAGCGCTGGGCGAAGAGGTCTTGAACCGATTTGGCTTTGGCTCGGTTGTGGTTGTGAAGAATGCGCCATCGGGTTTGCGTTTTCTAACGGCAATGGGCGCGATTGAAGAGCAGGCGAATATTCAAGCACTTTTGGGGCAGCAAAACCCTCTCCGGAAGACATTGCTCACCGGAAAACCGATTTTGATCGATGATGTTAAGGCAGACAAGGAGTGGCGCTCCAGTCCATTGCTGAATGCATTGGGGGCAGCTGCGGCTGTGGCAGCGCCGTTAATGGTTGACGAAAAATCTCAATTTGCCATGCTATTGGTTGCCGATCATCGATTTGTTCCGGTTGTTCCGCAGGAAATGGGGACATTGGGCGAGCTTGCAAGACAGGCTGAGTTTGGTTTACGCAACCTGTACAACTTACAGACAGCTAACACGCGCCTGGCAGAGGTAAATACGCTTTTGCAGTTCAACCGAAAGCTGGATGAATTGGTGCCTGAAAACATTGTGGAAAACCTGCTGGAGACGGTATTGCAAATAATTCCAGCGGCAGAGAGTGCATGGGTGGGTATATGGGATGAAAAGAACAACCAGCTATCCCCGGTAGCTGCGCGCGGATATCCTTCGTTGGGTAATTTACTCAATATTCGGTTTATGGAAGATTTCCAAAATACAGGTATTTCTGAGGAGCAGCTTTCACTCCCGCTGCGCGCCTGTCGAAAGGGTACGACGCTGCGCGTTGCTGAGGTTCTTTTTGCCAAAGATTACCTGTTGACCCCATCCGACTTAATCCATTACCGCACAGCAACCGGCGGAAAGCTGCCGTTATCCAGCTTACTTTCGGTGCTCAAACGCGGCGATAACATTGTTGGCGTTTTGGTAATGGATCACTTTACCGGAACTGAAGAATTTACTACCCAGGATGAAGCCCTGGCGGCTGCCCTGACCCGGCAGGCATCGCTGGCATTGGAAAATGCCCGCCTGTTTGTGGAAAGCGAAGAGCGTTCCGCCCAAATGCAAGCGTTAACCGAGGCGGCTGCCAGCATTACCTCTACCATGAAGACAGAAGAACTGACGGGGATGCTTTTGCAACAGGTTGCGCACATCCTGCCTTTTGATACCGCGACGCTCTGGCTGCAGAAAGGGCAACATTTATCAATTGCTGCCGTTCAGGGTTTTGATGATGAGGAAAGCCGGATAGGTTTATCGGTCTCTATCGAAGACAGCGTATTGTTCCAGGAGATGGACCGCACCAGGCAGCCGGTAAATATTGAGAATGTACACAAAGACTCCCGTTTCCCGTCTATCGTTCAACATGAATACCTTTCCTGGTTGGGTATTCCGCTCCTGGCTAAATCAGAACTGATGGGCGTGCTTGCACTGGAGAAAAAAGAAATTGGTTTTTACACGCCTAACCAGGTCAGGGCGGTGATGACCTTTGCCAGCCAGGCTGCACTCTCCTTGTTCAATGCCCGCTTGTTGGAAGAAAGCTACCAGCGTACGATTGATCTGGATCAGCGCTCAAAACGCATGGCGCTGCTCAATCAGCTTTCCAACGAATTGATTGCCTCGCTGGATGTGGAAGCGATACTCAACGCAACCCTTCAACAAGCCAGCAGCGCGCTGAATGTGAGCCGGGTGGCTGCTGTACTGATTGATGAACGAGACCAATACATCCTTTCTGCTGAATACCCGGCGGCTTCACAGCTCCCCCAACGTTTGGCGGATGCACCTCTGTTACAACATCTTAGAGAATCGCTGGGCACGTTTATTTCCAGCAATGTTGAAAGTGAAAAAGACCTGTTCCCGTTAGTAAAAACCTATTTCAATCCTCGCTCGGCAAAGTCAGTTCTGATGATTCCGTTGGCAACGCCAGTGAGGCTGTTGGGCTGGTTGTGGCTGCAAATGGAACAGGTTTATCGTTTCTCGTCTGCTGAAATCGACCTGGCGCGAACGATGGGGAACCAGGCAGCAATAGCCATCCAGAACGCCAGCCTGTTTACCGAAACACAGCATTTGACCGGCGACCTTGAGAAAATCGTCGCGGAGCGAACCGAAGCTTTGCAGCATGAACACCTTAATACCCAGACTCTGCTCGATATGATCAACCAGCTTTCGACCAGCTTGAATATCGATGAGGTATTGGAAAAGACGCTGAGAATACTAAAAGAGGCATTGAATGCCGAGCAGTGCCTGATCTTATTAGCCGATGGTACATCACGTATGTACACTGCCGGTGAGTCCTTGATCAAACCCCCAGAGGAGCGCGAATTGTTTGAGACATCGCCAGAGCAGGAGATTTCTGCGTGGGTACTGGTCAACCAGACCTCACTGGTCCTGGGCGACCTGGAAAATGAGGACCGCTGGCAGTTTGAAAAAGCCCTGGGTTTTAGCAGCGTCGTGGCGGTTCCCTTGATCCTGGGTGAACAAATCCTGGGCACCATGTTCCTGTTGCATCGGGCGAAAAATGCCTTTTCGGACAGCCGGCTGGACTTTGTGGAAGCGGCTGCGCGCCAGATTAGCATTGCGTTGAACAATTCCGAATTATTTGACCTGGCGCGCGACCAATCGGATCGCCTTATTGCCATGCTGCGCGACCAGCAGATTGATTCAAGCCGTTCATTCGCAATCCTGGAGGCGGTGGCGGATGGCGTTGTGGTTACCGATGAAAATGCAGTTATCACCCTGTTCAATGCTTCGGCTGAGAATATCCTGGGGGTGGATGCGGCGCAGATTATTGAACGTTCGTTGACGGATTTGGGTGACAGCCTCTCCATGCGGGAGACCGGCTGGTTCGATACGATTATGCGTTGGTCAGGCGAATCGCAAAAGGTGAGTGAAGGCGCCAACTATGCCCAACAATTCGACCTGGACGATGGGCGGATTGTTCTGGTGCACCTTGCGCCGGTCATCCTGGGTGAGATTTTCCTGGGCACCGTATCCATCCTGCGGGATATCACCCAGGAGGTGATGGTGGACCGGCTGAAATCGGATTTCATTGCCAATGTCAGTCATGAACTGCGCACACCGTTGACCTCCATCAAGGGATATGCGGATTTGATGCTGATGGGCGCATCCGGGGAGCTTTCCGAACAGCAGTCGCAATTCATGCGCGTGATTCGCGAAAACACACGCAGGCTTAACATATTGGTCAATGACCTGCTCGATATTTCGCATATTGATGCGGGGCAACTGGCGTTATCGTTCAAACCGGTAGATATGGTTCATCTTTCCGAGGAAATTTTGCATGACATTCGGAAACGCTCTGAACAGGAGGAAAAACCGATGAATTTTGAGCTGGTTGCGCCCCGACAGCCCATTAAGGTGAGCGGCGACCCGGACAAGATCCGCCAGGTGCTGATGAATATGGTCAGCAACGGGTATCATTACACACCCGCCAATGGCAGGGTGGTGATCCGCTTGCAGCAAAACGGACAGGAAGCGCAGGTGGACGTAATCGACAACGGGATTGGGATATCGGAAGCAAATCGCGACCGCATCTTCCAGCGTTTCTACCGCGGCGACCATCCTTTTGTGCTGGCAACAGCCGGAACCGGCTTAGGATTGGCAATATCTAAGATTTTGGTGGAGATGCACGGGGGGCGCATCTGGTTTGAAAGCAGTGGAATCGATGGGGAAGGAAGTACTTTCTCCTTCGCATTACCTTTGTATGTCGAGGATTGAGAGATGGCAAAAATATTGATTGCAGAAGATGAACGTGACATTCGAGAACTGGTGATGTTTACATTGAAATTTGCTGGTTTTGAGGTGACCGCTGTAAACAATGGTGAAGAAGCCGTGGCAGCCGCCCGGAACGAAACACCCGACCTCATCTTGCTGGATGGGCGCATGCCGAAGCTTTCAGGATATGAGGCATGTGAACAGCTCAAGGCAGATCCACAGCTTAAAGACATTCCCGTGGTTTTTCTATCGGCAAAGGGACAGGAAGCTGAGATCCAAGCCGGGTTAAAGGCTGGCGCGGTGGAATACCTGCTGAAACCTTTTGCCCCCGACGATTTAATTGCGCGTGTGAAACAGCTTTTGACTCAGTACGGGAAGTAACCAGGTTAAAATGAGCGTCGTTTTGCTGGAGAACAAAATCGTCCATTATGAGGTGCTGGGGCGCGGTCGTCCATTGCTGTTCCTGCATGGATGGGTGGGCTCATGGCGATATTGGATCCCAGTGATGCAGGCTGTATCGGTTTCTTACCGCGCTTATGCGCTCGACCTGTGGGGTTTTGGCGATACCGCCAAAACCCCAGGAAGTTACGCTATTGACCAGCAAGCCAGGCTGGTGGAAGATTTTCTAGAGCAGATGGGGATTGGAAAGATTGTGCTCATCGGGCATGGGTTGGGCGCGGCAGTGGCATTGCGGGCTGCACTGCGCGCACCAGAGCGAGTAGACCGGCTGATGCTGGCAGCGTATCCGTTCGGTGGAGAGGCGGTATCCTCCCGTTTGCGCACAGATGAACCGCCGGAGATTGCCGAATGGCTGATCGGACGGACGTGGCAGACGCAGCCGGATTTTACCGATGTGCAAAAAATGGATATCACGGCATTGCAATCCTCTTGGGAGGATATGGAAAGGTTGGATCTGGCTCACTGCTGGACAGGTTTTGGAAAACCCTGCCTGTTTGTTTATTCCGAAGATGATCCGTTGGTAAACCTGCCTGAGATTCCAGAGATGCCGGATTGGTCGCATTTAATACAGTTTGAAGGAGGGGGGCATTTTCTGATGCAGGCACAGAGCAGCAAATTCAATCGATTGGTGATGGATTTTCTCAGCCTGGAGAGCGGCGCCAGTCCGCAGCAGCTTCAGTTGAAGGAAGAGTGGAAGCGGCGCGTGCGTTGAGGGTTTTGTGCCCGGTTTGGGTCTTGAGATACGGTTTATGGTTGGAAAAAATTGAATATGAAGCAACACGGGGGCGTTGGCATCAACTATTTTCGCATGATACATTGCAAATTTATTAACTAAACCAACCATTGTATGTTTTATAATCTAAGATAGAATCATTTTAGCGCATTCATTCCTGTAACAGCCGGTGCGTTATTGAGGTTGGTGAAAAGCCTGGCTGTTGGCGGATATTCGCCCTGCGTAAAAGTTTATTATTACGGGCGAAACAATGCAGCTTGCTATTCTTGTTTATTGGTAAGGCAGATGAGGATGAGATACGCCCCAGGGTTAACTGCATGGGTGCAGGCAGGAACACTTTATGAAAAATGGTAATTTCCAGTATTTTCTTATCGGTCTGGCATTGGTGGGGGCGGTGTTTTTATTTTCAAATCTCAGGTTGCTGCCTGCGCAGGCTGTAACGATAGACCGCAGTTTCATTGGGTCAAAAATCGATGCGGTGATGTACCGCCAGCTTCAGGAGGAAGCGCAGGATAACGGCAAGGTGCGCCTGATTGTTCAACTGGAAGTGCCGGTGGATGCGGAAGCGATGGCATTGAACGGCGCCGAGGCTTTTGAGCAGCGCATGGAAATCAATTTTGCCCAAACCATGGTGGCGCAGGCGCTTGAAAAAACCAATGCCGAGGTGCTGCACAACTATACTTATATTCCTTACAACCTGGTAGAAGTGGATGCGACTGCATTGGATGCGCTGCTTGCGCTGCCGTACGTGGTCAGCGTGGAAGAGGATACGCTCTCGGAAGCCGATCTTTCACAAAGCATCCCACTGATTAATGCCAATGACGCCTGGTCGCTTGGATACAGCGGAGCCGGGCAGGTAGTAGCCATTCTGGATACGGGGGTAGACAAGAATCACCCCTTCCTGACTGGCAAGGTGGTCTCGGAAGCCTGTTATTCAGACATTTCTGGCGCGCCATATAACTCCACCTCCATTTGTCCGGGCGGTGGGGCGGTCAGCACGGCTGTAGGGTCGGCAATGCCGTATGGGGGCAACTGCCCCAGCGGGGAATGCGACCACGGCACGCATGTGGCGGGCATTGCTGCAGGTAAAGGCAGCAGTTTTTCCGGTGTGGCAAGAGATGCCCAGATCATCGCCATCCAGGTGTTCGCCCGCTTTGATGCCTACTGCGGTTATCCCTGCGTATTATCCTGGTCATCTGACCAGCTTAAAGGATTGGAGCGGGTCTATGCTTTACGCAACACCTATTCCATCGCTGCCGTAAATATGAGCATTGGCGGGGGAGGGTATACCAGCCCGTGCGATACAGACTCGCGCAAGGCAATTATCGATAACCTGCGCGCGGCTGGAATTGCCACAGTGATTTCGTCTGGAAACAACGGTTATTCCAACGCCTTATCATCGCCGGGCTGCATTAGCAGTGCCGTCAGCGTGGGTGCGACGACCAAAACCAACGCGGTGGCAAGCTACTCCAACAGCGCTTATTACCTTTCTTTGATGGCACCGGGAAGCGGGATATATTCCTCCATTCCATACAGCCAATATGCTTCCTATAACGGCACCTCAATGGCTGCACCGCACGTGACCGGCGCCTGGGCGGTAATAAAATCCAAGAAGCCAAATGCGACAGTAAACGAGGTCTTGAGCGCATTTCAGAACACGGGTTTCTCCATTTATGACAGTCGAAACGGGTATACATTTCCGCGTATTGATGTACTGGCAGCGCTGAACACATTTGTCCCACCCACAGCTCCATCCGGGTTAACTGCGGTTGCCGGTACCACCAGTGATTATATCGATCTCGCCTGGACGGATAACAGCAGCAATGAAGAGGGCTTTCGCATTGAAAGACGTTTATCCGGCGGCACCTGGGGCGTGCTCACCTCGGCGGGCGCTGGGGTAACCAGTTCCCGTGACAGCAGCGTGAGCTGCGAAACAGCGTATGAATATCGCGTCTCAGCGTACCGTTCATCGCTTTATTCCAATCCCAGTAACACCGCCAGCGCAACCATCGCGATTTGCCTGATGACCAATATCAACAGCACGTCAACGCAGCAGCGCATCACCCTTTCCTGGACGGACAATTCCGCCCTTGAGACTGGCTACCGCGTGGAGCGCTCGCCGAACGGCAGCAGCGGGTGGGTGCAACTCGGCAGCGACTTACCGGCGAATAGCACAACGTATGTGGATTATCCGTTGACCTGTGGCACCACCTACTACTACCGCATCACCATTTTCA
>CAYRRA010000051.1:0-23223 GCA_964426355.1 uncultured Anaerolineaceae bacterium
ATATTCATGCCGGGTTGATCGTGTAATCATCCATTTTTATTTTTTCTCGTACTGTTTGAAAAACTCCGTGCTTTAAGGAATCATTCGTGTAACAATCTTAGTAAAGGATACAAACGATGGATGAGACAATTCTTACTCAAGCGTTGAACCAAAAAGTGATTCTCATTTTGATTGGGGGAGCCATTTTCATCGGTTTGGCGATATTGGCGGATCGTTTTCTCACACCACGTCTAAAACTCGGGCACCGCATGAGTTTTTATGGGTATATCTTTGCGGCGATCCCGTTTATCTATTTTGTCGTGGTGATGATTGTACCGATGTTAAAAGCTTTTCAATTCTCCTTCTTGAAATACAATATTTTCAGCCCGGATAAGCCGTTCATCGGTTTTGAGAATTACCAATACTTGCTGAAAACCGAACTCTTTTCTAAATCACTGATCAATGCTTTTAAATTTGCTCTTTTCAGGGTGCCCGTCGTCATTACTTTGAGCCTGATCACCGCTTTGATGTTTCAAAAGATCAAGCGCTACAAGAACTTCTTGCGTACCCTCATGCTGCTCCCTTTTATGACATCAGGCGTGGCGTTGGGGTGGATTTTTATCTTCCTGTATTCACGCCAGGGACCCATCTTTGCCATCTTGAAAGACTTTGGGGTGACCGATACGAAGGCGCTTTTGCTGCTCAATGTGGATACCGCATTGTACGCCATCGCCTTTGTGTCTGCCTGGGGGTCGATTGGGTACTACACGCTGTTATTCACAGTAGGGTTGGATGCCATCCCTGAGGAGGTTTATGACGCTGCCAGGGTGGATGGCGCCAGCGGTTGGAAACTATTCTGGAAAATCACCTGGCCCCTTTTGAACCCCACGCTGGTGCTGATTTCCATCCTCGCGGTCACCGCATCCCTCAAAAACTTCGATCTGATCCGGACGATGTCAGGCAGCAATGGAACAGGAGGTCCAATGAACAGCACATTGACCATGCCACTCTTCATCTATATGGAGGCGTTTACCCGGCTCAACATGGGCAGGGCGGCAGCCATCACGGTGGTGTTCTTCTTGATCATCCTGGTCATCACATTAATCCAGCTCAAGGTAACCCAGAGAGATATTCAATATTAAGGATGTGGAAAATGAGTACACAAATATTAGAAAAGCAACATAAAGAACGGGTTCGCCGTAATCGATTATCCAATACCCTGACGAAATCGTTTGCGTATACCTGGTTGATATTGCTGGGTTTTTCGACGGTTTTCCCATACTTTTATATGCTGTCCACATCGCTAAAGCCAAAATCGGAACTGATTTTTTACAAGCTCTTACCCATGCACCCAACGATTGAAAACTATATTCACGTGCTGACAAAATGGCAGTACGGAACATGGTTCTTCAACTCCATCATCGTTACGCTCATTACCGTTGCGAGCACACTGCTGTTTTGTTCTTTGTGTGGATATGCTTTATCAAAATTCCAGTTTCCGGGAAGGAATCTCTTCTTCATTTTGATTTTGGCAACCATTATGGTTCCGGGAGAGATGTTGTTGATCCCCTGGTACGTGAGCGCATTCAACCTGGATATTGTCGATTCACTGACCGGGCTCATCTTTCCGGGGATGATGGGTGCATTTGGCGTGTTTGTGATGCGCCAGGCATTCATGAATGTCCCGAATGAACTCATCGACGCTGCCCGCGTGGACGGGGTAACTGAGTTGGGGATTTTCTTCAAGATCGTTCTGCCCTTAACCAGCGGGGCAATGGCTGCGCTGGGCGTCCTCACTGCGCTGGGAACCTGGAATGACTATTTCTGGCCCCTCATCATTATGCAGTCCGTTGACCGGTACACGCTTCAACTGGGTATGATGCACGCAGCCACAACCGACGCCACCAATGAGGTTATCACAAACTGGAGCGTAATCATGACCTCCACCTCCATCGCTTCTCTCCCCATGTTGGTCCTGGTGGTTCTGCTGCAGAAATACTTTGTGAAGGGCATAGCGTTAAGCGGTTTGAAACGCTGAAATGTTGTCCTGACGTTTTTAATGAGTTCGATATACACCTGTTTTTTTTCAGGAGGCGTTGTGGATAGTCAAAAATTTCACCAGGAAATACTGGTTTGGGATGCACACAGGGACCTGCATTATGAGATGCCGTTAAACGAACGCTTTTTACAACGCCGGTTGTGTAATATCGATTTACACCTGCCTTTGCTCAAGCAAGGGGGTATGGATGTTCAAACGTATGCGTTTTGTTATGCCACGTCAATCGGTGAACCGCCGGGGGTGCAGGCGATTGCTGACATTGAAAAAACGTTGGTTGAAATGGAAACCCATGCCGGTGAAATTACGCCTGTTCGAACCGTGGAAGAAGCGCTGCAAGCAAAGCAAAGCGGGAAGATTGCAGCTTTTTTCAGCTTTGAAGGTGCCGAGCCTATTGGAGAAGACTTGTGGCTACTGCGGTTCTTCTACCGTATGGGTTTCCGCGCCATGGGGCTGACCTGGAATTTCCGCAACATGCTGGCAGATGGAGGCTATGAAGGGCGTGAAGGGTACGGGCTTTCGCAATTTGGCAGGCAGGTTGTGCAGGAGATGAACCGCCTGGGCATGGTGGTAGACCTGGCACACCTCTCGCCGCAGTCGATGCTGGATGTGATGGCAGTCAGCGAGCAGCCGGTCATTCATTCGCATGGCGGGATACGCGCCTTGAACCCCAACCACCCGCGCACCCTGGATGACGCCATGTTGGAACGGATCGCCCAGACAGGCGGGGTATTTTGTGTAACCACCGTCCCGGCAGCCCTGGTTAGCGGTCGAAAAGCGGTGTTCGAGGATTTTCTAAAAGCCATTGATTACGCCGTCCGCCTGGTTGGCGAGGATCACGTTGGGCTGGGCGCTGATTTCGATGTGTACCAGAGCCACCTGGATGCGCCGGTTGGTGAATGGGTGGAAGGACTGGAAGAAGTAGATCGGTGGGAGAAAGTGACCGACGGATTACTGAAGCGCGGTCATTCGCCGGATGTTGTCCGGAAAGTAATGGGCGGAAACCTCGCCAGGGTCTATAAAAAAGTGATTGGCAGGTAAAGGAAGACAAAATGAAAGTCTTAAACGCCGGTCTGTTGATCGATGGCACTGGGACATTGCGTGAGAATGTGCGCCTTTTCATTGATAAGGGAAAAATTTCCGCAATAGAAGAACTGCACAATACGGCTGTGCCCGACGGCTGTGAGGTGATCTCAGCCGGGGGGTCTTGCGTGATGCCCGGGATGATCGACAGTCACGTTCATATCGCATTTAGTGCAGAAGATAGCTCCATACCGGTGTGGGGAGAGAACAGGGTTACTGAAATGCTGCCGGGAACGCTTGCTTACCTGGCGTTTCTCAATGCAACCGCGGATCTTCAGGCGGGTTTCACATCCATCCGCGATATGCATTGTTTTGACTTTGTAGATATTTCCCTGCGGGATATGATTAACTCAGGAAAGCTCCCTGGTCCGCGCATTTCTGCCAGTGGATATGGGCTGACCTCAACGAACGGTCACATGGATTCAACCAAAGGACTGCGACCGGATCTTCAGTTTTGTGGTCGTTTCAACAATGTTGTTGACAGTGTGGATGAAGCCCGCAAAGCGGTGCGCAGCCTGGTGAAAATGGGGGTAGATCATATCAAGATCAACGTTGGGCGCGGACATCGCGGCATACAGAACAAGCTGATTTTCGCACCTGAAATGCAGTTGGAGGTCATCCAGGCGATTTGCCAGGAAGCGCATTATGCCGGGCGCAAGGTGGCTGCTCACAGCCTGGGCGGCTTGGGCGAGCTATGGGCGGTACAGGCAGGCGTTGACAGCCTGGAGCACGCTCATTTTGTGGATGACGAAACCTTGAGGTTGATGGCGGAAAAGGGAACTTACCTGCTGCCCACTATGACGCATTGTGTACGCAATGCGGAGGCTGTGCGGAAGAAGTATGGCGACATGCCTCACGAGGAAGACTTCATGGAGTTTGCTTATCGCTCGATGTACAACATGCTGGAAAAGGCGAAGAAGTTCGGCGTGAGAATTGGGCTGAGCACCGATGCGGGTGCAGACCTGGTGCCACATGGAAGCAATGCGGCTGAGCTGGAATACCTGGTGACGGCGGGTTTTTCCCCCATGCAAGCCATCATCGCTGCCACGCAGACCGGCGCAGAGGTGATGGGGCTCCCGGACGAAATCGGCACGCTGCAAAAAGGCAAAGCAGCCGATCTGCTGGTCATCGCTGGGAACCCATTAGAGGATATTCGTTTGCTGCAGGATAAAAGCAAATTGATCCATATCATGAAAGGAGGGGAATTCATTAAGCTGTAAAAAGCTTGTTGACCCTTTTACCCGTTTGAAATGACATATTCACAACTGGAGGACAAATGACCGTAACTACCCCAATTTTACCTTTGAGAAAACAGGATGATCTGATTTACAAAATCCTGGAACAGCGTTTTGAAACCATCCTGCCCCTTGCGATGAGAGAGGCAGGTATTGATATGTGGGTCATCCTGTGCCAGGAGGATGATCATGACCCCGTATTCAGGACGATGATCCCCTTCAACTGCTGGACGCCCATTCTGCAAATGCTTGTATTTTATGACCGCGGCGAGCAGGGCATCGAACGAATTAACCTTTCGCAAACCAATATGATGAGTCTGTTTGACAGCCCCTGGACGGGACGCAACCACTGGGAACAATGGGGCTTTTTAGCTGAAATGATCCGGCAGCGCAATCCGCAAAAGATTGGTTTGAATATTGGCAAGATTCAATGGGCTGCTGGCGGTTTAACGTATAACCTTTATCAGCAGTTTGTCGAGGCGATTGATCCGCAGTATCGTGAGCGCATCGTGGATGCCGAAGCAGCCTGCACCCGCTGGTTGGAGACGTACTCCGATCTTGAGGTGGAGTATTACCCTTACGTTGTG
This sequence comes from uncultured Anaerolineaceae bacterium, assembly GCA_964426355.1. GTDB lineage: Bacteria > Chloroflexota > Anaerolineae > Anaerolineales > Anaerolineaceae > JAJFTV01. Next base: position 4,941 of record CAYRRA010000051.1, read on the forward strand.
GATATTGCCCATCAGATCATTGCACACTGTTTCAGCCGTGAAGCGATCATTCCCGGTGTAACGACCACGATTGACCTGGAATGGGAATACTGGCAGACCGCTAATGATCTCGGTCTTGAAGTCTCCTTCAAGCCATTTTTCCGCATTCTGCGCAGCAATGCCGATCAACAGAAGCAACCGGTGACAGATTCTGTCATCCGGCGCGGGGATATGCTACACTGCGACGTGGGCATCCGCTACTTGCGGTTGTGTACCGATCATCAGGAGAGTGCTTACGTACTAAAGGAAGGCGAGACAGATGCACCAGAAGGGTTGAAAAATCTGCTGGCTCAGGCAAATCGGCTTCAAAAGGTATTCATGAATGGTTTTCAAAAGGGAATGTCAGGCGATGAGATGCTGAAGGGCATGCTGGAGACCGCCAGGGCGCAATCCATACCCAACCCAAAAATATACTCCCATTCGCTTGGTTTGTATCTGCATGAGCCCGGTCCATTGATCGGTTTGCCCTGGGAGCAGGTCTCGAACCCGGGGCGGGGGGATGTGCGCCTTGTGTACAACTCAGGGTTTACGATGGAACTATCCATAGAGGATTTTGTGCCTGAATGGAATCAAAACATCCGGCTTGGTGCGGAACAGGATGTTTTATTCACCCAGAAGGGCTGCTGGGCAGTGGACGGCGTGCAAACCGAGCTGCATTTGATCTAAGGAGAGCGAAATGAATACCCATAACTGGTTTGATTTTGTGCGCGTAGACAATCGACGGCATACCCGCCGCGCATCCAGCTATTCCGTCACCGGAGACAACAAAGACCGGCTTTCCATCGTGCGCGGTGAGACAGCCACCTTGCTGGATGTAAAAGGAGCTGGTTGCATCACCCATATCTGGTTCACTTTGCACAGCATTGAACCGCATTATTTGCGGAAGCTGCTGCTCAAGATGTATTGGGACGACGAGCCCGAACCGAGCGTATTGGTTCCGGTGGGTGATTTCTTCGGGATGGGTCATGCAGAAACCACCACTTATGTCTCGTTGCCGATGGTGATGGCGCCCCGCCAGGGGCATGGATTGAACTGCTACCTGCCCATGCCATTCCAGAAGAGCGCCCGCATTGAGGTGACCAGCGAGAACTTCGGAAGCGAAACCCGGCTGTACTACAACATCGACTATGAAATGTGGGATGAACCCATCGGCGACCTGGGATATTTTCATGCCTGCTGGAAGCGGGTGAACCCGACAAACGGCGTTGTGGAAACCCCGGATATGTCCGATTATTTTGTCACGCATTACGGCATCAATCTCAGTGACAAAGATAACTATTTGCTCATGGAGGCTGAAGGCTCCGGTCAGTACATCGGCTGCAACCTGAACATCCATAACTTGCGCGTCACCAAGGACGTGGGCAACTGGTACGGCGAGGGGGATGAGATGATCTTTATTGATGAAGATAACGAAGGTCAACGCTGGCCCCCCACACTGCACGGCACTGGCACAGAAGACTATTTCAACACTGCCTGGGGTCCGGATATCAAGTTCTATTCACCGTTTTTTGGTCTGACCAAACCAGGCGGAAAGGATTTCTCAGGAAAGATTTCCTGGTACCGGTGGCATCTAATTGAACCGGTACGCTTCAGCAGCTCCATTCGCGTCAGTATTGAGCATGGTCATGCCAACCGGCGCTCCGATGATTTCAGCAGCACCGCATACTGGTATCAGACGGAGCCCCACAAACCGTTTGGCATCCTTCCTGTAGAAGAACGCCAACCGCGCGCTGACTTCCCTGAGATACCATTAGATGAGAACTTGCGGGATCAAATCTGATTGCGCCAGGATGTGTCCTGGGGATTTGGTTTGTCGAGAACGGGTTGCCGCCAATACTCAGTTGGTTGCCAACCGGGTTTTGGGTGAAAAGCCTGCTCGTTAGAGCGATTCAAGGCAAGCGCCCACAGCAAACCATCGAAACTGTTTTTTGACATCCATAGCGATTATGGAGAAACGGATGGTCATTCGATCCGTAGGATAAACGCGTCCCGGATGGGAAAAACAAGATGCATAAATGGATAAGAATATTTGAGAACGTAGAGGGATCGTGATTGAAATCGATCCTGGATGGAAAAAAGCTTTATTGAAAGGAAAAAAACATGTCAGATCAACTTGATGTTCGCGTTCTTTTTGTTGGAGAGTCTGCTTTCCGGATTCACACTCACTACAAAGGCTTTGCCTGTTATGAAACCGTCTACTTGGGCGACAACCTGGATTTTTTCACGGACACCGTCCGAAAGGAGGGCATCGACCTGAATTTCATGCGCAATCATGAAGTCTCCGTCAAGTTCCCATTCACGCAGGAAGAACTGGCGGAGTATGACGTTATCATCATCAGCGATGCGCCGGCTGATTCCTTTCTGCTGCATCCGAAAACGCTGGAGGGTGTGCGTTTCCCCAACCGTCTTAAACTCATCAACGAGGTTGTGCGAGGCGGGAAAGGATTTTTAATGATCGGCGGCTGGATGTCATTCTGCGGGTTCCAGGGAAAGGCTCGCTATCAAATGTCGCCGCTGGTGGATATCCTTCCGGTGAAGATGTGCACATACGATGACCGCAGCGAAATGCCGGATGGGGTTACACCGGATGTGCTCGTCCCGGATCATCCCGTTCTGCAGGGCATCCCAGGTGACTGGCCCTTCTTTTTGGGTTATAACAAGCTTTTTCCCCATCACGGGTCTGAACTGATGCGGATCAATGATGACCCATTCCTGGTGGTCGATACGGTGGGTGAGGGGCGGGTGGCTGCATTTGCCTCGGACTGCCTGCCGCATTGGGGTTCAAAAGAATTTTGTGCCTGGGAGTACTATTCACGCTTTTGGGGTCAGCTCATCCGCTGGCTTGCGAAAAAATGAGATGAAGTACGATTTTGAAACCTCTCCCATCATGCCTGGGAGAGGGAATACACACTATATCCGCTGGCAAGAGGAGATCAAAGCCAAAGGGATCGAAAGCTATCGCGGTTCATTCATGCATTTCCCGATCGCCCCCCAAATCACGGAGGCTTTTATCCAACGATCCAAAGGCACTTTTGGTTACACAGAGGCGGACGACGAGTATTTTTCCGCTGTGCTGAATTGGATGAAAAAGCGGCGGGGATGGAATGTCAGTAAAGAAGCATTATGCCCGTATTATGGCACCATGCAAGCGATTGCAACTGCATTCCGGGCTTTTTCCAACGAGGGGGATGGGGTGATTCTGCCTGCCCCCGGTTACTTTTTGAATGGTTTTATTGACAGAAACAGACGAAAACAAGTGGCTGTGCCATTAAAGGTTGAAAACGAGTCTTACCGGCTTGATTTGCCGCTAATGCAGCGCGCCATGACAAAGAAGGAAAATAAAATCCTCTTGATCTGCAACCCCAACAACCCCACCGGCACGGTTTGGCAAAAAGAAGAATTGATGCAGCTCATTCAATTTGCTTATGAGCATAAGGTGCTCATCATAAGTGATGAAATCTTTGCGGAGTTGACCTTTCCAGGGTTTACAACCGTCCCCTTTGTGGCTTGTGGTGAAGACAGCCAGGCGCCAGTCATTACCATCACCTCGATTGGTAAGGCTTTCAATTTGCCAGGTCAACCGCATTCCAATGTCTTCATCGAGCACCCTGAAATCCGGCAACGTTTCCTTGCTCAGGCGAGATATGAGATGGTACGGGATATGGATGCGTTTATCTATACCGCTGTGGTGACGGCTTATACCCAATGCGCAGATTGGCTGGATGAAGTGCGTGCCATCATGGTTAAGCATTACCGGTTGTGGAGCGAGTTTCTGCAAACCCACATACCGCAAGTGGTGATTGTTCCGCCGCAGGGCACATACCTCCTCTGGATCGATTGGCGCGAGCTGGGTTTGAATGACGATGAATTACAAAGCTTTCTGTATGGCGAAGCCTGTATTGCCATCGATCGGGGCGACAAATTTGGTCCTGGTGGTGAAGGGTTTACCCGCACCAATATTGCCATGCCGACCCGAGATTTGGAGGCTATGCTTGCGCGTTTATATGAAGCAGCCCGGAATCGTGGCTATGCAGATTGAGTTTGATCAGGAATTTCGGAAAGAATGAGGTGACAAAATGATTGTTGTCGCGAGCACAAACGGAAAAGTGGGTATAAAACAATCCATGCGCATTCTTCAAGAGGGTGGCACGGCACTGGATGCGGTTGAAGCGGGTATCCGCCTGGTGGAATCCAACCCGGATGACCACACGGTGGGTTACAGCGGTTTCCCCAACTTCCTGGGGCAGGTTGAACTGGATGCCAGCATCATGGATGGCGAGACCTTAATGACCGGGGCGGTCGGTGCTGTGAAGGGTTATGAGCACCCCATCTCCATTGCGCGCAAGGTGATGGAAACTTTACCGCATGTGATGCTGGTTGGTGCAGGCGCTGAACGCTTTGCTGGCGAAATGGGTTTTGAACAGCGAGAATTGCTCACCGATTATGCCAGGGAAGTTTGGGATCGTGGTCTGAATGCCTTTCTGACCAGCGATGAAAGGGCAAACCTGGAAACCCTCCCGCTCTGGAAGTATATTCTTGCCTCCACAGACCCTGAAGGCGCAGGCTCTGCGCAGCGGTTCGCAAAAACCCGGGTCGAAAAAGATGCTGGTACGGTAAACTTCATCGCTATGGATCAACAGGGGAATATTTGCACAGGCGTCAGTACGAGCGGCTGGTCATGGAAATTTCCCGGACGTTTGGGGGATTCCCCCGTGATTGGCGCAGGGAACTATGCGAACAATCGCTATGGCGCAGCGGCTTGCACCGGGATGGGTGAAATGGCAATCCGGGCTGGCACCGCGCGCGCTTTGGTGCTATACATGAAGATGGAAAAGTCGTTGGAGGAAGCGGGTCGAATGGCGATGCAAGACCTGGATGAATTGGGTGGAAAATACCTGAGTAGCATGAGCCTGATTGCCCTCGACAGGCATGGCAATCACATCTCGTACGCCAATGAGGAAGGTAAAAGTTATATTTACATGACCGGTGAGATGGAGGACTACGTAACCGCACCCCGTATTTATCTTCCAACTCGAAAAGTATGGGTGATGGATTAGTGGAGTGCGTTGTTGGCAGAATAATAGGATTCGCGCGTAATTTGTGATAAGATGTGAATTATGATGGGACGTCACACCGATGACTACAAAACGGTCGTCACCACCGATGAAGCCGGCAAGGAAAATAAGAGCGTGGTGTATACGGGAAGCTATTTTGAGATTTCCCTTGACCAGCAAGAGCTTACCCGATTCAAGAGGAACTGCTTGCTGCTGCTCGCAGCGATTGCAATGTTGCATGTTGGCGCGGGGATTATTGGCAACAAGGGTATGTACCAGTTTTATATTGCTGTGCCCTATGTGATTGCTTTTTTCCCGCTCGTTTACCTGGTAGATGCCGCGATTCGTATGCCCTGGGAAAAACGCCCATACCGCCGGATTGAAATTGAGAATACCTTCAATCGCCTGAAAATGCCGGGCATCGTGATGATGGTTTCTGTTGGAATTGTGATTGTGGGTGATATTGCGTTTCTATTCCTGGCTTCGGAGCTTCCCCGGGTTGAGTTGGAAATGTTGTTTCTCGCTGTCGAGATACCCGCATTCATCCTGCTTCTGATTCTCTTTCGGTCACAGAAACGAATCCAAATTCAAACGTGCGCTGATCCTTCACAGGCATAAGACCTTGTCTTCTATTGCTGACAGGATACAAATCCATTTCACAGAATACAGTTAATTAGATTGGAAAAAGGGTAAAACCAAAGAGCAGTTTATTCGTTCTGGTTGATTGTTCTCATGTTCCAGACCAGAGATATTTTGTTACCCATTTTTCTATGAAAAGTGAATGGCATACTGTGCATATTTTCCGAAAAAGACGTGTTGAAAATCACTTTTTTCGATGTTGTCTGACATTAAATGGGATTTTTCTTATCATAAACATATCAATAAAACAAAACGGTATTATAATAAATTATGTGAAGACTTTTCACAAAACAATCTAGTAGAGGAGAAAAAAATGCCCAAGAAACTGTTTTCAGTTGTATCGGTACTTGTGATGCTTGCGCTCATCTTGAGCGCATGTGCTCAAGAGACTGCTGCTCCGGCAGAAGTTGAAAAGCCAGAAGCAACCGCAGTACCAACGGAACCTGAAGTAGCTGAAGAACCCGAAGCTACGGAAGAGGTTGAGGAACCTGCGGCGGTAGACATTCCGCTCGTCGTTGCTTACCAGGACTTCTCACAGAAGTTCAGCCCGTTCTTTGCGGACACAGGCTACGATATGGATGTCGTGGAAATGACGCAGATAGCGATTCTGACAACCGACCGTTCAGGCGGTATCATCTTCGACGCCATTGAAGGTGAAACCGTCAATTATAATGGCACGGATTACCTGTACACCGGACCAGCCGACACCAAGGTCGAGTATGACGAAGCCACGGACACCACAAAATATACCGCCAAGATTCGTGAGGATTTGAAATTCTCTGATGGTGAACCCGTTACTGCTGATGACATCATCTTTACTTACTATACTTTCCTTGATCCCACGTACATCGGGTCAACATCCCTTTCTTCATATGACATCATTGGTCTGAAGGACTATCAAACCCAGACCACTAGCGCAGTCTATGAGGAATATAGCGAGATTGCTGAAGCCATTTATACTGCTGGTCCTGAGCATGTGTGGTCTGATACGGACACCTGGACACAGGAACAACAGGACGATTTCTGGACCCGCTTGAAAAAAGAGTGGATGGCAGACGTACAGTCCATTGTTAATTATGTCAACGCCAACTACCGCGATGCCTATGCTGAAGCCTACATTGGCAAGACTCCTGAAGAGGTTAAAGAGAGCGAAGGTCTCCAGATTGTATTAGGTATGACCTTGTGGGGTTTTGGCGAAGTAACCGAAGAAGGTGAATTTGTTTCTGCGGTTTCGGGAACCACCTGGGACATGGTTGAGTCCTTCCCCACCGTTGAAGATTACTACAATGAAACCTATCTTGCCTATGACGGCGACCCGGTTGCGTATGCATCCGTCGAATCACCGAATGGTGTCGATGTGCTCGGTAACGTCAATTCTGGTTTTATTGGTTACTGGGGTCCATTGGATGAAGATATGGGCGGCGCTGGCGTGCCGAACATCGCTGGTATCGTTAAAGTGGATGATTACACCGTGGAAGTTACTGTTAATGGTTACTCTGCTCCCGCTGTATACTCCATTCTCGGTATTCAAATTACCCCGCTGCATTACTACGGTGATGTGTCAAAGTACGACTACGAAAATAATATGTTCGGTTTTGACTTTGGCGATTTGTCCAAGCAGCAAAGCCTGGCTTCTACCCCCATGGGTGCAGGCGCCTATAAGTTCGTCAAATATGACAACAGGGTAGTCTATTTTGAAGCCAATGAATATTATTACAAAGGCAAGCCGAAAATCCGTGAAATTCAGTTCAAGGAAACTGTATCTGCTGAAGTCCCGTCTGCTGTTCAAACTGGCACGGTTGATGCGGGTGAAATGACCGGTTCCCGTTCAAGGTTTGAAGAAGTTGCCTCCTACAACAGCAATGGTGAAATCACAGGTGATGTGATTACCACCAGCAAAGTGGACAACCTCGGTTACGGTTACGCTGGCATTAATGCAGACACGGTCAATGTTGGCGGCGAACCTGCCTCAGAAGCATCCAAGAATCTGCGCAAAGGTCTGGCGACTATTTTAGCCGTCTATCGCGATGTAGCCATCGACAGCTACTATGGCGAAGCAGCCTCCGTCATCAACTACCCGATTTCTAACACCTCCTGGGCAGCCCCGCAGCCGACCGATGAGGATTACAAAGTTGCGTTCTCAACTGACGTCAACGGCGAACCCATCTACACGGCTGATATGACACCAGAAGAGAAATATGCAGCAGCCGAAGCAGCCGCTCTGGCATACTTTGAAGCTGCCGGATTTACTGTGACGGATGGCGTCCTCACCGCGGCTCCTGAAGGCGCCAAACTGAGCTATGAAGTGATCGTCCCTGGAGACGGTACTGGTGACCACCCCGCATTTGCCATCTTGACTGGCGCACAGGGTTCTTTAGCCAAACTCGGCATGGAACTCAAGATTAACGACCCGTCCGACTCCAACATCCTTTGGGATTCACTGGATGCCGGTACGCAGGAAATGTGGACCGCAGCTTGGGGCGCAACGATTGACCCCGATATGTACCAGGTCTACCACAGCTCCGGTGTGGTGGGTGAAGGCGGTTCGGATTCGAACCACTATCACATCCGCGACGGACAGTTGGATCAACTCATTGTGGATGCCCGCCAGAGCGATGACCAGAATTACCGCAAGGCGATTTACAAACAGGCTCTTGATATCATCATCGACTGGGCTGTTGAAATTCCAACCTATCAACGCCAAAACTGTGTTATCTTCAGCACCGAACGCATCAATATCGACACCATCACCCCCGATATCACCACCTTCTGGGGTTGGATGCACGACATTGAACTGCTTGAAATGCGGTAGTTTGAACGGTGAGTCTGTGATTTATTGAGTAGAAGTGAGCCCACCTGTAATGGGTGGGCTCATAACTTAAACGATACAGATATCAGCACTTTATGGTTTGAGTTGATATAGGAAGTGAAATGCGTAATTTTATCATTAGGAGATTGTTTCTCGGCTTAATTATTACTTTCTTTGGAGCGATGGTGGTCTATGCTGTAGTTCGCAGTCTGCCTACCTCTTATGTTGAAACGATAGCAAGGCAACGCGCCAGCAACCCTCTGAGTACAAAGACGTACCAGGAATGGCTGGATCAGCTTAACGCTGTATATAAACTCGATGTCCCAATCATCCCCGGCTTTTTTGGGTGGGTGAGCGTTGCGGTTACGGGCGATTTTGGAGATTCCTGGCATTATGGCATCCCCGTCACGGAGAAATTTTCCCAGGTCATCTGGTATTCTGTGATTATCAATATCATCACATTGATCGTGGAGATTGTGATCTCGATTCCATTAGGAATCCTGGCGGCGAGGAAGCAGTATAGTAAAACCGATTACGCCATCACGGTGTTTGCTCTGACGGGAATTTCGCTGCCCACATTTTTCCTTGCGACGATTTTAAAGTATGTTTTTTCAATAAAATTAGGCTGGTTTGACTTATATGGCTTGACCGGTCGGTTTTATACCTCCATGACACCATTTGAACAAGTCCTGGATGTGGGTTATCACATGGTTTTGCCCGTATTTACACTGATGATGCTTTCGGTGGGCGGTCTGATGCGTTATACCCGAACCAACATGCTGGAAGTGTTGAGTGCTGATTACATCCGCACGGCACGTGCAAAAGGTCTTTCAGAAAAGGTTGTCATTAATAAACACGCTTTTCGAAACACTTTAATTCCGCTTGTTTCTTACATGAGTTATCTGCTGCCATCCATGTTTGGCGGCTCGCTGATTACCGAGACGCTTTTCCAAATACCGGGTATCGGTTACATCTCGTATCAAGCCATACTTCGTGGTGACATCCCATTCGCCATGTTCTATACAACCTTTCTCATCCTCCTTACACAGGTCAGCCTGATTGTTGCAGATATTATGTATGCCGTAGTTGACCCGCGTGTAACGGCGAATTAACGGTGGTGAAAGCATGTTTGATAATGAAAAAATAAACCTAAGTATCGAAGAGGAAATTACCCACAGCGGTGATAACCCGGAAGAAATGAACCTCGATGACGCGCGAAGGGTTAAGGTGCTTTCGCCAGGTATGTTGGTGTTCAAACGCTTCATCCGCAACAGACTCGCTGTTGTCGGTTTGTGTATTTTGGTGGTGATGTTTGTGTTTTCTTTTTTGGGACCCTTGCTTACCCCCTATGCACAAACACAGGTGTTCAAAGGCGTTGGTTCGATGTCAAAAGAGTACGCGGGCGCAATTTACAACCAGGAGTTGCGTTATACCATTGCGTTTGGTGAGAGTTTTGGGGGTGCTGAGCGTGCCCAGTTTCTGTTGGCACTTGGCAAAAATGAGGAAACCTTCACCAGTGGCAGTGACGTTTATTACTACACCAAAGAAGACGAGGGGGTATATCGTATCTTGCAGCTTGACCCGCTTGGGGAAATCTTGCTGGGAGTATTCCATCCCGTCAATGGCGCTAAAGTGAGCGATGCATTGATTGCCGCATTTAAAGAAGCGGTGGACGGTAATTTGACCGAATTTGAACTGGATGGGTTTACCTACCGAATCACAAAAAAGCTTAAATCATTTCAGCTTTCCACGGAGCATGATGTTGCACTCGCCATGATTAATGTTTATGATTCTTATTCAATAACAGATGCGAGCGAGGTCAACTCATACGAATTCAAGCTTGCCAGCAGCCGTGCAATGGTTCATGGTTTATCCCGGTTCATCTATGGGAATGAAGAATTTACAATTCAATACGATGAAGGTCAAACCACGATTTTTGATGCTTCTGGAGTGGAATACGCCGAGGTATCCGATATCATCGTCAACCCGATTGACCAATCCATTTTCTTGACAGTCGATTTCAAAGCCGCGGTTCGCGAAGCTATCAACAACCGGCAACAGGAATTCATTTATCCGGACCAGAATGGCGAACCCATCGAGTACAACATCGTTCGTGTGAACAACACCTATAACATCAAAAAGGAAACTTCGACTGAATTGATCCGAATTTACGAGCGACCATCAGCCGAGCACCCCCTTGGGCTGGATAACAACGGCATGGACGTGATGACACGTTTGATGTACGGTGGGCAGGTATCGTTGCTGGTAGGCTTTGTAGTGGTGTTTATTGAGGTATTTATCGGTATCATCGTTGGGGGTATCTCAGGCTATTTCGGACGTTGGGTTGATACCGGTTTGATGCGCTTTGTTGACCTGTTCAACAGCATCCCATTCTACCCCATGGTGCTCATCTTCGGCTCGGTTATGGATGCCCTGGAAGTGAATCCTAAAGCCAGGATTTTTCTCCTGATGATGATTTTGGGTTTGCTGGGATGGACGGGCGTTGCCCGGATCGTCCGTGGGCAAATCCTCTCGCTTCGTGAACAGGATTTCATGGTGGCAACCGAGGCAACGGGCATTCGCACCAGCCGTAGAATTTTCCGGCACCTGATACCGAACGTCATGCCATTGTTGATTGTGCAGGCGACTGCAGGTTTGGGCAGTATCATCATCATCGAAGCGACATTGGGTTTCCTCGGGCTGGGTGTGAAATACCCATTGGCTTCCTGGGGCAGCATCATCAATGTGGCATCGGATGCATTTGTGATGACCAATTACTGGTTTATGTGGATACCGGCAGGTATGTTGATCCTCTTGACCGTGCTCGGATTCAATTTTGTCGGCGATGGGCTTCGGGATGCTTATGACCCGAAGATGAAAAGGTAGGTATTTGACATGGAAAAACAAAAATTATCTTTGTTCGACAGGATCAAAAAAAGAACCAGCCCGACCGACAGCAATCATCTTTCGGCACGCGAACTGGCAAGGATTTCACGTGAAAACCGCCGGATTACCGATGCAATTGAACGTGAGCGCAACCGCCGCTATGTGCCTGAGTCAGAATATTTAACATCCATGAAAGACCCCGGAAATGTGGTCGAATTTGATAACCTGCATACCTATTTCTTTACAGATATCGGCACGGTCAAAGCAGTGGATGGCGTTACCTTTGATATCCCAAAAGGCAGGACTGTGGGTGTGGTGGGGGAGTCTGGCTGTGGAAAATCGGTCACAAGCCTTTCCTTAATGCAGCTTGTACAGCGCCCGCAGGGACAGATTGTTAAAGGATCTATTCGTTTTGATGCGGGTACCAAAGTGTATGACATTGCCAAAACGCCCACAAACGTAATGGAAACAATCCGTGGAAGCAAGATTTCCATGATTTTCCAGGAGCCCATGACCAGCCTCAACCCGGTTTTTCGCGTTGGGGATCAGATCGATGAGGTGGTAAGGCTGCATAACCCGGACATGATGGAAGGCGAGGTAAAAGCCCTTACACTTCAGATGATCGACCTGGTTGGGATTGCGAACAACACCGGTGTTTACCAGATGTACCCGCATGAACTTTCAGGTGGGATGCGCCAACGTATTATGATTGCCATGGCGCTGGCATGTAAACCAAAACTCATCATTGCAGATGAACCGACCACCGCGCTTGACGTGACTATCCAGGCACAAATCCTCGATTTATTGAGAAACCTGAAAGACAAAATCAACTCGAGTATCATGCTGATCACGCATGACCTGGGGGTTATTGCAGAGATGGCGGATTATGTTGTCGTTATGTATGCCGGTCGCATTGTTGAAAAAGGTACAGCGAAAGAAGTTTTCCATGACCCACTGCATCCCTATACGGTTGGGTTGATGAAATCAAAGCCCGTGATTAACCGCGCTGTTGACCGTCTGTACAGTATCCCGGGAAGTGTGCCCAACCCCATCAATATGCCTGACTACTGTTATTTTAAGGATCGTTGTGAAAGGCGTATGCCAGTGTGCAATGGCGCGTATCCTCAAGAAACGTACCTGACAAGCACGCATATGACCACTTGTTATCTTTACCAAGACGGACAACAGGAGGCATAACTATGGAAGAAAAACGTCAGGAAACAAGCACACCAGCAGATTACGTACTCGAGGTTAAGAACCTCAAACAGTATTTTCCGATCAAAGCCGGTTTAATGCAGCGTGTAATCGGATACGTGAAAGCAGTGGATGGAATCAGCTTTTCGATAAAACGTGGAAAAACAATGGGTCTGGTTGGCGAATCAGGTTGTGGAAAGACAACGGCTGGAAAAACGATTTTACGCCTGAACCAAAAGACAGAAGGAGAGGTGTTGTTCAATGGGGTTGATGTTTTTGAGATCTCCCGAAAAGAAATGCGCGCACTTAGACCCAAGATGCAGATCATTTTTCAAGATCCCTACTCCAGCCTATCTCCCCGGCTTCCGGTGAGCGAGATCATCGGTGAAGCGGTTAAAGAGCATCAGATTGTGCCAAATCATCAATACGATGACCACCTGGACAGCGTGATGAGGTCGTGCGGATTGCAGCCATATCACAAAGATCGGTACCCGCACGAGTTTTCAGGTGGACAGCGGCAGCGTATTTGTATTGCCAGGGCGCTTGCGCTCAACCCGGAGTTCGTGGTTTGTGACGAACCCGTCTCAGCGCTGGATGTTTCGGTACAGGCACAGATTATCAATCTGCTGAAGGATTTGCAGGACAAGTTCAAGTTGACCTATTTGTTTATCTCGCACGACCTCTCCGTGGTGGAGCACATCTCTGACGAGGTGGGCGTGATGTACCTGGGTAACCTGGTAGAGCATGGAAATAAGAAGGATATTTTCCGTAACCCGTTACATCCATATACCCAGGCGTTGTTGAGCGCTGCACCGATCCCTGATCCGGAAGTCAAAATGAACCGCATTATCCTTGAAGGCAGCATTCCATCGCCAGCCAATCCCCCGGCAGGCTGTAAATTCCACACGCGCTGCAGGGAATGTATGGAGATTTGCAAAAATGTGGCACCCGAACCCAAGGAAGTTGAACCTGGTCACATGGTTGTTTGCCACTTGTATAACTAAAAGCAGGTAGTGGAAAGATGAGTAAGCAACAAAAGCAGCATGACGATGATGACGGTAGAGTCATTTGTGATATGGATGTGGAGGGTATGCGCTGGCACGACAGGCGTGTCCGCCGCGAAGAAAGGGCTCAGAGAAGAACACCCCAGGGCGACCCATTGACAAAAGCTGAAGCCCGGAGGTTCACCGCTCATGCATTGTTAGCCTCGTTTTTGGTTGTTGCGGTTTTCTCCATCACCTGGGTTTTGTTCGTCCTTTTTTGTACTGAAATCTGGTTTCGATAAAAAAAGAGGGCTGGCTCTCTCATGAGCCAGCCCTCTTTTTTTCTTGGGGATATCACGAATACCAGCAATCACCCATCGCTGGAAAATACCAGTGGTGCAACGGTGATGATTAGATTTGTGATCTCATGATTAGTCAAACAGTCATGCAAAGAGTATTCTGCGCTGTGATCGACAATCATAACACTTCTATCATTCTAAATTGGGGTTATGGCTGCACCGGGTTGTTAATCCTCCCCCTGTCTTGCGAAAAGCTCTTTGTGATTGATCATTTTCTAATAAATGTTCGAGATGATTGTTTTTATTTACTTTGTGATTGGGTTTTTCAGAGGCGGGATAACGAAAGGTGGAAAACAAACTAAAGCCACGTTTGTGAGAGATTTTCAAGTAGCTTAACGTTATAATGGTGGAGATCAGACAGAACGAACAAGGCTCTGAAAAAAGCATGGTGGATAAGAGCAATTTACTGATTCAAAGCAAGCTACACCTGCCGTTTATTCGCACAAACCTGGTATCCCGCCCGCAGCTAAAAATGCAGATTATGGAAGGTTTGCGCGGACCATTGACGCTGGTAACAGCTCCTGCTGGTTTTGGGAAGACAACTTTGGTGGCATCCGTTGTTGCGGAGTGTGGTTTACCGTATGCCTGGTTGTCACTCGATAAAAATGATAATCTTCCAGGTCGATTTCTTACCTATTTGATTGCTGCTTTGCAGAGTATTGATCCTCGTATTGGAAGGGATGTGACTGGGTTGATGACAGGGGTGCATCCGATGCCGTCTGAGTTGTTGTTGACTGGTCTTATCAATGATGTAGTCTCGACCGGGAAGGAGATGGTCCTCGTCCTGGATGATTACCAGATGATTACCAACCCGTTGATACATGAACAGATGGCTTTTTTGCTTGAACATTGCCCCAGAACATTGCATCTCATCATTTCTACACGGGCAGACCCGTTGCTCCCGCTGTCAAGATGGCGTGGACGAGGACACACCCTCGAACTCAGGGCTGTTGACCTGCGTTTTAGTGAAACTGAAGCAATTCAGTTTCTTAACGAAGTTATGGGCTTATCCCTGGATGCAATTTCGGTTGGGTTGTTAGAAGAACGAACAGAAGGATGGGTTGCTGGTTTGCAGATGGCGGCGCTGTCCATGCGTGATCATAAAGATGTTGCTGCGTTTATCCAGGGGTTTTCAGGGACAAACCGCTATATCCTGGACTACCTTTTGGAGGAAGTGTTGGCAAATCAGCCACCGGAGGTGCAACATTTTCTTTTGAACACATCCATCCTGGAGTATCTGACTGCGTCGCTTTGTGATGCAGTTCTGTTGAGTGGAGAAACTCAAAAGGGAGAGTTCGAGGGTAAGAAAACCCTTGAGCAGCCTGTTTCTGAAAACTCCGCGTCTATCCTGGAATACCTGGAACGCGTCAACCTTTTTTTGGTGCCTTTGGATGCGGAACGCCAGTGGTACCGTTACCATCATTTATTTGCCGACCTGCTGAGAGCACGGTTATCTCAAACCCTTCCGGAAAGCATCCCTCTACTCCACATCCGGGCATCTGGTTGGTTGGAGAAAAAAGGGTTTATCCATGAAGCGATCCAACACCTCTTTACTGCACATGAGCCCGGAAGAGCTGCTGATTTGATCGAACCACACGCTTCTGCTCGATGGGTTGCCAGTGACCTTTCGGTTGTTCAAATGGCGGATAGTTTACCGCAAGAACTACTCATCACACGACCGAAATTGGGTCTCTATCTGGCATGGCTTCTCATCATCCAGGGGTATATAGGGCGAGCGATACCGCTGTTGGAGGCGTTAGACCAACAGCTTGCCAACGCAGGGCGAAATGACACGCCACAATGGGTACAGACGATCGTCGTGCTGGCGCTGGTCTTTTTAAACCGGAAAACCTGTTTGCCCGATTTTGACCCTCTTGTGGATGAACGTATTTTAGATGGTATTCCTGCGGATGAAATGATTTTACAGGACGCCGCTGATATTCTCTTTGGGATGGCGTTAGCCAGGCGCGGTGAAATTGACCGGGCGGTAGAAATCTCTGAACGGAATATCAAAATGAAAAAAACACCACACGGTATATCCATCATACCTACTCTTCTCCCTTTCCTGGCGCGTTTATATCTGACACAGGGGCGTTTGCATGAAGCAGCTTCCTTATGCCGAAAGAACCTTGATTTTTCCCAGGAGAATAGCGCGTGGTTGGTCCCGACTGCGGGTAGTCTGAGTATCACCCTGGGGGATGTGTTGTATGAATGGAACCTTTTAGATGAAGCTGAGCAGCTCATCAGAGAGGGTCTGAAAGCCAATCAATATGGGCAGAATATCCTCACCGAAGGTTTTGGGCTGGTGGCACTGGTGCGGGTTTTACAAGCCAAAGGTAACTTCGAGGAAGCGCTGCAAAGGGTTGAGCAATTTGAAGCGCGCATGAGAAATCAAGCACTCCCATCTGAATTCCGGGAAGATTTTTACACACTTCGAGTCCGGTTGTCAATCAATAATGGAGATTTTAAAAGTGCAGCGAAATGGGCTGAGCTGGTTCGCCAGACGGAGAATGATCCAATTCGTAATGAGTATTATCGCCTTCCGTTAGCCCGCATCTGTTTTATGCAGGGGCGCAACGAGGAAGCAGAAGAGCTGCTGGCTGTGGTTCCTGGTTTGAAGGATGCTGGAAATCGAATTAACCGGCAGATCGAGGTGTTTATGCTGCGCGCTGCCGCGTTGCTGGAACAGCAGCATTTGCCGGATGCTCTCCAATTGGTAGAAGCTTCTCTTTCCCTTGCCGAGGAAGAAGGGTATGTGCGTGCCTTTTTAGACCTCGGTAAACCAGCACAAAAACTATTATCTGTGTATTTGAACTCTGATTTCACCGAACATAAAGTATATGTTCAGAAGCTTTTGAACGCCTTTTCCCCATCACCATTTCCAGCTTCTCTCGCTAAAAAACAACCGTTGTTTGAACCGCTGTCTTCTCGTGAGGTCGAGGTGCTTCAATTAATGGCGTTAGGGCGGACAAATCGAGAGATTGCTGAACAACTGATTGTTGCCCCCGGTACGATCAAAGCCCATGCAGCCAGCATTTACCGCAAGCTTGACGCGGTTAATCGAACCGAAGCGGTTGCGAACGCCCGGAAATTGGGGATACTTTCCTGATTTGTTGACTTCCTAAATACCCCCCAAATAACCCCCCAAAAATAACCCCCCCCGTTATCCCGTTTGGCAGATGCGTTCTCTCTTCAAATGCGATAAATTAGTGAAAGAGAAAATGATCTAATGAATGTGATCGGAACAATCACAAAGGCAGCCGGAATATCGAAGGTGGAAGGTTAGTAGTTTCCAGGAACCATTCGTTTTTCAAACCAGGCTGTGAAGCAAAGAAAGAGGAATGTCTATGAAAAAAGTAACCATCATTATTGGGAGTGCCCGAAAAAAGAATACATATCATGCTGTCCTGCAGTTTATGAATCATCTTAAGCGCATGAGGAATGTGGATTGTGAGCTGGTAAAGCTCAGCGATTACTATCTCGGAATCTGCCAGGGCTGCTTTTTGTGCTTTGAAAAGGGTGAGGAACTGTGCCCATTGAAAGATGACCGCGATTTGCTCCTGGAAAAGATTACAGCTTCAGATGGTGTGGTGTTTGCTACGCCGAACTACAGCTTTCACTGTTCAGGGGAAATGAAAGTGTTTCTGGATCGTTTCGGTTTTGCCTTTCACCGCCCGCGTTACTTTGGTAAGGTCTTTACCAATATCGTTACCCAGGGCATTGGAGGGGGCAATAAGATTGTGGAGTATCTTGATTTTGTTGGCAGCAACCTGGGTTTCAACACGGTGAAAGGAGTATGTGTCACAGCGCTCGACCCTCGTACGGAGAAAGACCAACAGAAGATAGATCAGGCGATTGCCAGGTTGAGTCAGCGGTTTTATGATAAGCTGAATGCTCCCACACACCCGGTTCCAGGTTTGTTCAAGTTAATGCTGTTCAGAATGGCTCGAAGCACAATTCAAAAAATGCTGGACGATAGGAGCAGTGACTACAGGTATTACCGGGATCAGGGTTGGTTTGAATCGGATTATTACTATCCCACTCGATTGGGTGCATTGAAGCAGCTTGCCGGTCGTTTCTTTGACAGCACAGCCAATCTGACCCGAAGTATGCTTTCATAAAGGGTGGCAGGAATGCCCGATTATTACGAAATCAAAATTAAAGGGCGATTGGATGCCCATTGGGTAGACTGGTTCAGCGGGTTAAACCTGACTTACCTGGAGGGGGATGAGACCCTTCTTTCGGGAATGCTACCTGACCAGGCTGCGCTCTATGGGTTGCTTGATCGTATTCGTGATTTGAATTTGAAATTAATCTCTG
>CAYRRA010000052.1:0-22905 GCA_964426355.1 uncultured Anaerolineaceae bacterium
CCCCATTCACCAATGGCAGCACGATGCGGGGCCAGATTACTTGGTAAATCACCACCGTGGTCACATAACCGGCAGTAACACCCACAAAGAGATATGCCGCCAGCCTAAAAAGCACATTATCACCGAACAGGTAGCTGAAGACCAGCAAGGTCAGGAAAAAACTCACAAGTGTCCAAATCAGATCCGGCAGTTCCATTGCAGCTATGCCTCCTGGTCAGACCGGTTGCGACCAGCCAGAGATGAAATACCTTCAAAAAGCGCACCCAAGACAATAATCAGGATAGCAGCAGCAAGACCAAACTGATTGGAGAGCCAAAAAGCGCCCCGCTCCAGCCCAGGGATGAGGGTGAGCTGTTCAAACGACAAGCCGCCCGCCATACCCGCCAGCAGACCTTGAACCTGCCCGCTTTGCACATACGGCTGAAGCATGGGTGCAGCCTGTGCACTGGAAATCACAAGGAAGGGAACATCCTCCAGTGATGGTTGAACCTGTTCAATCCATGCCCGCCCGCTCTCAAAGGTATCGGTAATCAGGATAACCATGGAGAAATCATCCAACCGGTTGATGTTTTGTAAAACGGCTGAATCCCATACTGCGCGGTTTTCCAATCCGGCGCTCATTC
Source organism: uncultured Anaerolineaceae bacterium (assembly GCA_964426355.1). Taxonomy (GTDB): domain Bacteria; phylum Chloroflexota; class Anaerolineae; order Anaerolineales; family Anaerolineaceae; genus JAJFTV01. The sequence continues at coordinate 624 of CAYRRA010000052.1, forward strand.
CGTATTGCACGGCTTGCTGCGGTTTATGGGCTAATTCTTGCAGCGAAATCATTTCACCGGGAAGATAACCCAGGTTGATAAACCAATCGCGCTCGTTATAACGCTCTTCATATTCAGGAAATTCTTCCAGCGCCAATTGTTTCAAACCCTCGGCAAGCACCGCGCCGGTGGGTTGGGTCGATACCGTTGCCAGGCGCAGCTCATGCAACATCAAACTCTGGATCACTCCTTTTGCAGCGAAGCGCATTTCTCCACTATACCCGGGGGCATAATCCACAGCCAAGAGCACCGATGCGCCAGCCGGTACCGCCTCGATCTCGCGGTAAAATGCGCCCACATTGGCAATTTGCCCGACTTTGATACCAGCCTGGGGGAAACCCAACAATGGCAAAAGAATGATGACAATCAGCAAAACACCGATCAACATGCGCAGCGCACGTTGAGAAGCGCGCATGCGGGATGGCTTGACCGTTGAATAACGCTTTTCTTCCTCAAGCAAATTTTCAAGCATGGCGGCGTGTGCGCGTTGTTTCTCGCTGACCTGGAGCTTGAGCGAATAGATGGGTGGTTTGCGGTAATGCGCCGCAGCCGGCTGACCAGGCAGCACAGCCCGCAATCCTGCCAGTGGTCCTGCCTGTTCCACCTTTTTGTCATCCACCACTTCGCCTGCCTGTGGCAGCACCGTTTCAATTGGGCGCATGGCAGAAAGCCAATCCGGTAGTTCACCTTCTTTAATCTCGCCAGCGGGGGGTTCAGCGGCTGCCAGTTCTTCGCTAACAGCAGTTTCCTCCACAGATTCATCCAGCCAGTCCGGCAAATCAGCCTTTTGAAGCATTTCCGGTTGTTCTGCAACATCCTCGCGCTCAGGTTGAGGCGTCAGGTCTTCGCCTTGTTCATCCTGCATCCACTCAGCCAAGTTATCGCCAACAAAAGGAGGAATGTTGACCGGTTTTTCTGTGCCTGCCATTTCTCCTGGCTCTTGAGTCTCAAAAACCGTGGAGGAATCAGCTAAATCCAGGTCACCCAGCCAATCGGAGAGGTCACCTGCATCCAGCGGCATTTTTACGTCGCCTTCATCAGCGGGCAGATCCCAACCCTGCTGGAGTTCTTCCACATCACCGGCTTTCGCAGTAGCACCAACTGCCAACCAGTCAGGCAGGCTTTCTTCGCGCTGTGTGGTTTCAGGCGGCATCTGTGCCAGAGCTTCATCCGCCTGCTCAATCTCTTCTTCCTCGCCCGCCAATCCTTCGCTTTGAAGCAACCAATCCGGCAAATTCTCTTCCGGGCTTTCTGGTTTTTGGGTTGCGGGCTCTTCGCGCAAACGCATCCATTCCGGCATATCGTCGGTTTGCGGTTGTTCGCCTGGGGCAGCCTCGCCTTCATCCACCGGGGTCTCCGACCCGGCAGCCAGTTCAATCGCGTCTGAGCTTTCCTGCGGGGTCTCAATTGTCTCATCCGAAACCAGATCCCACGAGGAAAGTGCACTCAACCCGCCAGCATCTTCTTCAGAAGAAGCACCCAGTTGAGATAACCACGCATCCAAATCCTCGTCCTCTGCCTGTAACTCAGAGGGGATAAAAGCTTCACCGCCGACCACTTCCAGCGAGGGCAGTTCTTCCCCTTCTGCAGCAGCATCTGGCGCAGCTTCCGGCTCAGGCATACGCAGCCAATCGGGCAATTCTTCCCCAGGTTTTGCTTCCTCGTCGCCGGTTTCTTCTAAAGGCAGTTCGGGTTCCACATGAAAATCAACCGGCTCTGTTTCACCCGAAGGTTTCCAGTTTTCCAGTTCCTTCAACCAATCCGGCTGGGTTTCTTCATCTTCCCCTGGCTGTACTGTGCTTTCCAGGATTTGCCCCTCGTCACCTGGCTGCACCCCTGGTATTTCTGTTTCAGCTTGCTCCTCATTCTCTTTCGGGGCTAACGCTCGAATCCAATCGGGCGCTTCCTGTTCTTCGGCACCCAACCAGTCACTTTCACCTGTTGTTTCTTCCGTATCATCAGACATCTGCCTGATACGCTGCAGCCACTCTGGGATTTCCTCCGGCTCCAGGGTATCTTCCAGTTCGGAACCAGCCTCGTCCGCAAAAAGACTTACATCCGGCTCAACCGCGCCTGCCTGGCGCAGGCTTGCCAACAAATCATCTGCATCATCGGGTGGAATAGACAGAATATTGCTGTCCGGCTTCAGGTGTGCCCCACAAACCCGGCAAATTTCGGTTTCTTCGGGGTTTTCTGCTTCACATAATGGACATTTAATCGTTGACATTTCACTCACCCGCTGTACGGACGATCCGCACCGAGTAATATTCGCAGCCCTGTGGTGATGCTGCCCAGGGCTATCCCCAAAAGGATGCCGCGCGCACCGGCTAGTGGAAGTTTCTCGATAAAAGCCAGGAAGCCCGGCAAAAGCGGGATATCCTGTATATAGGGAAGCACACCGCTTCCCAGGATCAGGAAAAGCAATGCGCTGACAACAAACACAATGGAGAACAGGTCACGCCGGCGCTGTAGCAATCGCAAGCTGGCAAATGCCAGTATGATCGCCAGCACAGCCATCAGGCTGGTTTCCATTGGAACCTGAATGGCGTTGACCACCTGCTGGAAGCGCACATCCGCAGGCGTCAGCCAGAGCCCCAAACCCAGTGTGACCACAAAAGCGAGGATCAGCACCAGGCTGAGCGGGCTTTTGCCTGGCTGCTCGCGCAGTTTCTTTACATGCACCATCAGCAGGTTGGCTGCGCCCACCAATGTCGAAACACCCAGGAGGGTCACGCCCCACCCCAAAAAGATAAGGCGCAAATTCTGCAAAACCGGTATCGGTAGGAAATAGCCCAACAGAACGATAATCCCACTGGATATCGCTATGACAACAAAAAAGGGTGCCCGCATGGGTGTTTTCTTCATATCGTTATCCCAAAGAACTGCGCCAGTACGATCAGAATCACACCGCCCAGCAAAACGGCTACAAGAATCCAACGTAAGATATCTTGAGCAAACAGGCTGGCTTGATGAATCGGTCCTGCCTTGAGGTAAGCCGGTATCGCGAATAATTCCTCGCCAATCACCACGTCCTGGGCGGTCGCCAGCATCACCGCCTGAGCGGATAAATCATCGCTTGCAGCCATTGAGTACACCTGCTTTTGCTGCGCAATGTCATTTAAAAATGCCACTTCAGCGCCAAAATGACCGATCAAAACGCTTGTGAACACATCTTCCTGTGTAATCACCGGCATCGCACCGACGATGTACGAGAAAGGCGTAAGACCACTGACCCTCCCGCGCAACGCATCATACTGAGAGAGTGCATTTCCACGCCGATAGATGAAACGGGTTGTGTCCTGGCTGAGCATCATCAAGCTGCCGTCACCAGTAGTAATCACCGGGGGTTTATCGCTAACCATGCTGAGCAAGGTCAGCCGTTCAATCGCGTTCAAACCCGCCAGGGCAGACGTATTTGCCGGGCTGAGGATACTGGCATTTCCCAGGGATACATGCAGGCGTTTGCCATCCTCAATCGTCAACCCCACCGACCGCCGCAGCCGTTGCAGCGCCGGTATGTTGCGCAGGGTAAATTTTCGGGAGCGCGGCAGGACAAAAGAGAATACCCCAATCAGTATTCCCGTCACCACCACCAAAGCGAACCCGGCGATTTGCTCAAGACTCATGCCGTCTCCTCATCACGTAAATATGTCACAAATACCTGGCGGTCCTCCTGATTTTCCAGTGTATTTGCCATTTCCTCCCATTGCCCAGAGGGAAAAGCCCATTTCAAGAAAGGGTGCCCAAAATGAATTGCCTGGGCGAGGAAGATGTTAAAAGGTCCGGATGCCTCAATAAACGCTGCAGCCGGTTCCTTCATTCCCCAACGTTGCAAGATTCGAGCCCAATCTGCCCAATTATTCTTCTCAGACATGTTATCAGTATAGCATAATTCCAATACATGATACTTCATCTTCAGAATCCAAACACCATATATGGGGATTAGATTCTGACCAATACGCCATATATGGTATTTCTTGGATACTTTTCTAGATTACCGTTTTAATTGTATCACTGAACAGAAAATGATTTCTAAAATGCTCTTTTCCCAATTTAATTGCATCGCTCGTTAGTATCTCTGACGTTCGTGAGGGTCTCTGACCCGAACCTCGCCGCGTCATGCAAACCCCACTCGCAGGAAAACAAGCAACGAGGCTGCCTTTTTCAGACAGCCTCGTTAGGTTTTTACAGTTTTCACCGTTTGACAACAGGGGTTGTCTTGCAGCGGTGAGGTATTTCCATGTTTGGGAAGAATGCACTTACGCAGAATTGCGATAAACTGAATGAACCTGACGCCGCCATCTCGATGAAAATCTATCCCGGTTCACCATTTACAGGTCACGAAACTGAAAACATTTTCAGGTGATTTTTTTTCAGTTCGCAAAAGCCTATTCTACTTTATTCTCCAGCTTACTGATGCGTTCCTGAATAGCCTCGAGCTGTTGTTTAAGCTGGTTCTGCTCACGCAGCAACCATTCTTTCTCATCAGCAGGTTCGATGTCAAATTCAGGGTCCCAGTCCGGGTAATAGCGCTGCCGCCAACCATGCCTGAAAGCCATCCCCATCCGGTAAAACGGTCTACGCCAGCCCGCACCTGGCACAAACCCGGCGCAATGACCTCTGCCACGTCCGGTCATTGGACCCATTCCCTGTGGTCCAGTTCGATCAAATCTTGGCATTTTAATTTCCTTTCTATTAGAATCGGCTGAAAGTCTTTTTAGAAAGAGCTTGAAAAAACAGCCAATTACTTTGCGAGCAAATTCACTCTTTTATATAAAAATTTAAATCATCGGTTTTGTCCGCGGCTGCCGCTTCCCCTTTGACTGCGTCCCTGCCCCGAACCACGTCGTCGCCGAAATAGACGCCCCAGCCAGGATGTTGAAGCACCCTGCGCCCCTTGATCAGGGGTCTGTGCTGTACCTGAGCAAGGACCCAACCCCCGTCCTGTCTTTGAGCCTCTTCCTTCTGGTCCTGTTCCATCACGCGCTGGCATAAGTCTCACCTCCTTTCAGGTGTATTACTCACCCTTCCCCATTTCTTGCAACAAATCATCAATCGTTTGACGCACATCCCGCAATTCCATTAACCAGGTATCCAGAGCTTCTTTGCCCAACTCGGTTAATGCGTACACCCTTCTTGCAGGACCTTGCGTCTGATGTGTGCTCCAGGCTGAACTGACCCAGCCATTGGCTTCCATTTCCCGCAGAACCCGGTACACCATGCTGGGATGCATGGTATCCAGACGATAGCGCTCCAGGGCATCCAGCAGGTCATAACCGTGCGATTGCCGCTTATACAGTAAAGCCAGCAACACAGGCATCAGCATGCCGCCGCTCAACGGCGAATGCCGGCTTCTCCATCCATGACTGTGTCCTGGTCCCCATCCTCCTCTTAGTCTTGGCATACCCATCACTCCTGTATTGTTTATTATAGTCACCTATGTGCTATTTGTCAATAGACAATTAGAGAATATTCTAAATATGTCCCTATTCGCAAATTTACACTGTAATAATCTGTCCTTCTTTCGCTTTTTGCACAGCACGCGCCAATAAAACAAAAAGACTGTTGTCAAAGCAACATACACATAAACAACTCACCGTCATATATTTCTCACCAAACAATTGTGTAAACTGGCGGAATTTTGCGATTTTTGTACTATAATTCTGGTAAGTTGCTGGACAACCTGATACCCTGTTCGGTTAAGAGGATATAATTGCATGGCAACAGGTCAAGACCATAACGATATTGAACAGGGTACAAGACAGAATAAACATGAACAGTCAACAAATCACAACAACCAGAGTTGCCAGGAAGGCAACCCAAACCGAAGCGCAAGATAACCACTGCAGCGAGACGTGTGTGGGACAACGCATTCGCACGATCCGCCGCGAGAACGGTCTTTCTCTTCGCACACTGGCACAGCAAAGCGGTCTGAACATCAACACCTTGAGCATGATCGAAAACGGCAAATCATCGCCTTGCGTCAGCACCCTTCAACAGCTTGCCACTGCCTTGCACGTTCCCGTCGTCAGCTTTTTTGAAACCACCCCTGCTGAAAAACGAGTGGTCTATCACCAAGCCTGTCATGAACCAGACGCAAACCCCAACTCACACCTGGTAAACCTGGGCGGTGACCTGGCAGGCAGCGCTGTGCAGCCGTTCATCGTTCGCATGGAAGCCGGATCCAGCAGCGGCAAGCACCCTGTGGTTCATACCGGGCATGAATTTGTCTACTGCCTGTCAGGCGAAGTCATCTATCAAGTTCAGGAAACAACCTACACATTGCACCAGGGTGACAGCCTTGTCTTTGAATCACACCTGCCACATCGCTGGCATAATCAAAATGATGAAGAAACCAAATTCCTTCTCATTTTTTTCCCGTCCGACCACCGTGATCAGCCTTCCGAAAGGCACTTCTCCAACGAGTGATTGAGCAAAAAGAATGAGTCTCCATTTTCACATGAGTCTTTACAAACAAAACACTACAATATTCTGCTGGAGGATTGAATGCAGATAAGAAAATATCGCAGCCTGATGATCCTCGCCCTGACTGGACTCCTTTTTACGTTCTTTGCAACCCTGCGCCCTGCAAGACCGGTATCTGCCGAGACGGAAACAGAACCGCCACAGGTGATTATTTACATTTTTTGGGGTGATGGCTGCCCGCACTGTGCAAAGGCAAAAGAATACCTGGAAATGCTGGACAGGACTTTTTCACAAGTGGAAATCAGGTCATTTGAAGTCTGGGACAACCAGGAGAACCAGGCGCTTTTCTACGAAATGGCGCAGGCGTTTGATTTTTCGCCGCGCGGGGTACCAACGATCTTCATTGGGGATTACCACTGGGAGGGATTTGGTGATTCCACCAGTGAGCAAATTGAAGAAGTGCTTCAATACTGTTTACAGGTAAACTGTAAAGATGCCGGCGAGGGGATTTATCAGCCAAGCCAACTGACCGAAATCACGCTTGCCCCAACTTCCACAGTCGAACCCAGCCCAACACTGACGCCCAATGCCGAGACAACACTCGAACCAGTTGCCAGCATTACCGAAAGTCAGCCCTCATCCACATCCACACCCACCCCGGCAGCCCTGGCAGCGCCTATCATCTCCAATAATAAAAACGCCAACACCATTAAGCTACCCTTGATTGGAGAAATTGACCTGACCACCCAATCTCTGGCGTTGAGCACAGCCATCATCGCATTTGTGGATGGGGTCAACCCATGCTCCATCTGGGTGCTATCCATCCTGTTATCGCTCACGCTGCACACCGGCTCACGGCGAAAAGTCATTATCATCGGGTTGGTATTCATTTCCATCACTGCCCTTGTTTACGTACTCTTCATCGCCGGTTTATTCAGCCTGTTCACCTATATCAGCTTCCTGGGATGGATACAGGTTGTCATTGCCCTCCTGGCGTTGTTCTTCGCGCTGGTCAATATCAAAGACTACTTCTGGTACAAAGAAGGAATTTCCTTCACCATTGCAGATGATAAAAAACCAGGTATTTTTCAAAAAATCCGCAAGGTGATGGATTCAAGCCAGACTCTGTGGGGTTTGTTAAGTGCAACAGTCGTGTTAGCCGGAGGGGTCTCATTGGTGGAGTTCTCCTGTACGGCTGGCTTCCCGGTCTTATGGACTAATTTACTGGCTGCCCAGGGTGTGAGCGGGGCGCATTTCATCTTTTTGCTGCTCATCTATATGCTCATCTACCAAATCGATGAACTAGCAATCTTTTTCGTCGCAGTTTTCACGCTTAAATCCAGCAAGCTGGAAGAAAAACATGGGCGTGTTCTTAAATTAATCGGCGGGACGTTAATGCTTACTTTAGCGGCAGTGATGATCGTCGATCCTACCATTATGAACTCAGTAGGCAACTCATTAATCATCTTCGGCATCGCTTTTGCGGTTGCCATGTTGGTTCTGCTCGTTCATCGAATAATTCTTCCCGCTTTTGGGATTTGGATCGGGAGCGAAGATGCCTCTCATAAAAAACAAAAAGCCAGGCATTAATCAAAATCGAAAGGTCGCAACATGAAAATTCTCCTTACTGTGCAGGAAGCAAAACTGGAAAGCAAACTGGATCCCCGTTTTGGGCGTGCAGCGTTTTACCTGATCGTGGACCCGGAAACGATGCAATGGGAAGCACAGGCAAACCCTGCCGTAACCCAGCAACACGGAGCAGGCGTTGCAGCAGCCCAATGGGTAAGCAAACAAGGTATCGAAGCAGTTATCAGCGGCGATTTCGGACCGAATGCAACGCAAATCCTGGGTTCAACAGGCATCCAGATGCTCCTCTTCAAAACGGAACAAACTGCACCGGAGGCAATCAACAGCTTTCTAAACGGCGGTCTCCAGTCATTTTAAACTAAAAAAATGTCCAATATTAAAGTTGCGGTCGCAAGCGGAAAAGGCGGTACTGGAAAAACCACGCTGGCAGTCAATTTAGCCGCTACGCTGGCAAAACATCAACCCGATAACCCGCCGCTTCTTCTGGATTGCGATGTTGAAGCACCGGATGCGCATATTTTCCTGAAACCGGTATTTGAGCGGAATAAAGCGGTCTCACTCGCCATCCCGGAAGTTGACTCACAAAAATGCACATACTGCGGAAAATGTACCGAGATCTGCCAGTTCCATGCCATTGCCGTGGTGGGGAAAAACGTCATGGTCTTCCCACAGCTTTGTCATGGTTGTGGTGCATGTGGGTTAATTTGCCCGCACGAGGCAATCAGCGATAAACCTTACTCCATCGGCATCATGGAGCGCGGAAAAGCGATCCACGGGATTGACTTTGCGCATGGTTTGCTGCAAATCGGCGAACCTATGGCAAAACCGATTATTGAACGGCTGCAACATTGGGTACGTCCCAAACCAGACCAAACGCTCATCCTGGATGCCCCTCCCGGCACGACGTGTTCAGTGGTCGAGACCACACGCGGCGCCGATTATCTGTTGCTCGTTACTGAACCAACCCCATTTGGTCTCCATGACCTGACACTCATGCTCGACCTTGCGCAGATGCTCGCCATACCGCATGGGGTTATCATCAACCGCAGCATGCAAGACAATCACTTGATTGAAGATGTGTGCCGAGAACGAGGCATCCCGATACTCCTGACCATTCCTTTTCGCCGCGATATCGCGGCTGCGATATCTCAAGGTCAATTGGTCATCGATTTACTGCCCGAATATGAGCCGATTCTGCTGAATTTGTTCCAGACCATCCAGCAAAGCGTACATTCCAACCAGGCACTCACACATGAAAGCAGTCAATCAGCAGCGGAGGGAAGGTCATGAACACCTCGGAAACCAGACCCAGGCAGCTTGTGATTGTGAGTGGGAAAGGTGGAACCGGCAAGACCAGCCTGGCAGCCTCTTTTGCACAGCTTAACCAACGCGCCCAGGTTACAACTGTGATTGTAGATGCGGACGTGGACGCATCCAACCTGGAATTGCTCCTTGAACCTTACGACAACCAAACAGAACCTTTTCACGCCGGTGTAAAGGCATATATTGACCCGCTATTGTGTATCGAATGTGGTCGCTGCGAAGAAGCCTGCCGCTTTTCTGCAATTTCCTCACCTGACCAGGCAAAACCAGGACGGGCAACCATTGGCGGGTATTTTGTTAATGTGTTGGCATGTGAAGGGTGCGCTGCCTGCCAGGTGGTCTGCCCGGTTGAAGCTATTTCCATGCAAACACAGCAAGCCGGCATCTGGCAACGTTCCAACACGCGTTTCGGTATGCTTTACCATGCCAGTCTTTTTCCCGGGCAGGAAAATTCCGGAAAGCTCGTAACCCTGATCAAACAACAAGCCAGGCTGCACGCGGTGGAAGAGGGGCTAAAGGTAATCCTGGTGGATGGTCCTCCGGGCATTGGTTGTCCGGTGATCTCTGCGTTTTCAGGGGCAGACCTGGCATTAATCATCACTGAGGCAACACTCTCCGGGCTCAGCGATCTGGAACGTATCCTCACCACAATACGTCACTTCAAGCTGCCCGCTGTCCTTTGCATCAACAAATCCGATCTCAACCCGCAAGGCAGCCAGGCGATTCGCAAGTATGCCAAAAAAGAAAACCTGATCGTGCTGGGTGAAATCCCCTATGACCCTGTTTTTTTAGAAGCGGTCATCAGTGGAAAACCAGTGACCGATACACAGAGCGATACACCAGCGCAGCAAGCCATTCACGCCATCTGGCAGAAGACGCTCGAACGTTTATGGGAAACAAAATGAATGGCTTACAGGAAACCCTGAAAGATGAAATCCTCACTCGTTTGAGAAAAGTAATCGATCCTGAAACCGGGGTTGATGTGGTCCGCATGCAGTTGGTGCAAGACCTGGTCATAGATGAACAGGGCAATGTTTCATACACCTTCCGACCTTCTTCACCCTATTGCCCAATCGCCGTACCGTTGGTCATTTCGATCCTGGAAGCCATCCAGGAAAACAAGCGTGTACGGCAACAATCCATTAACGTGGTCGATTACGTTCAGGCTGACGAACTGAACCGGATTCTAAAAAGCATCTTGCCCAAACCGCGCGGTTAAACCTCTCGGCTGAAAAGGGGCTTCAGAAGGTATCAACACGATTCACGCAGGATTCCCTTGCCTTGCATCCAATACCGCTCAAAAGCGTTCCGCAGCGCGCCCAAATCCGTCCAAAATGTACTGAGTTGCGATGGATAACAGGCGGCTGCTTCTTGCCAGTTCTGTAGTGCTTTTTCCGTTATCACCGGTAAATCACCCACAGGTGGGCATTGAACCCATTGAAATAACAATTCCGAATCCTCAGCAGAATAGGGATAATCGGCATACCACAATACAGGATGCAGACCCGCAACTGCCCTGCGTACCAGTTGATGGTCGATATGCTCGCCAATGGCAAAGGGCACTGCAAGGCGATCATGTTCATCCAACGCCTCACCTAACAGGCTGCGCAACTGCCCAACCAACTGTGTTTCACCGCGGTAATCCGGTTGGAACAGGTCTTCCTCTTCACGAATGACCGCCCTGCCATAATCATCCAGGCGATAAATACAGTCGGGAAAATCGAAATGGCGATAGACTGCACCCAGAACCACACAGGCTGCCGCGTCTTCCTCACGGCGCGTCTGAACCGCCCTCACACCGGCTTCCCAACGATGATGAAGTTGTTGTGCAAAAACAGAAAGAGGTCTATCCGGTGGGTCACCGGCAAAAATTGACCACACCTCAACCTGCTCGTCGCGCTGTTCAAGTTCCCAGATCAAGCCGCCGCATGAAAAAGCGGCATCATCCAGATGGGGTGAAAGAAAAATCCAACGGAGTGGTTTGGCAATTGTCATCTTCGGGTTCCTGTTTCATTTTTCCTCAATTGTACAACACCCATGACCCCATTCACCCGCTCAAGGTGAATGGACCTCGCGGATGATTGCCAATATAACCTCAACAACTTTCCAAATGACGATGGGAGAGCGGGTAAAAATCCTGATTTCGATTATCGTGATGATAAATACCTGCGCCAAAATTCTCCTGCCATACTCATGTTTCTTCAACAATGATATGAGACCCAATCTATGTTAACGAAACATTTTCTTGTTGAAAAACTGCCCTTAATCAAGCCTTGATATACCCTTAATCATCTCCTGATATAGTGAAAAAAAATAAAAACACATTCATCGACCACGGAGATGATGAAAAAAATGGGACTGGCGGATTTACACGTTCACTCAGTATACAGTTGGGATGGCACAGCCAGTGTATCTGCCATCCTGAAACACGTTAAAGAAAATACCGACTTGCACGTCATCGCAATTACCGATCATGATGAAATACGTGGTGCTCTTGAAGCGCAAGATTTAGCACCAATATACGGCGTAGAAGTGGTTCCTGGCAGCGAGGTAAGCTCTGCAGATGGGCATGTGCTTGCCCTATACGTCGACAAACCCATCCCATCGGGTTTGCCACTCCTGGAAACCATTTACCACATCGGCGATTTGGGGGGTCTTGCCATAATTGCGCATCCGGCAGCGCGCGGGGTCAGCAGTGTGCGTACTGAAGTGTTAATCTCCATGTTTAAACAACCAGGGGTTTCGAAAATATTGGTGGGCATTGAAGCGGTGAATGGCAGCTTATTCCATCGCCGATCGAACATCCTTGCCACCGCCCTGGCGCGGTCTTTACCCGTTGCCTGTGTAGGCAACAGCGATTCCCATTTGCTGCATACCATCGGTGAAATCGCAACCCGGTTCACCGGGCATAATGCTGCCGAACTGCGTACTGCACTGGAAAGTGGGTACACCGAGTTGCATATCGGAAAGTTAACCAGCCCAATGACAATCGCATCGAGCTGGCTCTGGCGATATACACTACGTTCAGCAGGTTGGGTGGCGTGGAATGCTGAACCTTCCAAAACCATTCATTTCAAACGGATAAAACCGAAACCCGCCAGCAGCCAGCAGTACATTCAGCCGCATATATAGACATCTGCATCACGAGCTTCTTCGTCAGCCTAAATTGCGTATCAAGAGCACCAGCAGCCCGATACAGGAAGCCAACAGTGCCAATATACCAGGAACGCCCAATATCCAGGTAAAAACACTCGCCTTTTTTGCCTGCCGGGCGACCTCGCCGCGCATTTGTTCTGGTGGAAGGCTGCTGAGAAGCAAGGTCTGGTCTTTCGGTTTTAGAACCCACATCACCCCTTGATATTGCTGGGCATATCCTGCCACAGTGACAACATCGCCCGGTTTAAACTGCCACACCCAGTAACGAAATTGCCTTCTTTGGAAGATCATCGGGTCAATTTCCAGCCGCTGTATGGTTTCGTTCAACTGATCCTGGTCAGGGGAAATACCGGTGGTGAGCAGATTTTTATCCAAACCTTGCGGGTTTACCCAGACCTGTCCGCTGGAATCGGTCAACAGGAAAGAATTCGTTTTTATGTTATCGATAAACGGCTTCCAGCCAGACCGTTCATCTGCATCACCGCTCTCCCACACCTCAGCGCGCAGCCGCAGCATGGCATAATCCGCTGCCAGTGGATCGGTCGGCGCAGCAAGCTGAGAGATTGTCCCGCGCAGCTTTACCAGCCCCTTTCCTGGTTGAATTTGCGCCGCCTGGAGCAACGGTATATCCTCGAGAGCGCTGCTCAACCGGCTGCGTTTCCTGGCGCTGAAAAACATCAGCACGGCAAACAATATTGGAATCACACCACAGAAAAAACCAAGACCGAGGAAAAACAGGAGAGACGGAAGGTTATCCATAATCGCATCCATAATTCATCCTTTCACCGCAAATCATCACCGCCGATCACCCAAATCGATACCCTCAGTTCGGTGTTTAGTCAACAGTGAAAACGAGAGAAAACTGGTAAAAATGTGGGCAGCAAAGGTACAATTCGCTTTGTTTGCCACACTTTTATTATAGATGTTTTTCCTGTTTGAGCATTCGTCTATCCTTGATGAAGGTGCACACGCCCCTTTGAGCCAGGCAATTTTTACTATGGCAGGTGAATGATTGAAATATTTATGGATTGTTTCGCTGATATGGGCTTTTTCTTTTAGCCTGATAAAAGACCGGCTCTCAGGGCTGGATGCCGGTTTTATTGCTGCGGCTCGCCTCTTCATCGCACTGCTGGTGTTTTTACCATTTCTACGGATCAAAACACTTCCGCGCAAACAGATAATGCAATTGGTACTGGTCGGAGTCATACAATACGGGTTGATGTATATTGCCTACAACTATGCATTTCATTTACTGCAAGCCTATGAAGTAGCGTTGTTTACGATTCTAACGCCAGTGTACGTCACACTGATCCATGATGCATTGGAACGAAAAATCCACCGGGTCAGTCTGCTGGCAGCCGTGCTGGCTGTGACGGCTGCCGCCGTTATTCAACACGATAGCGCGATGAAACCAGGCTGGCTGGCGGGGTTTATTGTTGTACAAGCCTCCAACCTGTGCTTTGCTGCCGGGCAGCTTGCATACCGGGAAATCATGAAAAACCTCGCCCAACCCGCGTTAACCGATCAAAAGGTGTTCGGCTTGCTCTACCTGGGCGGCTTTCTCAGCGCAGCGGTAGCCGCTGTATTTACCACCCCCTGGGGACAATTCAGCATCCACCCTGACCAAGTGTTGGCATTGCTCTACCTGGGGTGTATTGCCTCAGGGCTGGGTTTCTTCTTGTGGAATGCAGGCGCGCGCAGGGTCGATGCCGGAATGCTTGCTGTGCTCAACAATCTCAAAATACCGCTTGCAGTGGCGGTTTCGTTAATCGTTTTTGGCGAAAACGCAGACCCAACCAGCCTGCTATTTGGAAGCTTTCTCATACTCTGCGCACTATTTATCAACCAGTGGAAAATCAAACTCGAAATAACAAAAAGCGCACCCACAAAATGAGTGCGCTCTGAGGTTTACCACTATTCAAACACCCGAGCAGCAATCCTGCCCGTATCAATTTCGGTTATTTCAACCTCTTTCCCATATATGCTCAAACTGGTTCGCACAGCACGGGAAATTGTTCGATCTTATCCTTCGGTTTATTTTGCCGTACTACCGATCATGCGTTGCCCGCCATTATCATGGCATTGACTGCAATAATCAATCTGTGGACCGTGCGAAGTATGGCAGGTTCGGCATTCCAGTTCACCAGAATGATGCTTATGAGGGTTGCGATGCAGGTAACTGGTTGACTCACCCAAATGTTCATAGCTGATATGGCATTGCAGACACATATCCATATTGTACTTTACCTTGAGCAGGTCGCCGTTCTCATCCACCTCATAATTACCAGTTATGTAGCGGATACCGCTGGCAATTTCGGCAGGGATAGGATAATCGTGGCAATCTTTGCACTCAACATTAGCCTGTTCGTGAATGTTATCCAGGTATGGACCGTTAAGATATGAATCAACATGTCCCTGCATCAGGTGACAGACAGCGCATAGCTGCGGGTTGGTATCACTCTGATGGATGATCTCCATACCTACCAAAGCCAGAACAATACCCACCACCAAAACGATATTGGCAATGATACTGATTTTGAACCAGTTTGGTTTTTTGGCTGCCTTTGGTTCAGTACCTTCGGTTTCTGTTTTCTCTTTTTCTTTTTTCACCACAATAAAGCCCTCGATTCTCAAGATTTTTTGTCTTGTGACATCATTTATAAAAGGTAGAGATATTTCACTTAAAATGGAATATCTCTACGAAACCACACTAATTATACCATACTTATCTGGTCTGTAAGAACAACCCATACAGCATCGCATCGAAAGGCAACCAATATTACAACGACTTACACAACAACTGCTCTGCCTTTTTCTGCTATTTTCCCAGCAGTTTACTCCAGCCACTCCCGTTTCAACCAATAACAACAGAAAAAGACCTTATGAATAAAAAAAGGATTTTGGCAATATTGATGAGGCGGCGTTGAAGACAATGATGAGGCACCGTTGAGGACAATATTGAAATAGCAATGGTATATTATGATGAATCGCTTTTAGCCAAAATCCGATTTATATTTTAGCACCCTCGTAAAAAAGTGCAATCATGTTAAAGGTTGATTTAAGGATGACTTTGGGATGAGAAAAGGAGAAAAGAGAAGACAAATACCAAATTTGACTATGCTATAATACCGCTATAGTGACTTTGTTTTTCAAATAGTGGACGGAGTATGAGATAAAAGATCAACAATCTGCCTGTCACCCTCAGGATGTTGCAGAATCAATGTTGTGAATTTGATTTTAATGACTTGGATCTGTAATTTCTGTGATCATTCCATACGGAAGACGAAGTTCGCTGGGTGAAATAAATCATTGGCAAATAATTATTTGCTCACCTTTTCATTCTTAACCTATCATTTTTATCAACCTTTTCCTTTCTTATGGAGCAAGAAACAACCACCGAAAACCTGTCCTTAGATGACCTGCTTGCAACCAAGCTGGAAATCCCCCTTCTGGGCTCGCGTATCGTTGCCCGGCGCCGCCTGACCAACCTGCTGCACAAACCGGTTGACCGCCAGGTCACCACGATTGTTGCACCCACTGGCTATGGTAAGACCACCCTGCTGGGTGATTGGCTTGCAACAGGCAGTGTCTCAGATCGACGTATTGCATGGGTGTCATTAGACTTGTTCGACAACAACCCACATCGCTTTTGGAGTTACGTCACTGCTGCTCTGCAAAAAGTCTACCCGCGGTTACAGCTAAAAGCGTCAGGTATCAACAGACAGGCAGATGACCCAAATGGGTATAGTGCAATCAACCAGGTTATCAACGAAATCGTCAAGCTTTCATATCCGGTCTGCCTTGTGCTGGACGATTATCAGGTTATCAACGACGAACAAATCCATCAGGAAATCGGATACCTGATCGAGCATCAACCCAAAAACCTGCACCTGATCCTCTCCAGCAGGGTGACCCCCCCATTGTTACTCTCACGGCTGCGAGCTCAAGGGCGATTGCTGGAAATTTCAGCGCCAGACCTCTCCTTTACCGTACAGGAAGTGAATGTTTTTCTCTCGAATGTCATGAACCTGCATTTCGATGATGAACAGGCAGCAGCCCTGAAAGAAGCTACCGAAGGCTGGATTGCTGGGCTCAAACTGGCGGCAATTTCACTTCAACGGCAGCCCGATTTTCAAAGGTTGATTTCCGATTTACCAGGCGGCAACCGACAAATAGTGGAATACCTCACGGAAGAAGTTCTGAGCCAGCAAGATGCCCTGGTGAAAGAGTTTTTACTTAAAACTTCCATTTTAAGCGAGCTCTCTGCACCGCTTTGTGATGCTATGCTGGATCGCACGGACAGCCAGGAGATGTTGCATAAAATTGAGCGAGCCAACCTGTTCATTGTACCCCTCGACAACCGGCGGCGCTGGTTTCGCTATCATCATCTCTTCGCAGAAATTCTACAATCACACCTTCGAGAGATATACCCCGACCATATTGCAGAATTGCAACAGCGCGCATGTAAATGGCTTCAACAAAATGGTTATCCGGACAAGGCGGTTTCACATGCACTGGCTGCTGGTGACTTGGAAACAGCTGCTCAAATCATCGATACCAGTGCACTGCAAGCGGTCATCGTTTTCGACCTGACCAAGCTATCCCAATGGATCAACCGTTTTTCAAATGACCTGTTGAGCAAACGTCCCCGGCTGGGGATCTATTCAGCACTGGCAAATTACCTGATGGGTGAGATAAATAATGTTGAACCCAAACTGATCGCATTGGAACAGGCTCTTGAACGCGCTCGTCAAAACCAGGTTCCGATCAAAGATGAAGATCTTGTCCGCTGGGAGATTAGAGCACTGAGAGCTGTTGTACAGTGTTTCAGCGAAGACGTTGAACAAGGCATTACCAACATCATTGAGCTAAGAAAAAGCCAACCCAGCCAGGATATCTATTTTTATGGACTGATGACGCACTGCCTGGCGGAAGCCTATTCCTGGAACAGCCATCTGGAAACTGCCGCGAAGGAGTATGAAAAAGGCTGCCAGTTCGCTATCGTCAATGGTCTGCAAATCGAATATGCCTATTCGCAATCTGAGCTGGCTCACCTGCGCAAAATGCAGGGATACCTGAAAAAATCCGAACAGGAGTATCAGCATCTACTGGATTACTCGGTACAGGCGAACATGGACGTCCAACTGTACGCTTTCGCCAAAACTGGTTTGGCAGAAATTGCATTGGAACGCAATGATTTTATGACAGCCAGAGAATGGATTCGGGATGTCCTTGACCAACACGAATGGATTGAATACGCTGCCCGGCTTTGGTTAAGACCAGAATGGCTTCAAATACGCCTGGCACGGTATTACCTCGCGCTGCAGGATACCACTCGTGCTGAAACTCATTTCGAAAGCGCATTGAAGGGTTTTAGAGAAAATCGCTATGTGGTCCCCTTCCTTTCTTCTGACCTGATCGACATTCAAGTGCGGCTGTGGGCAATTTCAGGTCAAATTGAAAACAAAGAACGTTCACTTCAACAAGAAATTTCATTTCTCAATCCATTTGACAAAGCAACCGTCGCAGAGAAAACCGCTTTTGCCAGAATATTGCTTGCTCAACACAAAATGGAGCCAGCCATTCAACTGCTCTCCGAACTGGAACACATCACACGCAGCAACGGATTAGGGGAACGCTTGATTGAAATCCTTATTCTCAGGGCACTGGCAGAACAGGCAAGCGGGCAAAAAGAAAAAGCATTTGAAAATATTGAAACCGCATTGCAACTCGCCGAACCTGAAGGCTACATTCAGATTTTCCTGTCTGAAGGCAACCCGCTCAAAAAAATCCTGAACAACTATCTTGAAGCCTCTATGAGAAAAACTCCCCAGGCAGGACAACCAGTGCAAATCGGATTTGCGCAACAGGTACTAGGCGCATTTACTAACATGCAAAGCGCGCCTGCACCGTATTTATTACAGCAAAACAAAGAACAACCAGCAGTGATAACGCCTTTGATCGAGCCGTTGACGGAACGGGAATTGGAGATCATGCATCTGCTGGCGGCAGGCATTTCCACAAAGGATATCACCCGTCACCTGGTCATTTCATTAAGCACTGCAAAGACACATCTTCGCAGCATTTACCGGAAACTGAGCGTGCACAACCGAAAAATGGCACTGGAGCGTGCCAGAGAACTGAACCTGCTCAACCCCCAATAATAAAATTCAAAAAATCTTCTGCGACAGTCTCAGGGAATTTCTCTACGCCAACAACCAGTCCAACGCTGCCTGGCGTTCCGAGAAAATTCGCACATCCAACCCACGGTTGCGGGTAACCAGTTCGTAAAAGGAAAGGTTTTCGGCAGCCTGGGGAATTTGCGGCAAAAGAATGGCTTCCTTCAAGAAATGTGCATAAGGCACCGACAGGGTATCATAGAATCGAACCAGGTCATAGACATCGAACAGGGAACCGCCCGAATTGAGCGCAGTACAATCTCCCAGAAAGCGGGTTGCCTGGTGTTTTTCAGCTTCGTTCAAAGAGGCTGTTGCTGCCTCTATGAGCTCATTCAAATCCAATATGCCGTGGTAAACCGTCTCCACGATTTGTTCTGTTTCAAGAAAGCGGATTTGGTAAGGCATTTTGCGATTCTAACACAAATTGGTAACAGAAGAGGCATAAATTTACCAAGAGAAGCCTGGGCAATGGAAAGAAAAAAAGCCACGAAGTGCGCAAAAGAACACGAAGAATTTTCTGTTTTTACGGGGTGAGCTTGGTATCCTTAGCGGTAAATAGTATCTTGTCATTAACACTCGGCGAGATTCTCCAACTCGAGCCCCGGCAGGGCAAGAAAACACCTCTTGAGAGAAAACAGCTCCAATGTGAATCCCAAAAATCAACTACTCCTCAAAAACAGTTCATCGTTTTACAACTATTGTAGTAAGATTTATTTATCCCGTCCATTAATATGATTCAAAGATATCAGTAAACATATTTCGTAAAGCAATGGTTCTTTTTTGGAGGTGAATATGTCGTCCGAACCTGCCTTAGAACACAAACCGAAACGGCGTTGGTGGACTGTCTTTGCATTATCTGCGGCTGCTTTTATCGACAGCAGCGAGAACGATACGCTTTCTATCTTATGGCCCAACATGTACCGTTCACTCGGCTTACGCGTGGGTCAACTTGGTACGGTATTGGGGATCACTGGATTGATCAATACCTTCACGTTACCGCTCTGGGGATATGCGGCTGACCGGCTCTCGCGGAAAAAGCTGCTCATCTGGATCACCGGATTTTGGGGGATTTGGACTTTAGCCATCGCTTTTGTTCACAGTCTTTCTCAATTATTCTTTGTACGCATTATGTCTTCGCTCGGGTTAGGGGTCTTATGGCCCACAGCGTTCTCGTTAATCAGCGACCTGTTTCCCAGCAAAGAACGCGGGCGTGCTGCCGGAATCATGACCGCCGTCAGCTTTTCCGGCACGATTGGCGCGTATGCCATCTTGCCAGCTCTGGCTGCGATGAACCCGGAGGGCTGGCGCTGGGGTTTCGTGGTGATGGGTTTAGCCAGTTTTTTAACTGGTTTCCTGATGTTCGTCGTCAATGACCCGCCGCGCGGTGCAGCCGAGCCGGAAATTAAGGATATCATCACCAGTGAAAGCGCTGCCAGTTATGCCTTCCGGCTTTCTGATCTGCCGGTGTTGGCGCACATCAAAACCTGGTGGGTGCTGATCTTCCAAAATTCAATTGACCACATCGCCCTGGCAGTGATATACGGATGGTCTTTCACCTGGCTGGAAGAGCTGGGGTTAGGAGACCAGGCGTTCATTGTGGTGGCGCTGCTCACGCTGGGTACACTGCTGGGTCATGCATTTTTCGGCTGGCTGGGGGACATACTGGAAAACCACAACGCTGAAAAAGGCAGGGCTATCATGGCGCAAATCGGGTTGCTGGTCAGCATACCCGCGCTGGCTGGTTTTATCTACTTCGGCGAACGCGGGATCATTTTCTTGATGATCTTCGGACTGCTTGCCGGGTTAAGCCTGAGCAGTGTTGATACCGGTGCACGCTGGCCCATTGCGCAAGCTGTGCTCCGCCCAGAGCTGCGCTCCACCGGACGCGCTGCCCTGGATATGGCAATTGGTGCAGTGGGATCGCTGGGGGTCTGGTTATCCGGCAGGTTGGTCGACCTTTTCAACGGTGATGTGACAATGATGATGCTCCTCATGATCCCAATACCCAAGATCATCAGTGCATTGTTGTGGATCCCCATCTTTAAAACCTATCCACAAGACCGTGCCAATCTGCACAAAGTGCTGCTCAAACGGCGTGAAGAAATGACCCAATTGGAAGACGAAGCAAGAGATTAAAAAGCCAATAAATGCGTTGCGAGGATACGCAGCCCAATAAGATTGAGAATAACGCCACCCAGTACTTCCATGCGTTTTCCAAAACGCTGGCTCAAGCGGTTGCCAAGATACACACCGCCTATTGAAAGCAATGAAGATGCGACGCCAATCAGCAGGGATGAAGCCCAGATATTCACCTGCAAAACCGCCATGCTCAAGCCCACCGCCAGGGCATCAATGCTGGTCGCCACAGAAAGCATGACCAGCGATTTTCCGCGGGATGGATCACTGCAGTAACACTCTGCATCTTCACCCTTTTTGAGCCCGGAGAAAATCATCCGACCACCAACCCATGCCAGCAGCACAAACGCAATCCAGTGGTCAAAACTGGCAATCAGGCTCACAATGGTGCTTCCCGCTAACCAGCCCAACAACGTCATACCGCCCTGAAATAGTCCAAAGTGAAAGCTGAGGCGAAAAACCAGCCGCCTGGTGAGCGGAATGGGAGAGGAACCCACGCATAAAGAAACGGCAAAACAATCCATTGCCAACCCAATCGCGATTAATGACAAAGCCCACAAACCCATGCTGGTGAACGACGCTCCTGACCTTATTCGATGCAAACGGAAAGATTATACCACTCGAAAAATCAAACAGAAAACGGTTTTATCCGCTTTTTTTCCAACATGAGATTGACATCCTCTATACGCTTTAGTACACAATTTTTGACTGGAAATCGATAGTTCAACGTTGGGTCGGGTGTGAAATAATCCTAAACCTAAATTTATGTTCTTTAAGCCAGGTTTTTTCCAATGTTTTCCAAATCGAGAATTGCTGCAACTCCTCGAAAAGGAAACATGCCCCCATGAAAGGACTGGTAAAATTCTTATTCACTGAACAGGTAAAAACGTTGACGAGGCGTGACATGAAGAGATTATGTGTATTTTGCGGTTCAAGCCCTGGCATTCAACCCGAATATCAGAATACCGCCGTTGAGTTAGGCAGGCTGCTCGCCGACCGGGGAATCATACTGGTATATGGGGGTGGCAGTGTGGGTGTGATGGGTGTCCTGGCAGATGCAGTACTGGATGCCGGTGGCGCAGTAACTGGCGTGATCCCTCGTTCCATGATCGAAAGAGGGGTTGGACACACCCACCTCAGCAACCTGGTCATCGTTGAGACCATGCATCAACGTAAAGCCTGCATGGCAGAGCAGGCGGATGGTTTTATTGCCCTACCCGGTGGGTTTGGCACAATTGAAGAAATCTTCGAAGTCATTACCTGGTCACAGCTTGGGTATCATCAAAAACCTTGCGGTCTGCTCAACACCTGCGGCTTTTTCGATCATCTCATTCGCTTCATTGACCATGCAGCTCAGCAGCAGTTTATCGAAACCGCACACCGTGCGATGGTTCTGGTGGATACATCGCCAGCCACCCTGCTCGATCGGTTTGCAC
>CAYRRA010000053.1:0-22732 GCA_964426355.1 uncultured Anaerolineaceae bacterium
ACCAAAGGTTCATTTTCCCGGTTATACGCTTGAGAATACAAGCAACGAGGCTGCCTTTTTAGACAACCTCGTTGAGAGAACGCTACCTTGGAACGGGAGAGCGGGTAAAAAAACTGCTCCCGATTCACATTGGCTAATCCCAGTAATACACACGCGGCACGCGCGGGGAGAAACCCATCAGGAAATCGACGTGTACGGTATTGTAACGCCTGGCGATATCCTCCAGCGTAATCCTCTCATTCCCTGACGTACCCAGCAGCACGACCTCGCTGTCGAGCGGGTAAGATTTGGGCAGCCTGACCATCACCGCATCCATACAGGTTGCCCCCACCACCGGCACGCGCTGACCATCGATCAAGACCTCATTGCCGGGCACGCGGCGGATGCCGTCGCCAAAACCGGCGGAGACGATCCCGATCATTTCCTCGCCGCTGGTTACATACGTCTTTCCATAACCCACCCCCCAGCCGGGTGGCAGTGTTTTGCAAGAGACCAGGCGTGCTTTCCAGGCGGTGAGTGCTGGCTCAAGCGGCTCGACCAGCGCGCGGTAAGAGAACGGGTTCATGCCCAAGAACACCTCTGCGCCGCGTACCATATTGAAGCGTGCTTCAGGAAAAGTCAGCGAAGCCGCCGAGTTGGATAGATGCACCCACTTCGGGTGGATACCGGCTTCTTCCAGCGAAGACAAAGCCGTCTTGAAATTCTTGAACTGCAAATCCATCAACGGCGCATGGTCTTCATCCGCCATGGCAAAATGGCTGAACAACCCGTTGATGTCAATATCCCCCAATTCCTGCGCCCGGCGTGCCAGCGGCAGAATCTCGTTTGGCAGCACACCCAGGCGACCCATGCCAGAATCGACCTTCAAATGCACCTGCAGGGGTCGCCCCAGCGCCTTTGCGCGCTTTGAAAAGAGCTCGGCAGCTTCAAAACCCGGCAGCGGCAAGGTCAGGCTGTTGGCAATGGCTGCATCCACCTCGGCAAAGGAGGGCATACCCAAAACCAACACAGGCGCGCTGATACCCGCTGCGCGCAGTTCCATACCTTCTCCGACGCGCGCCACCGCCAGCCAGGAAGCGCCGCCCTTTAATACGGCTTTTCCAACTTCTACAGCGCCGTGCCCATAGGCATTGGCTTTTAGAACGCCCATAAAAGCCACCCCGGTCTGGCGGGTGATATACTGCGTGTTTCTTTCAACGGCTGCCAGGTTGATTTCCAGCCAGGTTGAATAAGGTTGCGGTGAAAGCATCAAGGTTTCCTCACGACGATGTTGTCAAATTGAATTTCGGTCGATTGCGTTTCATACGTGGTTGCTGCCAGTCCAATATCTCCAGTGGTATAGGTTGAGTCGTTGACCTCTGCCAATTTTGCGCCATTGACAGACAACGATAGGGACTGTCCATTGCAGACCGCCACGATATGGTTGGTGGCATTGCCGGTGCGGATTTTATCCGATTCCGCCCATTCCACCAGGTCGACAAATCCATTGTCGACCATTTTCTGGATTGAATAAAAGCCATCACCGCTGATATTGAAGGTGTAGCCGTTCCCGGAAAAATCCAGCCGGCACATAATGCCATAATCGTTGTTGCTGTTCGATGGCGCGCTCACCTGTGTGGCATCCACCTCAATCATCACATCTGCATAATTCTTTCCTGCCACACCCCACATGGCAGAACCTGGCTGGGTGGACGTGACAAAATATTTGCCCTGTGTATACCCTACCGAACCGCTGTCATAATCAGCCACCTCCCAGCCGGAGTTGGGATCGCTGAAATCATCTGAAAAAAGAACATCCGCACCGGTGGTTCCGCTCTGTGAAGGTTCCTGCGCACCTTCTTTTTCAATAAGATTGGTGATAAAATCCGGCAGATTTTCCGTGCCGCACACACATGAAACCGAAATCAATGCCAGCAGCATGACAAAGATCGCCCAACGAGGCAGTTTATACTTTTCCTCAATTTTATCCAAACTCGCTTCACTCTTCATACTTTCTCCCATTTCATCGATATGACTTGCAAAACACACAACGTAATACGCGCCAGCAGCCTGATCAACTGCTGTGCCGGAGTGTTACTCAATATTCTAACTCTTATTTCACAAAATCAGGATCTTCTCGTGATTTGCGTTATGCAAAATGAAGAGCTTTATCCTTTTGAAGGGATATAGCGTGCAATCTTGCTCGCCAGGTTGGCAATTGGCATCGTTTGCAGCCAGACTTTGCCCGGACCCTTAAGCTGTGCCAGGAAAAGCCCTTCACCGGAGAACAGGATGTTCGTCACACCTTTCACCGTGGTGATGTCATAACTGACAGTGGGCTCAAACATGGCAATGTGACCGGGGTCGATCTTGAGTACCGAATTTGCACTAAGGTTATATGCCTTGACCTCGCCGGGGATTTCAAGGAACACCGTTCCGGGACCGGTCACTTTTTGCAAAATGAAACCTTCACCGCCAAAAAGACCTGCGCCCAGTTTCTTGCGGAAGTGCATCTCCAGCTTAACGCTGTCTTCAGCACACATAAAGGCATCTTTCTGGCATATCAGGCTTTGCCCGGCTTCGAGGCGCACATCCACCACTTTTCCTGGGGCTTCCGGCGTGAACACAATGCGGGCATTCTGCGCCGAACAGGTGTAGGTGGTCATAAATAAAGACTCACCCGCCAGGGCGCGCCCCAAACCAGACATCAGCCCGCCTTTGGTGTTGGTTTGCATCTCGATCCCTTCGCTCATCCATGCCATACCGCCCGACTCAGTGTAAACGGCTTCACCGCGTTGAAGCTGAACCTCGAGCATTTGCATCACAGTACCTTCAATTTTGTATTCCATCATACCTCCTAAAAAATCATCCATCTTCCATCAGCGTTCCCCTGCTTGCTGCTGTTTAGGACATAACTACATTGTATTGCAAGATATTTAATTTGACCATCCAAACAGGCTGTCTTTTGCGCAAGGATTAAGACCTGGTGAATTTTTTCAAAAGCTCCACCCGGTTGGTGACGCCCAGTTTTTCAAGAACACGGCTGACATGCACCTTAACGGTGGAGCGGCTCAGTACCAGCCGCTCTGCAATTTGCGGGTTGTTATATCCCTCCAAAAGCATACCAAACACCTCATACTCCCTGGGAGTCAGGGTATCAATTTTGCGTTCATCTTCACCTTTTCGCTGAAGCATGCGTTCAACAGGGACTGAAAAGACCCGCGAGCCGTCATGCACGGAACGAATGGCATTGGATAAATCCTCCGAGGAAATATCTTTGAGGATAAAACCATCCAAACCGAGGCTCATCGCGCGCTGAAGATAGCGCGAGTCGGGATAGCTGGTCAGGGCAATGATCTTAACATGCGGGTATAGCTCCCGGATTTTCTCTGATGCAGAGAAACCATCCAACACCGGCATCACCAAATCCATCAAAATCACATCTGGCGGCTTTTCCTGGCACATCGCAAATGCCTCTTTTCCATTTGACGCCTCACCTGCTAACCGTAAACCAGGGTTGGATAAAAGAAAAGAAGCCAACCCCTTGCGTACCATCGGGTGATCATCAACAACCATCACGGCAATCGGGTAGTCATTTTTCATTTTTTAGTTCTCACTCGCTTATTCACAGGGATGGAGTTCATGCCTGGCTTCTTCCAAATCAGGTCAACACGCGTTCCTTGCCCCGATGCGCACTGGATGTCAAACTTTGCGTTTATCATGTTGGCGCGTTCGCGCATAATGTTGATACCCAAACCGCTGGTGACCTGGTATGGTTGAAAGCCTTTTCCATTATCGTGGATCAGCATTTCAAGGCTTTCACCCTTTCCCCGTCGTAAAGCAATCGAAAGCTGGGATGCTTCAGCGTGCCTGGCAACGTTGCTAAGCGATTCCTGTGCGATGCGGTAAAAGCATTGTTTGACTTCCGAGGGAATCTCGCCCGTTTCTTGAAGAGTCGTTTCCACCTGGATACCCGTGCGCCTCTCCAGCGCATCCGCCAATTGCGCCAGCAGCAAATCCAGCCCAACTTGCTGCATCGTTTCCGGGCGAAGCTCCACCAGCAGAGAGCGCATCTCCGTCAAGGCGGAACGGTTCAGTTGATACAAATCTGTCAACAACCTCTTTCCTGCTTCTCGATTGGCATCGTAAATGCTCGGGAGGTTCTCTGCAATCATCATCGCTGAGAACAAAGTCTGGTTGACCGCATCGTGCAAATCCCTGGCAATGCGATTTCTTTCATCGATCACAACCAGTTCCTGTTGATACCTGTACAGCATCGCATTCTCAATCGCCACTGCAATCTGATCGCCCAGGCTGCGGAACATAATAATATCCGAGACCGAAACGGGCTCCATGCCCTGCCGCCAGATATTCAAAATACCGATAATCCGGTTGCCGTGCCGCAAGGGAACAATCAGGCGAAAACCGGGCGGTGTTTCAGGTAAAGGTTTTGCTCCCTCCTTCAGAGGTGTCTGGATCAGCTTTACTTCCCGGGCATGCACAGCCTGGTAACACTGTTTGATGATGTCCTCATTTAAAGAGGTAATCTCGCGGCAGCCGATGAAAGGTTTGCGCGTGCTGCCAGCTCTTCGCGTAAACAAGTTATGCGCCGGTTCATAAAGAAAGATACTGGCATGATCGTATCGAAAAGTTTTTCGGATCACATTCACGATTCGTTTCAATAGCTTATCGATTTCCAGCAAGGAACTGATATCCCGGCTGATGCGTGCGCTGGTCTCCAGTTGTAAAGCGCGGTGGGCAATTTCTGCGGTGCGCTCTATCACCATCCGCTCCAGCGTTTCTGCGAGATGATTGGAGCGCTGCTCCAGGTCACGGTAAAAACGTTCATTTTGAATCGCGGCAGCGGCTACGTTGGCAAACATGCTCACCATCAGTATGTCGTTCTCTGAAAACCGTTTCGCCTTAACATTGGCATCCACAACGAGCACACCGATTATTTTCCCCTGCCAGCGCATCGGGACTGCCAGCACATCCATATCCGGCGGGTGCTCGTTAAAAGCAATCGGTTTCCCTTCCCAATTGTTGTAATCCTCTACGATCAACGACTCGTTCAATTCAAATGCACGCCCGCTGATGCCCTCTCCTGGCTTGAGGTGGGTGCCGGTGTACTGCTCCAGAAATCCGTTACTCACCGAAAGAACCAGATCACCGGCGGTTGCATCCCAAAGAAAAATCTCTCCTGCATCCGCCGCAATCATTTCCGTAGCCCATTCGAGGATCATCTTTAACAAATCAAAAAGCGCAGGTGGTGCAGAAGGTTCATCCTCAAAACGGATTAATTGCTGCCTGGCTCCAGCAGCCCGGTTGTGGAAATTTTTATTTGAATTCTCATTAGAAGACAGATTCGTCATCGTTCAACTCGTGAAATAGATAAGCCATGTGGCTAATAGAAATTATAGGGAAGAATTGCTATACTGTAAACGAAACAGGGTATCTGAAGATTATTTTCTCCCCGTGGCGGCGTGCAAGGGAAAATCGCATCGTTTTCTAAGCTATTCGCTTTCAGTTTCTTTACAAACTTACGAGTTCTTCTAGTGAATGACTTCAAGTAATCGGCGGTTTTTTCAATCACTCTGTAAAAAGACTTTCAACTGATTACGTATCTTCCCTCATATCGGTACAAATTATAAGACATGCTTATTGGTAAGAGGGCGTTTCCAATCCATTTAAATGAGAAAATTTTAGGAGGAACTATGAAAAAAAATGGCACAATAGTAACGCTTTTTACTGTATTTTGCGTTGCCATTCTGTTCTTTACCGCCTGCACGCCAAAAGCAGGGGAAACAGAGCCACCGGCTGAAAAAGCACCCGCAGAAGAAGCGCCTGCGGAAGAAGCACCTGTGGAAGCCTCTTCAGCAGAAGAAACTTCCGTTGAAGAAACCACGGGCGGTGGAACCCTGTACGTCGGCGTCAGCTATGACACCACCAACATGGATAACCTGACCTCAGGCGAGACTTTCACCCCACACCTGCTGATCTTCGACACGCTGGTCACCAGGGGTCCGGACGGAGAGTATTATGGGCTGCTGGCGGAATCATGGGAGGTCTCAAAGGACAACCTGGAATGGACCTTCCATCTACGCAATGACGTCACCTACCATGACGGAACGCCTTTTACAGCCCAAACCGCCAAATGGTTCTATGACAAAGCCCGCGACCCACAAGGTCAACACGCATTCTCTGATTCCTATTCATCGGTCGTCGAAATTCAGACACCCGATGACTACACGCTAGTCTTCAAGCTCAACAACCCCTGGCCCAACATCCTCTTCACAGTCAGCAACTCCTTCTCTGCCCTGATCAGCCCAACTGCGTATGAAAAATACGGTGAGGAATACGGCACAAAATACGCCGTGGGAACCGGTCCGTTCATGCTGGAAGAGTGGGTTACAGAAGACCGCACGGTGGTCGTACGCAACCCCAATTACAACTGGGGTCCTGAATTCCTGGAAAACCGGGGGGCGCCTTACCTGGACAAAATTGTCTTTAAACTCTTCCCGGAAGCCACAACCCGTGTTTCTGAATTATTGACGGGTGGGGTTGATATCCTCTACGAGGTACCTACGCCAGACCTGCCACAAATTGCCGGCAGCGGAAATTTCGAGATTTTCACTGCACCCGCCTGGGGTGGTGCGCTGTTCTACCTGGATTTCAACCAGACGAAGCCTCCGTTGGATGACGTAAAAGTGCGCCAGGCGATTAACTACGCCCTCGATATCGACACCCTGGCAACCCTGAACCTTGGTGAATACGGCGAGCCCGCATACGGATACATGGCTCCTCACTGGAACTGTGGGCTGGAAGACCCCAAATCAATCAGTTACAGCTATGACACGCAAAAAGCATCTGATCTGCTTGGAGAGGCTGGCTGGAGCGACACCAACGGAAACGGCGTGGTAGATAAAGACGGCACAGAATTCTCGATGACCCTGTACATTTACAACGATTCCGAAAGCCAGTCCTATGGCGAGGTAATTCAAAGCCAGTTGGCTGCGGTGGGAATTGAAGTTGAACTGCTGATGCTGGAATACGGCTCGATGGTGGATGGGTTTAATGCCAACGAAAACGAGATTGCGCTCATCAACTACGGCTGGCCCGATTCGGATGTCTACAACCTGTTCTTCGCATCCAGCCAAATTCCATATTTGAATTCTTCACACATCAACAACCCCGTTATGGATGACCTGCTGGAAAAAGCCAATACAGCGCCTACCTCCGAAGAACGCTGCCAGTACTTTGCGCAGGTTGAACAACTGGCAATCGAAGAAGCCCTCTGGGCACCCATCTTCTGGTTTACTGCAGTAACGGCTGTAAACAACAAGGTGCAAGGGTTGTTAATCTCGCCCTTCTCAGAGAACTATAACAGTGTAACCATCACACCGTAGCACGAAAAATCAAAACGGAAACGCCCTCTTTTTTTGATGACATCGCACAAAAGCAGACAAAACCACTAAAGGAGAAGTAGCTTGATCGAATCTGTCATTCGCCGATTGTTAATTGCCATACCCACGCTGCTCGTTTTTTCGGTGATGATCTTTTTGATGATGTACCTTGTGCCAGGTGACCCGGTTTTGCTCTATACCGGACGCCTGGCTTCGGTTGAGATACAGGAGCGAGCGCGCGAGCAGCTTGGCTTGAACCAGCCGCTGCACATTCAGTATTGGAAATTTCTAACCCGCCTGCTGCAAGGCGACCTGGGCACTTCCTTTAAATACCGCGCCCCGGTCAGCGAGCTGCTCAAACAGCGCATGCCTAATTCGTTAATCCTGGGAACTTCCAGCCTGCTTCTGGCGTATATAATCGCATTGCCGTTGGGCATCCTGGCTGCAGTAAAACAAGGCAGTTTCATTGATATCTCAGCCATGATCATCATTGCCCTGGGTATGTCCATTCCCATCTTCTGGCTGGGCTTGATGTTGGTGCTGTTCTTCTCGGTCAAACTGGGTTGGTTTCCGGTTTCTGGGTATGAAAGCTGGCGGCACATGGTTCTCCCCATCGTCACGCTTGCCGCCGTTCAGGTTTCTTTTATCATGCGCATGGTGCGTTCGAGTATGTTGGAAGAACTACGCCAGGATTATGTTCGTACAGCCCGCTCTAAAGGCGTAAAAAAACCAGCTATCGTCATTAAGCACGCTTTTCGCAACTCGCTCATCCCGCTCATCAGTATTTTCGGAATGCAAATCGGGTGGCTGGTGGCAGGCGCAGTGGTGATCGAAATGGTTTTTGTCTGGCCCGGGGTCGGCAGGTTAATCGTTGATTCAATCACCCGCAGCGATTACCCGGTTGTACAGGGCGTCTTGCTGATCCTGGGGGCAACCGTTATCCTGGGGAACCTGGTGGCGGATATTCTCTACCAAATTGCAGATCCGCGCATTAGAGCGTGAACGACAAAGGTGATAACTCATCATGGTACAACTCAATCATGAAATCCTTCCCGAAAAAGAAAAATTTCACCAGGCGCTGCTGCGAACATACCGCACCAACCCACTCATCCTGATTGGCACAATTACAATCCTGGTATTAATCGTTATTGCTGTCTGCGCCCCCTGGATTGCGCCGAATTCCCCCTATGAACAAAACCTGGATATCCGGCGCCTGGCGCCGTTCACACAGTCACAGTACCCGTTGGGGACGGATGAACTGGGCAGATGCTTGCTGAGCCGTGTCATCTACGGCGGCAGGGTCTCGCTATCGGTGGGTTTGTTGACCTCCTTGCTGTCGGCAGTGATTGGCATTCCTGTGGGCATGCTTGCCGGTTACAGCACGCGCGCGCTCAGCGAATTACTGGGGCGACTGATCGATATCGTCCTGTCCACACCGGAAATCCTGCTGGCATTGGCGCTCGCCACCATTCTGGGGCGCAGCCTGCTGATTGTGATGATCTCCGTCAGCCTGGTCTGGTGGGCGAATTATTCGCGCATCGTGCGCGGGCAGGTGCTTCAACTGCGCGAAACCGATTACGTGGTCGCTGCGCGCACCATTGGCGCATCCGATGCACGCATCATCTGGCGGCATATTTTCCCCAATACCATCGCACAGGTGTTGGTAATGCTGTCTCTCAACATGGCAGCCGCCATCTTGATCGAAGCCGGTTTGAGCTTTCTTGGGCTGGGCACACAGCCCCCCACGCCCAGCTGGGGCGCCATGTTGAGCATTGGGCGCAATCACCTGCAGAGCGCACCCTGGCTGGCGACCATCCCCGGCATTGCCATCATGGCAACTGTGCTTGGCTTTAACCTCTTGGGGGATGGTCTGCGGGATGTGCTCGACCCGCACATGCGCAGGTAAATCCAACTACAATCCTCTTCTCAATCCAGTTGAAATATCGAAGAAAAAAGGAGTCAACATATATGTACTACCAAGAAATCAAAAAAGAGGTCCCTGTCAGCGCACAGGATATTCAGCAGCTCCAAAACACCGTGAGCGAAATCCTGGCAAACGTTCGCGAAAAAGGCGACGAGGCGCTACGCTTCTACGCCCGCAAATTTGATCGGTACGAAGCCGAGACGTTTCGGGTAACACCGGAAGAAGCCGCAAAAGCACAGCAAGCCCTACCGGATGCCATCATCGAAGAGCTCGATTTTGCCATTTTCCAGGTCGGCGCTTTTGCGCAAGCACAAAAAGAAAGCATGACAGCCTTTGAAAAAGAGATCGCCCCCGGCATGAAGATGGGGCAGCGGGTCGTTCCGGTGGATTCGGTGGGTTGTTACGTCCCAGCGGGTCGCTACCCATGCCTGACCTCAGCGGTGATGTCCGTTATGCCTGCAAAAGTCGCCGGTGTGCAGCGGGTGATTGCTTGCTGTCCGCCCGGCACAAGCGGCGCGATCAACCCGGGCATCCTTTACACCTTGCACAAAATGGGCGTGGATGAAATCTACTGCATGGGGGGAGCACAGGCGGTGGGAGCCTTTGCCTTTGGCACCCAGACCATCCCACCGGTTGACCTGATCGTCGGACCGGGAAACATGTATGTGATGGAAGCCAAGCGCCAGGTTTTTGGCAGTGTCGGGATCGATTTTCTCGCCGGTCCCAGCGAATGCCTGGTGATTGCCGATGAGACGGCGCGCGCCGATTACATTGCCGCCGATCTGCTGGCACAGTGCGAGCACGACCCCAATGCCCGTGGTGCGCTGGTTACCACCTCTGAAAAGCTGGCACATGCCACGCTGGAAGAGATCGAAAAGCAGCTCAAAGAGCGCACAACCGAAAAAGTGGCGCGCGCCTCATGGGAAAACAAAGGGCTGGT
The DNA here is from genome assembly GCA_964426355.1 of uncultured Anaerolineaceae bacterium. Lineage (GTDB taxonomy): Bacteria > Chloroflexota > Anaerolineae > Anaerolineales > Anaerolineaceae > JAJFTV01. The sequence continues at coordinate 10,247 of CAYRRA010000053.1, forward strand.
GGTGGTGGTGGACAGCCTTCAGGATGCCGCCCGCTTCGCCAATGAGTATGCGCCCGAACATCTTGAGGTGCATACTGCTGACCCCAGGGCAGTCATGGCGATGCTCACCAGCTATGGTTCACTGTTTCTCGGTGAAGACACCGCCGAGGTCTATGCCGATAAAATTGCCGGTCCGAACCATATTTTACCCACCGGCAGGGCAGCGCGTTACACAGGCGGTCTGTGGGTGAGAATGTTCCTGAAAGTCATCACCCACATGGAAACAGACCCACAAGCCTCAATCAAACTGGCAAAACTCGCCGAAACGCAAGCCCGTTACGAGGGCATGGATGCCCACCGCTACGCCGCAACCATACGACTGGAAAATATCAAGGGGTGACGATGCGCAAAATCAGCGTGGTAGTCTACGGTACAGGCGCGATGGGCGGCGCTATGATCCGCCTGATCCAGCAGCGACCAGCGCTTCAACTCGTTGGAGCGGTCGACTGGGATGAAAAGAAAATCGGGCGGGATGCCGGCGAGGTTGCTGGCTTGGGGCAAAGACTGGGTGTGCCAGTCAGCTACCCGCCCGAACCGCTGCTTGAACAGGTACAGGCGGATGTCGCCCTCTTAGCAACCACTGCTTTTCTCGATGAGGCGATCTTTCCCATCCAGGTCTTGATGAAACACAAGATCAACATCGTCACGATTGCCCAGGAACTATTCTTCCCGGTCGGGGAAAACCGGATCAAAGCTGTTGAGATTGATCAACTGGCACGCCAATCCGGCGTACGAATCACAGCAGTTGGGATCAACCCCGGCTTCATCATGGATATCCTGCCCATCGTGGGATCGCTACCCTGCTGGGAAATCAACAGGGTCACCAGCCACCGTGTGGTCGATTTTGCGCCATACGGACCAGATGAAATGGTACACATTGGCGCAGGACTATCCCCCGAAGAATTCGAGCAAGGTGTGAAAACCGGAAAAATTGGACATATCGGTCTGCTGGAAACCGTTGCAATGACGGCGCACTGCCTGGGAATGAACATTGATAAACTACATCAGACCAAGGAGCCGCTCATTGCCCGCACAACTCGTTGCAGCCAGTACATCAACATCCCGGCGGGAAAGGTATGTGGTTTTCGGCAGAATGTATACGGCTTGCAGAAAGGTGAAACACTGCTCGAATACCGCCTGACCGGCATCGTTCAACCGAAACCGGATGAAGACGGGGTCGAGATGGGCGATTACACGCGCATCCAGGGTACCCCGTCTGTGGATATCCGCGTCAAGGAGGAAATCGCCCAGCGCGGCGGTCTGGGCACGGCTGCCGTAGCGGTGAATATGATCCCGCGCATCCTGCAAACTGCACCCGGTTATACCTCAATGAATCAGTTGATCCTGCCGCATTTCTGGAACGGCACAGAACCTCCCGCGCCAGTTGAACACATCGTGTACCATTAAGATGAACGCCACAGGCAAAACCAGGCACGAAATCCCGTTCGACCTGTCCTCCAGGTTCTTGGATTTGAATGGAGCGCCATACCAGCGTGGCTTGATGCATGGGGAAACATTCCGGACGATGATTGCCGAGGGGGTTGAAAAATGGAAGGACATACTTGGGCAGTCCGTTCAATCCGATCCTGATGAATACCTGGCGGAATTTCTCGCGTTCACACGCTACACATCCGACATACAATTGCAGTCTCCCGATTTGTGGGAAGAGGTAAAAGGGATTGCTACTGGAAGTGCAATCGGGTTCAACACTATCCTGGCATACCAGTTCATTGATGAAGAATGGTGGTACCGCAGCATAATCCATGCCGTAAAATCATCGCAGGGAGGAGTGGGATGCAGCGTGTTGGGGGTGGATCGAGGACAACCTCATCCCGTTTTGTTGGCGCAAAATATGGACCTGGTGGATTATGTAGATGGAGGACAGGTTCTGCTGCTGGTTCGGCAAGCCGGAAGACCGGCTTGCCTCGTTTTTACTTTGTTGGGGGTGGTGGCGTTGAATGGTCTGAACCAAAACGGTCTGGGGGTTTGCTGCAACCAACTGGTACAGCTCGAATCGGCACGCAGCGGACTGCCGGTGGCGTTCACCATTCGTAAAATTCTTCAACAGCCTGACCTGATGAGTGCCGGAAATTTTCTGATGCACACCCGGCATGCATCGGGGCAAAATTACCTGATCGGCAGCCCGGAGGGATTAGCCGGGTATGAGTGCTCGGCTAACCGTGTCAGTGAATACCATGTACACCCGGGTTCCAATTGGCTGTGCCACACCAACCATCCCCTGGTAAACTCGGATACGCACACCTTTGACACAGTGTCGCATGGTTATACCGATGAGGGGCGCGCAGCACTACACCAGGATACGACCAGCCGCCTGGTTTTTATGCAAAAAGAGATGCGGAAGAACAACCAGCATCTGAGTCTGGCTTTCTTGCGCAATATTCTCAGCTCCCAGGAAACCCCTATCTGCAAAACCATCGACCCCAATAAAGATCAAAGCAACATTGGAGCATTTACCTTTGGCTGTGTGATCATGACATTATCCGCTCAGCCGCGTATGGAAATCAGTTTTGGTCCACCCGCCGTCCGCCCATTTTTTTGTCTGGAATTTGACGGTATCGTTTAAAATAAAACTGAGACTATTTTCCAGGAGGCACACCATGTGTGATACTTTTGTCGCTTTACCAACCGTAACTGCAGGAAAATCCGTTATCCTGGCAAAAAGCGCCGATTGCCTGGTGAACGAGGCGCACGCGCTGACACGCATGCCCCGCAAGACGCATTTCCCCGGCGAGCTTGTTCGAGCCACTCACCTGGTGATTCCACAGGCGGAGTTGACCTATGATACGATTCTGAGCAAATCCTTCTGGACGTGGGGCGGCGAGATCGGTTTGAACGAATACGGCGTAGCCATCGGCAACGAGGCTGTTTTTTCGACAGTAATGGGGGCGGAAAAATCGGACGGGGTGATCACAATGGATTTGTTGAGATTGGGTTTGGAACGCGCCAAAAGCGCGCGCCAGGCGGTTGAGGTGATGGGTGACATGGTGCACCGCTTTGGTCAGGGGGGCAATTGCGAATTAGCCGGAAATTCACATTTCGATTCCAGCTACCTGATTGCCGATGCTGCCGAAGCCTGGGTGTTGGAAACAGCCGGGCGGGAATGGGCTGCCAGGAAAGTTGGACCGGTGGCTTCGATTTCTAATGCTTACACCATCCATGCGGATTGGGATTTATGCTCGCTCGCCGATACACGCCCCAACCTGGACTGGGCTGCTGAATTCGAAGACCCTGCTCCGATTGAGGGAATCGGTTCACATATTCGTCAACAAACCACCTGTGACTTTCTCAAGCAAATTGAACACGGCATGACGATCCGGGACGCCTTCAACCTGCTGCGCAGCCATCCGGTGAGCTATCACCCGGCTACAGCACCGGGGCACGCCATCTGTATGCATGCCGGCGCTGGCGAATCGCTCTTCTGGAACGCCTGTGGGGCTATGGCTTCCGAGGTTGGACCGGATGGAATCATCGGATGGTTCACCGGCACGTCCGGCACCTGTGTTTCCATCTTCAAACCACTTTTCCCAGGCGTAGAACTACCGGTGATGGGTAGCTATCCAACCGAAACGTTTGACCCCACCTCTTTGTGGTGGATCGGTGAACTGCTGCACCGGCGTGCAATGGCAGATTTCAACGGGGCAGCACAGGAAATTCGCCGAGATTTTGAAGCGCTGGAAGACAAGTTCATCCTGGAATCGCACAGCGTGATCAAGGGCACCGCCAGGGAAAAACAACAATTCTCTGAAGAATGCTTCTACCGCGCTGCCGAAGCCACCACCCGGTGGATCTACATGCTTGCCGGGCGCAAAGACCTGCGCTTTGAGGATCAGGCTTTTGGCGAGGCATGGAGCCGCTTCAACCGCGAAGCCGGGCTGACCGGCATGCCCGGGTTTTAGCTCAACGATCCCGGCTACCATCCTGTAAAAATGGGAAGAACCACCCGCATGACCTCAAACCCCAGCAACCTGACCTTTACGCTCTGCTTCCTGACCCATCAGGGCAAGGTGCTCATGCTGCATCGCCGCAAACCGCCCAACAAGGGGCTTTGGAATGGCGTGGGCGGGCATATTGAACCCGGTGAGACGCCCCTGGCTGGCTGCCTGCGTGAGGTCTATGAAGAAACGGGCTACCGGCTAAAGGATGCGCACTTCAGCGGGCTGCTTACCTGGCGCGGCTTTGAGATTGGCGACGGTGGTTTATACCTGTTCACTGCCGGGGTGGATAACCCGCATTTTCAGTCCACAAACGAGGGTCTGCTGGCATGGAAACCCTACGAATGGGTTCTCAGCGCACCAGGGGTGGTCTCGAACATTCACGTTTTTGCCCCGCATATCCTCAATGGCGCGCCGCCCCAAGAATATCATTTTGAATATGGCGGCGGGCAGATCTTGAGACATATCATCTGCCCGCTTCCTGAAAGCGTTACGGTGAGCTGATTTCTACGGATAGAAAATCCACCTTAATCGGGTGCACGTTGAAGGAAGATACAGAGATACCCACCATGCCTTCCTTTACCACGTATTTGCGCTCAATGAATTTTTTCGCTTCCACGCCATTGATGTAGAGGATCAGTTTTTCGCCTTCGCAAACAATGGTGTACTCATTGATTGCCTTGCCGATATGAATAGCCGTCGAGCCGCCGTCTGCCAGGAACTGATAGGCGTTCTCGCGAGCATCAAAAAAGAGAAAATTATACAATCCGTTGTTAGCAATATTGAACTCGTACCAACCCTCATCGGGGTCATAACGGCAGATCAGGCTGACGTTGTTATTGTTATAACCGCGGTTTTCCACGACTGCGGTCATTTTCACATCTGAATAATAATAAGGAGTGTACATCAAATAGGCATAGATATCCATGCCATCCAGGAAAAAGGTCAACCGGTCGTTTTCGGTATACACTTCCGCCAGGTCTTCATCGCCGTGCATGAAGAACAATGCCCAATCATCGATATCGCTGGTGAATTCCTCAAGGAAGAAATCCTGTGCCGCCACGGTGGGCGAAGCCCGCTGCGTGCTGGTTGCCAGGGGTGGGTTGGTAGGGCGAGGGGAACTGGTGGACGGGGGTGCCTGCGTGGGCGGCGGTTGTGAGGTGTTCGTTGCGGCTGGCGGCAGGTTCGCCTCGGTTGGATAGCTTGCTTCAGTCGGCTCAGGTCCTTTGGTTTCCCCTTTAGAAATTGGCAAGGAACAGGCGAGTATCAACACGGCGATGAAAAGGATCAAAGCCAGCCGAGAAGTAGATGTGCGTTTAATTTTCACGCGTTTCCTCCCTTAAAGATGGGTAAAAATGAAAAAGGGTTGCGTTTTTTTCAGTGTTTACATTATAGTGTGTTTTCACATTTGTCTTCTGATAAACGGCAGGATAAAATGGATACAAAGCGAACCAGACACCAAAGAAAGGCTCATACGCTGAAGCCATGAAACCAACCAAAACACTGCCCGATTCCTATCAGCTTGAAAGCGCGCTGGACCTGTCAAAAAACAAACGCCTGACCATTTTGCTCAGCATCCTTAGTATTGTTGTTTTCATCTTCGCCGGCGGGTTCTTCGTCTGGCTGGCTGCGTTTTTAAGAAAGGCTGAAAACGTGAATTTTGAATTCACCATCGGGCAAAGCCTGCTCTTCACACTGCTTGCCCTGCTGACCATTGTGCTGGTCATGGTGGTTCATGAAGCCATCCACGGTATATTCCTGTGGATTTTCACCAAAGAGAAGCCGCTTTTTGGAGTCAAGCAGCTTTATGCGTATGCGGCGGCTCCAGGCTGGTACCTGCCCCGCATGCCGTACTTCATCGTTGCCTTGGCGCCGCTGGCTTTAATCACCATCGCCGGGGTGCTGCTGATACCGGAAATATCGGACAGTCTATTGCCGTATTTGTTGGTCTTCATCACCTATAACTTTGCCGGCGCCGTCGGCGACATCGCCGTCGTGCTTTGGCTGTTCGGCAAGCCTCGCAGCATCTACGTCAACGACTTTGGTGATGGCGTCTATATCTATGCGCAAGAGTAATTACGTTCCAATTACACCAACTATGCACTACCCCTACCCCATCACCGTTTACCCGTAACGGGTCACCGGTGATGGTTTGCCAGAGTTTTGTTGGGTTGCGGGGAATTTATGGCTTTACTTTCGGCATCCAGAACGCCATCAAAAAAGCCGCAACCAGTGCCAGCCCGCCACCGAAGAAGAACGGTGCAGAGGGACCCAACCCTTGCCAGCCGCCCAATCCCTGCCAGAGAAAACCGGCGATGAATGAAGCCGGGAAAGCCAGGATGCCCATGACCGCATTGTACGTTCCATACGCCGTGCCGCGCAGGTATTCAGGCACCAGGTCGGCTACCATCGCGTTGGCGGTTCCGTATGCCATGCCGTAATACAAACCATACGCCACGTAAAGAACCCAAACATGCCAGCCTGTGTGCGCCAGGGCAAATCCCAGGTAGATGGCAGCATAAACGAGCCAACCACCAATGATTAAACGCCGCCTGCCCACACGGTCGGAAAGCGAGCCAGCCGGGGTGGAAACCAATGAGTAAATCAGGTTGAACACCACCAGCATCGCCATGATACCAATCACCGAAACACCCAGGTTTTGGGCGCGCAGCACCAAAAAAGCGTCCGATGAATTGCCCAGCGTAAAAATGCTGACAATCACCAGAAAGATGCTGAATGGTTTGCCCATGCTGCGGATCGAAAACTTGGGCAAGGCGCGCTTTTTGTCGACCGGTACATCCTTTGCGCCAATCACCAAAGACAACACTGCCAGCAGTGCAGGCAGCAGGCTGATCAACACGATTGTTTGAAAAGTCGACCTGGACAGGTCCAGGCTGTTCGCCTGCGCCAGCCAGACCACCACCGCAGCAATGAGCAGACCCACCATCGCCCCGGCGGTATCCATTGCCCGGTGAAAACCAAAAGCCAATCCGCGGTTCTCTTTGGTGATCGAATCTGCCACCAGCGCATCACGCGGTGCGGTACGGATTCCCTTCCCAATCCGATCCACCCAACGCACCCCGGCGATCAAACCCCAGGTATTGGCGATATAGAAAAACGGTTTCACCAGGGCGGACAACCCGTAACCGGTGACTGCCAACCACTTGCGCCCGCCCAGTTTGTCGGAAAGCCAGCCGGAAAACAGTTTCAAAATGCTGGCTGTCGCTTCCGCGATCCCTTCAATCAAACCGATAATGCTCGTTTGCACACCCAGCACGTTTGCCAGGAAAAGCGGTACGATATTGATGACCATCTCGCTGGAGATGTCCATAAAAAAACTGGTGAAGCCAACCGCCCATACATTGCGCGGAAGCTGCCGGATGGAAAGCCGTTTTGTTTGTTCAGCGTTCTTTTCTGTCATATTTTCCTCGAAAAATAGATTTATCCCTGCCCGTCATCGCTCTCTGCAAAACCCTGGATGATACCGTTCCGGTCCATCGAACCGGGATCGAACTTCATCTTATTCGCATGATCACTGTCTTCATTGATGAAGACCTCCGTAGCAAAATCCTGGAGCGCTTCCCGGCATTTCTCCAACCACGCGGCTGCCTCCTCGGCATGGCTTCCGCCCAGAAAATCGCGCCGCTGCACTTTCTCGAACCAGGCGAGCAGCTTGTTCAAGTCCTGCTCGTTCTCCTCAAATTCGGCAAAGGAAAAATTCTTGCGGCGGGTCTCTTTTTCGATTTCAGTCAGGAAATCGGCGCACTGCTCTTTGAGTTCAGCATATTCTTCGGCGCGATCCTGCCTGAAACGCTCCAATATCTCGCTTTGCGTCTCGTCATCAAATGCACTGGCAAGGAAGGTCTTGCTCGTGCCACCCTGCGTGTTCACGTAATCCTTCATCTCGCGCATAAACTCCACCGCCCCATCGTTGAAAGGCAACAGCCATAAACCATTGTCCAGCCCCAGTGAGCCGGCAGAACGCATGCGCCTCCACACCGTCACGCGCGGGCTTGAGGGTGTAGCCGGTAACTGCGGGCAAAACAAAAGCCATTTGTAATCCATAACGTGTTCCTTTATAAAAAGATGACAGCTCAGTAACGGGTAATCAGTACCTGGTGAGAAATGCAACACCTGTTACATTATAAAACCATTTTTTATTTTTTGCAACAAGTGTTACATATCAATATCCAACAAAACGACTTTCCGGTAAACTTCAAAATAAGTTGGACGTCACCTGCAAACCTGCCGCTCAAAGGTATAATACAGGTTATGTTCAAAAAAGCCGTCGTACGTAAACCATCGATCAATTTCAATGAGGGGATCACCGATGCCGATCTGGGCGCACCGGAGCTATCCATTGCCCTGGCGCAGCACAGTGCTTATTGCCAGGTGTTGCAGCAATGCGGGCTTGCACTCACCGAACTGCCCCCCGACCCGCGTTTCCCCGATTCGACCTTTGTGGAGGATACCGCAGTGCTCACCGGACACTGCGCCATCCTGACCCACCCCGGCGCGCCCAGCCGGGAAGGTGAGGTGGACGCCATCCGTCCCGCCATCGAACAGCATTATGAGCGGATTTTCAGGATTGAACCCCCCGGCATGTTGGACGGTGGAGATATCTGCGACGCCGATGGGCATTTCTTCATTGGCATTTCCCGGCGCACCAACGAAGAAGGTGGGCGCCAGTTAGCAGAAATCCTGGGAAAAGAAGGCTTTACCTCAACCCTGGTCGATATCTGCCAGGTGCCTGGCATCCTGCACCTCAAGAGCGGCATCGCCTACCTGGGTGAAGGCAACCTGTTGTTGATCGAGGCGCTGCACAACCACCCCGCATTTGACGCCTACCACCGCATCCAAACCCCAAAGGAAGAAACCTACGCCACCAACAGCCTGCGCGTGAATGACTTTGTCCTCATCCCGGCGGGTTTTCCAGGAGTGGAAGACCTTGTGAACAAATTGGGGTATGCCATCATCAAGCTGCAGATGTCGGAATTCCAGAAAATGGACGGCGGGTTAAGCTGTTTATCCCTCAGATTTTAGGTCGGCACACAGGCAATAAAAAAAACGGTTATTCTGCTATACTGAATTAAGACCATTCATGCAAGGTGTGGTGAAGCATGTAAACAGTCCAGAGATAAAATCAATCAAATCATGGAGGGAAAAACGATGAAGCTTTATTCCGTATTTGCTATCCTGTTGGTATTATCGATCAGCGCTTGTTCCACTTTAACAACTGAAGTACCACAGGCAACGATGCCAGATCGCCCGACTATTACAACTACGCCGGCAGCCACCAGCACGAACAGCCCCACATCAAAGCCGACGGCTACGCCTTCCCCCTCCGCGACGAGCAGCCCCACATCTACATCAACGGATTTGCCCTTACCGTCCGCCACTTTGATCACGACCCGCATACCGCAAGAGAAAGCCAGTTTGCTATACGATGATACGGCTTCTGCAGTAACGATAATGTGGTCGCCGAACGGCGATTTACTGTACGTCGGCACACGCGGAAAAGGTATGCTTATTTTTGACGTCGGACAGAAAGAATTCTTGGATATTTTAGGAGAAGGTGACTATCTCAGCGCAATGCAGACCAGCCCAGATGGTGAATGGATAGCTATCGGTTTTGCAGGGGGTGTAATTATTTTAATCTCCCGCATAGACACATCGCTGAATCAATCCATTTCTCCTGCCCATACTAACCGGATCGAGGCGTTTGGATTTGACCCTGAGAGCAATTGGCTCGTTTCCTGTGGTCTTGACGGCAAAATTTTCAGGTGGAATGTAGAAAGTGGTGAACTGATTGACACCCTGTATGAAGATTGGTGTTCAGATATGGCGGTTACACCGGACGGGCGTTTTTTGATCGCGGGGTTTGGCACAGACAATATTTTCCGTGTCTGGGATACGCAAACCTGGGAGTTGACAGCCGAATTTGAAGGCAACCAGGCAGCGGATATCGCCATCAGCCCCGATGGGAACCGGGTGGTATCCGCCGGCGGCGGTTTCCACGAAGCCAGGGTGTATGACCTCACCAATGGCAGCCTGCTCTATACCCTGCTTGGGCATATAAGTTGGGTCTTTGCTGCCGATTACAGCCCCAATGGAAACCTCATTGCCACCGCAGGCATCGGCAACAGTGTTTATCTTTGGGATGCCGGTAGCGGCAAATTACTTTATGACCTCTATGTCAGTTTCGATAACATCGAGGCGCTTGCGTTCAGCCCGGATGGCAGCATGTTAGCCGGTGCCGGGGCGAATATCTGGTTGTGGGACTTAGACAGTTTAGGGATCAATGGAGACATCACAGCTGACATTGATCAGTAAAAATCCTGAAAGCCCTGATCTGCCGCGATCCCGCTAAACACAATCACAAAGAGGCTGCCGTGGGGAAAACAGCGCCCCTGGGCAGCCTCTCTTCGTTCATTTCGCAAAAATCTCAGCGGTTGCGCACCAAACCTACCGTCAGCTCCTCGCCATCGAAGGCAAACGCTTCCTCTGGCTTGTAAGCATTTGCGGGAGGGTCGCCTGCGGTGAGCTCGGTGGCAAGCACCTCGCCCATGATGTACTCGCGGTTGGCTTCCACCGCAGCAGCCAGCGTTTGCGAAGCCCGGTAAAAGACCTGGATGCGGTCGGAGATATCATAACCGGCATCCTTGCGCATGCTCTGTACGCGCCGCACAAACTCGCGTGCCAGCCCTTCCGCGCGCAGTTCAGGCGTGATCTGTGAATCCACCGCTACCGTCACCACGCGGTCAGCCGCCACAGTCAGACCCTCAACGGGGTGCGTTTCCACCTGTACTTCTTCCGCGTTCAAGACTTCCTCGGCTCCATCCACGCTGACCGTCACCGGCTCACCGGTGCTGACCAACCGGCTGACTTCTGCCGGGTTCAACGCAGCAAGCGCCTGGCGCAGCGCCGGGAAGCGGTTGCCAAAACGCGGACCCAGCAGCTTGTTGTTGGGCAGGATACGGTAGCTCACCAGCTTATCAGCCTGGGCGACCGTCTCGAACGTCTTCACATTCAATTCATCGCGGATGATCTCCACCATGAAATCGGAAAGTTCACTGCCATTACCGCCCGTGTACACCAGAACGCGCGCCAGCGGTTGACGCACCTTCAGGTTGGCGCTTGCGCGGGCGCTCAGCCCCAGGCTGGCAATGCGGCGCGCCAGGTCCATCTGGTCAACCAGTTGATCATCCAGCGCGGATCGATCCACCTGTGCCCAGAGGCAATGATGCACGCTTTCAAGCGCCTCTGGCTGCACCGAGCGCACCAGGTTCTGATACATCACTTCGGTTACAAACGGTACAATCGGCGCAAGCAGCGCGCCCAGCTTGACCAGCACGTGATACAGCGTGGCATAGGCGGTGTTCTTGTCGGCATCATGCTCGCTCTTCCAGAAACGGCGGCGGCTGCGGCGCACGTACCAGTTGGTCAGGTCATCCAGGAGCGCCTCCACGGCCACGGTGGCGCTGTAGGCATCGGAATCGCGCAGGGCCTCCTGGCACTGGGCCGTCACCGGGTTGATGCGGGCCACGATCCAGCGATCCAAGGGGCTCTCCGCGACGGGCGTGGGCCCCTCGGGGTGATCGGGATCAAAGCCGACCGGCGAAGGCTCCCACCCATCCAGGCGGGCATAGGACACGATAAAGTTGTACACGTTCCAGAGCGGAATCAGAAAGCGGCGGCGGGTCTCATCGGCCCGGTTGTAGCCAAAGAGCAAGTTGTTCTCGGGCCGGTGGGCGCAGTAGAGCCAGCGCATCACATCCACGCCCATGCGGTCGGCCGCCTCGTTGAACTCGATCATGTTGCCCGAGCTCTTGTGCATGGGCGACCCATCCTCGGCCAGCAGGGTGGCGTAGGAAAAGTTCTCCAAGAAGGGCGGCGTGCCCTCCAGCACGGTGGCCATGGCCAGCAGGCTATAGAACCAGTTGCGGAACTGGCCGGGGAACGACTCGCTGATCCAGTGAGCGGGATACCACTGCTCCCAATAGGCCCGGTTGGTGCGGTAGCTCAGGGTAGAGAAGGGCACCACACCCGCATCCAGCCAGGGGTTGCCCACATCCTCGATGCGGCTCATCTCGGCGCCGCACTGGCAGCGGATCTTGACGGCATCAATGTAGGGCCGGTGGGGGGTGTGCCCTTCAAAGATTTCCCACCCGGCCACGGCCCGTTCGCGCAGCATGTGCTCGTCGCGCATGACCTCATAGCGCCCGCAGGCCGCGCACTGCCAGATGGGCAGGGCCAGGCCCCAGTAGCGCTTTTTGCTGATCATCCAGTCGTGCATGTTGCGCAGCCAATCCAGCTCGCGCTCCAGCCCAAAGCTGGGGATCCAGCGGATCTGCCGGGTGACATCCATCATCTTGTAGCGCAGCTCGTCCATGCTGATGAACCACTCGTCCACCAGGCGAAACACCAGCTCGGTCTTGCAGCGCCAGCAGGTGGGGTAACGGTGGGTGTAGGGTTCCACGTGATAAAGCACGCC
>CAYRRA010000054.1:0-22473 GCA_964426355.1 uncultured Anaerolineaceae bacterium
CAGAGCGCATCTCTTACACAGATGAGGTCGTAGGTTCGAGCCCTATTCCGCCCACAAAAACAACCTCATTATGAGGTTGTTTTTATTTTCCTGTCTTGGATTCACCCCTCATAAACAACAACCCAGTCCAATGCAAACCCATCAAAACAACGGGGAACTGATAACGAAAATCTTGCGCGATGCTCAATGCGAACAACACCGCGGATTGTGTTACCGCTGGTATAGCTAGCAACATATATTCCAATGATCGCAGCCGTAAGCTTATGCTTATACAGACTATAATGATCCAGAAAAGATACACCGCCGGACGCCATAATAACCAGATATCTTTCGATGACCGAAATAACTCCTCAACAGGATAAACAAGCATCTCAAGCCTTGTCTCCTCGCGAAACCATACTTGTTTTCCTCAATCCACCTGATTTGCCAGTGTGGAGGGTCATCTGACTGTTGAATTATGAGCGGTGAATAATACAAATAACAGCTCGGATTGATCTCCCACACCAGAGAACTACTCGATATCACATGCTGTAGATTTACAAGCGGGTTACGCAAAAAAGTCTGAGATAAAAATTCTCGGGGTTGCTCTACCACCGTAATCGAACGAACCCCTTATCAATAATGCAAGACTGAAAGTCCCAGAGTAGAGCAAATTCCTGTTGCAATTATTCGTAGTTTTTGCTTTAATCAATCATATCAATCTTAAATAATTAACGGAAAGGAAGAAAGATGAAACCTAAAAGAGTGGCAATAATTATCCCGATATTGGTCTTAATTACAGTCTCCTGTACATGCGGTGTACCAGGTTTGGAAAACCTGCTCGCGTCCAAAACACCAACCCCCACCAATACCCTGCCGCCCACATTAACACCCATTCCTAGTTCAACGCCGACTGAGGAACCAACACAACCCCCCACTGAAGTACCTGCACAAGAAAACCCAGCATCAGGTATGGAAACGGGTGAGCAAGGACCGTTGGCAGTCATCATGGACAACAGCTACCGTATCGATAAATGGGACTATATCATCGGTCTTGTGCAAAACAATTCAGATGGACCGGTTGAATGGATTGAAATGTCAGTTTTGCTCTATGACAATAACAACCAGGAAATAGCAAGAGAAAAAATCTACCCATTCCTGAACGTTCTATTGCCCGGCGATTATTCTCCCTTCTCCGTCAGTTCGGATCAATGGGGCAATGCAGCAAGTTATGACTTCATCGTCGATGACTGGTACGAAGCAAGAGACCTTCCGGCAGAAGATGTGGTGTTCCTCAATCATACCAGTTTCAGCAATGATTACTATTTCAATATCGTTGGTGAAGTGATCAACAACTCAACACAACCGGTTGGGTGGGTCAAGATTGCGGGTACGCTGTATGACGAAAATGACATGATTCTGGCTACCAATTACACCTATTCCATGTTAGATTACATCGCACCTGGCGGAAAATCACCGTTCAAAATCTGGATCGGCGAAAACTGGGAAAATGGTTCTTACTATGAAATCCAGGTTCAGGCAGATTACGATGAAATGCCAGCCACAAAAGCACAATTAGTTGATTATGAACTGACACGTGATGGCAAATATTGCGATATCACTGGGACGGTGAAGAATATCAGCCAGGAAGAATTGAGTTTTATTTCGATCATAGTCAGTTTCTATGATTCTCAAAACAAACTGGTAGATGCAGAATGGTCATTCAATGATGCGAGCGGCAGCCTTCCCGCTGGAGCTACAGATACTTTTACCGTGACAAGCTATAGCTGCCCAAATTTTGACCATATTGAGGTCACCGTAGAGTAAGATGTTAGATTAGTTTCTATTTGTTAAGACAGCTGTCTCCAAATATGTGAGACAACCAGGCGAATACGCGGTGGATTTATCCACTCAGCGGATAAATATGAACAAATGAGGCTGCCTTTTTGACAGCCTCTTTGATTTAGAAAAACGGGCAGAAATGTTTATAATCAAATATATGGAGGAAGCATGAAACAGGTCACGTCCTTAGAAGAACTCATAAAACAATCCGAGATATCGAGAAATCAACTTAATCACCTGATTGACAATGCAAAACCCGAACTTATGACAGAAAAAGGCGTATGCGGCGAGTGGTCAATCAAGGACATTCTTGCACACATCGTTGCCTGGGAATATCGAATGCAAACATGGCTGCAGCAAATCATTGAAACGGGAGAAATTCCGGCTTTTTTTAATGAGGTATTCAAAACTGAGAAAGTCGATGCGTTCAACCATGAAACATACCTTGCCTATAAAGACAAATTATTGCCAGAGGTCATTTTGCTTTTCCTGCAAAACCAGGCAGGTTTGATAAAATTTCTCAAATCGCTTCCTGAAGACCAATTATTCGATACAGAGAAAATGCCATTTGGAGATGGTCATCCTCTTTGGTATTTGGTTGCAGCCAATACATTTTGGCATTACGACGACCATATTGCTCAAATAGAGGTATTTTTAAGGAAACAAAACGAACAATGAAATGGATAACTAGAATTTCTGCATGGGTCATTTTCTTCGGAGCAGCTTTTGGGATATTCATCAGCATCTCTGCATTGGTTCTGCTCTGGTCGAATAAACCCCAATTCCTGGAACAAATCCAATCCAATAGTGCCCTGTTGGAACAGGCTATTACGACTACGCAAACCGGTTTATCCATCGTCGAAGAAGCCATTGTTTCTGCCAGCGAAGACATCAATTTGACAAAAACCATTCTCCTGCAAACTTCCGATGCGGTAGGAAACACGGGACCAACGTTGACAACGGTTGCCGATTTATTCGGCGAGGACCTGCTTACCATCATAAATGATACGCAGACCTCTTTGGTTTCCGCCGAAAGCAGCGCACAGCTCATCGATGACACACTGAAAGTCATATCTGCCATTCCACTGATCGGTTCCAGATATGCCCCCTCGCAGCCTTTGGGTGAAAGCATTTCTCAAATCTCCACAGCCTTAAGTTATCTTCCTGCATCTTTGACCGACATCCAGGAAGGTATATACGTTACGGTTGAAGACCTGAGTGATATTGAAACCAGTATTGAATCAATTGCGGATAGTATTTCGGATATTGACACAAACCTTGAAAGTGCTGGAACAATTATCAGCGAGTACCAGGTCATCACAAAAGAACTGCATCAGAATCTACTCAGCTTCCAAGAGGGTTTCCCGCACTGGCTTAATACCATTTGCTATGCGGCTTCCCTACTTCTCGCCTGGATTGGCATTATTTCTATCGGGTTCATAGGAACAGGCATTTTTTTACTGAGACAGTCAAAAATCTGATTTGTTAGACCGACCCTGTTTCGGTGTTCAGTGAAGCTTTCAAAGATATTGAAGAGGAGTTTTGTATGAAAGCAGAAACACTTAAAAGTATTGTCTCCGATACAACCCGGCGGTTTCCCCCTGAGAAACTCGCCCGGATTAAATCAAAGGTCGCTGGGAAAAAACCTCGCGACCTTGTTTCTGACGAACGAATGGCGCTGAGGGAAATTCGACTGACGGAAGCAGAAATCCACCCCTCGCCGGCAGCACTGGAGCGCATACTGGGAGAAAACGACCTCGTGGATGTCAATTACCTTACACGAGCTCTGACAACCGCGAAATCAATTTGCCGGATTATTTTGCGTGACCGGTATGGTAGGGAAATCGGATATGGCACTGGTTTTCTCGTCTCTCCTCGGCTGGTTTTGACCAATCATCATGTACTGGAATCTGCAGCACGCGCCGAAACAGCTCTGGCGGAATTTGACTTTGAGTTGGATCAGAACAATCGACCAAAAACCGCAACACGGTTTCCTTTCATCCCATCACACTTCTTCATCAATGATCAAGACCTCGATTTTGCACTTGTCGCAATCGACATATCTCCATTCAGCGGCAATGGTAAGTTGGATAGCTACGGTTATGTCCGTATGATCCGTGAAATTGGCAAGGTCAATCCAGGAGAATGTGTCAATATCATTCAACATCCATCGGGACAGCCCAAACAGGTTGCCCTTCGAGAAAATAAACTGCTTTCAATTGAGGAAAAAGTGATCTGGTATCAATCGGATACAGCGCAGGGTTCATCGGGGTCGCCAGTATTGAATGATTCCTGGCAGCTTGTTGGGTTGCACCATTCAGGTATCCCACGCACAGATCCACAGGGAAACTGGCTTCTCAAGAACGGCAGTCCGGCAGGAGCAGATGCTGAGGATGGGGATATTGATTGGATTGCAAACGAAGGAATCCGCGCGAGTAGAATCGTACAGTTTGTCGATACCTACGCCGAGCACGGTCCCCTTTTAGACGAGTACAGAAAGATATGCGATGGACTGATTGTACCAGCCGCTCAACCTGGAATGGATGAAGCTTCCCCCAAAATCTCTATTCCCGACGAGACTCAAGTTGAGCCTATCCAGGGCGGTGTAAAAATCACCATGCCCATCACGTTTACTATTTCGTTCAACATACCAGGCAGCCCTTTCTCGGATACTCTCTCAAAACAAATTTTCACCGCAGGTGAACGAATAAAAACGCCCATCGTTGACCCCGATTATGATAATCGTAAGGGTTACGACCCAGATTTTCTTGGAATTCATATCCCACTCCCAACAGTTCGAAAAAGCCACACCGCTCGATGCGACAACGGTGATTATGTGCTCAAATATGAACACTTTTCTATCGCCATGTCAAGGGAGCGCCGCCTGGCATTGTACACGGCTTCAAATATCGATGCCAGCCATCAAAAGAAGGAGCCTGAACCAGGGAAGGATTATTCACGTGCCGGGTTGGGTGGGTTCAGCAATAAAGATACCGAGATGTGGCTGACTGATCCTCGCATCCCTCAAAACACGCAGTTGCCGGATCTTTTTTATACCAAAGATGGCGGTGCATTTGATAAAGGGCATTTGGTCCGGCGCGAAGATGTGTGTTGGGGTGATACCTACGAGCAGGTTCAGCGTGCCAATGGAGATACGTACCACACCACGAACTGCTCACCCCAGGTGGCTGATTTCAACCGCTCCAGCAAGGGTGGAATTTGGGGGAAACTGGAGAATATCATCCTCAGCCAGGCAAAAACGGAGAAATATTGTGTTTTCGCCGGACCAGTTCTTTCGAGAAAAGACAAAATCTTTATCGGTGTAGACGAGCGTGGCGAGTTGCGTTTTCAGGTTCCCCAGGCGTATTGGAAAATCGTTGTCGCGCGAGTGGGGGATTCTGTTCAGGCGTTTGCATTCCTCCTCAAACAGGACCTCAGCGATACCAGCCTTGAATTCGCAGTTAATGACCAATGGAAGAATTTTATGCTCCCTCTCAAAACCCTCGACCGAATGTTGGTCAATTTGAAACTTCCCGCTGTACTGATAGAGGATGACCAATTTGAACAACCCACGGCACAGGCGCTGCGTGATACCTCCGAATTGCTCCTTCTTGATTGAATGGCATCTTTGTTCTACAGCGTGTATGTTATAATAAAAACACAAACCGACGGGGATGACAGGCTTCGACGGGAGAGGCTAGCCCCGGATTGCGAGCCGAGAGGTGCCGACCTCGTAAAATCAGCACAAAACAATAAGTGCCAACAATCGCACTTCATACGCCGCTATGCCTTTAGCTGCATAAGCTGAGGAAACGGCAATAGCCTCCTGATGAGGCTACGTCTGCCTGCTCCGCACTCCCGGCCGGTCGCAGAGCGGGCGTCACAAAGCCGGAGTGCCATGCGAGCATGTCGCTAATCGCATGAAAGAGGGCTTTCGGGTCCAAGCGACTGGCTGATTGCAGGTATGTTGGTCCATCTGCTCTCAGTAAGAATAAATGACCAACTACGCTCGTAGATATTCGGTGGAGGAATCTTTCGGACGCGGGTTCGATTCCCGCCATCTCCACAAAGCAAGCTGCCGCTTCTACTCGTTTAGCGGCAGTTTGATGTTTTTTTACGGAATAGTATTGAATGGTGCGAATGACAGCATACCCTCACGACCAGCCTATCACGGGCAAAAGTTTCACGTATACTTAGGACTAAACCGCACCACTCGTTCCCAAAACAAATCCATGAACCTGGGAGCATCCACCCGCAAACAAACATGTGCATTGGTATTCCGTTTAAAACGATTGTGGAAATCACAAACCGTTGTGCCAGATGTAAATTCACCCTTTGTTTCAATCATCACTGCTGTTTTAGGGGCTTCAATGACCAGTTCAGGCAAAAGACCCACTGCTACAGCCAGGGGATCGAATAAAATACATGGGTGCCCTTCATCCAGGTAATGTCTCGTTACCTCCCGGATAAATCTTCCCACCGGTGTCTGTACGGCGTCTAAAGCAGGGATGTCTTCACGATGCAAGGCAGCTTCACCGGTTACATCCAAACCAACCATCGTGATGGGTATCCCAGATTCAAACACCTGGCTGGCAGCTTCAGGATCGACCCAGATGTTAAATTCAGCGGTTGGCGTCGCGTTACCGGGCACACAAGCTGCGCCCCCCATCAGGAAAATCTCCTTAACTTTCCCGGCAAATTCGGGATCAAGCTGTAATGCTGCTGCAATGTTGGTCAGGGGACCGAGGGGGTAAATGGTGATCTCACCTGGAAAACGGTTCACCTGTTCCAACAAAAAGTCAACCGAATGTCGCCGGTCTACCCTGGAATGCCACATTGGGTCATCATCCAACGGGATGCGCTCATGCATCCCGTAAATCGTTTTTTGTGTTCGCAGGGGACGCACAAGTGGTTTATAACAGCCTCTACTGATGGGTAAATCATCTGCTCCAAGCAGTTCTTTTAATGCCATCGCATGGCGAATCCCATCTTCCACCGGGCAATTCCCTGCCACAGTGGTTACACCCAGTAGTTCGCACTCAGGTGATGCATAGGCGAAGAGAATCGCCAACAGGTCATCAATTCCTGGGTCAGTATCCAAAATTGCTTTTTGTTTTATCATCTCACTTCGTTGGTTCATGTGCTTTTCGTCCATACACTTTTTCATAAGCTTGGCAAGCGGGGCAAAATCCGCTCTCGACCTTCTTTACAAACCAGAAGATAAATCCACGCTGTTTTGCACGGGCATGCGAACACACCGGGCATTCGGCACATTTCTTTGCTAATTCACGATCTTTCTCAGTTATTTCTATGCTCATCTTTTTCTCCACCGGACAAAATAAAGTTATCAATTAACCTTGTCTTACCCATATAGACTGCCATCGACAGTAACGCTTCTTTCCCAATCCAATCCAATTCCTGTAATGTCAACCGGTCAGCGCAAGACACATAATCCAATATAGCCAAAGGCTATTGCGCTATACTTTCTTCCATCAACCTGCGTATCTCTGCCGCATTCCTTTCACCATTCTGAAATGCAGTTTTTGCCTTCAATAACGTACGGTAGAGTACCGTTGCTGCCTGGCGTTCTGTTTCGTTAAGGTAAGCATTTCTACTTGACATCGCCAGCCCATCTTCTTCTCGAACTGTAGGGCAGACCACGATATCGATGGGAAAATTTAGGTCTTTTGTCATCCGCTGTATTACCGCAACCTGTTGGGCATCTTTTTGACCAAAAAAGGACTGATGCGGTTGAACAACATTGAACAATTTCGATACGATTGTTGTCACCCCCTGGAAATGCCCTGGACGCGATTTTCCCTCCAATAGGCTGGTGATACCCTCAACGCTCACCCAAGTTTGATACCCTGCCGGGTATAACGTTTCTCGTTCTGGCGTCCAGACGACGTCAGCGCCTGCCCCAGCTAACAATTCCAGGTCTCGCTCCAAATCACGCGGGTAAGCTTGAAAATCTTCATGGGGACCAAACTGGGTTGGGTTGACAAAAATGCTCACAACGACACTTTTGCAATTCTTTTTCGCTTCTCTTACCAGCGATAAGTGTCCATTGTGAAGAAAACCCATGGTGGGCACAAAACCTACGGGGTTCGGGAGGTTTTCTCTCAGTCTGCGAAAATCTTCAATATCCTTAACTACACGCATAGTTCCCTCAATAAAAAGAATTCTATTTTTGTGCAATCGCTTCGGGTTCTATTGCCGTGACCAGGTGATACATACAATGATTCACTGGCACCGAAACACCCGCTTCATGAGCAAACCGAACCAGGCTGCCGGTGATCGCTTCGATTTCAGTCAACGAGTTCCGCATCCGATCTTGCAGCATGGATGAGAAATTGGATGCGGTTTTGCGGATGACTTCCTCTGTGTACGCCAAAGTGTCATCAAAAGGAATTTCAACTCCACAAGCCAAAGCGGTCGCCTCAGCTTCATTGACTAATTCTTTCAAAAGCGCATACGCATGGCGATTTTCCAGCAATGCTCCATTTTGCACCTGGAGCAGCGCGCTTAACGGGTTGATTGCCGCATTGACGAGCAGTTTCCCCCATTGCAAAGATAACAGGTTTGGAACAACATCCACCGAAAAACCGCTCTTTCTCAATGCAGAGACGATGGTTTCCAACCGGGGATCATCTTCCAGTTTTACCTCTGCGTTTTTTGTTGCCCTCACAACTCCAGGACTAACCAGGCTCGCTCCCAGCACAATCACACCTGCTGCAGATCGCTGTGAACCGAGCGTGTCCCACAATACCTCCAGGTTGCCAAAACCGTTTTGTAGCGTCAAAGCAACCCCATCCTCTACAAGACAGGTCTTGAGTTGATTTGCAGCTCGCTGGGTTTGCGGTGCCTTAACCAACACAATTGCATGATAAACGCAGCCCAATTCCGCTGGATCTCGTGTAATGGGCACCTGCACAACCTGTTCTGCTTCACCTGGAACCTGGATGCGCACACCTTTCTCGCAAATTGCCTTTATCCCTTCCTCCCAGGTAGCCAACATCGCCACATCGACCCCTGCCATAGCCAAACGGGCAGCGAACGTCGATGCAACTGCGCCTGACCCAACGATCAGAATCGCATTTCTGTTCACGACTGGCTGCCTTTTACCAGGTCAAGAAAACGTTGCCATTCCTGCTCGGACATGTGGAATGAATACTCATCCGAAGGAAAATTGGCATGGATAACCTCTTCACGATAGGTGTTTAAACCATCCAACATCATCATGCGAAGATCAACATACTTTTTTACAAACTTCGGTGTGAACTGGTCATACAAACCAAACATATCCTGCGTCACTAAAACCTGACCGCCACAACCAACGCCGGCTCCAATTCCAATCGTCGGGATTCTGAGTGCATTTGAAATATAAGTAGCTACAGATGCAGGGATGGATTCCAGGACAATGCTAAAACAACCCGCTTCCTCCAGGCACAAAGCATCCTCAAGCAAACGCTTTCCTTCCTCGGCAGTTTTACCCTGAACAAAAAAGCCGCCAAACTGGTTAATACTCTGCGGCGTCAAACCAATATGTCCCATGACCGGGATACCGGTGGAAACAATTGCACGGATTGCCTCAAGCCTTTCCTGCCCACCTTCCAGTTTGACAGCGTCCATATTGCCTTCTTTCAGGAATAAACCAGCATTTCGGACAGCCTCTTGAACGGAAACTTGATAAGACAAAAACGGCATATCGCCTACCAATAAAGCTCGCCTTGCTCCGCGTGCAACTGCCCGGCAGTGATGAAGCATGTCTTCCATCGTCACCGCCAGCGTATCCTCATAACCTAAAACCACCATTCCCAATGAATCACCCACCAGGATAATATCCATACCCGCTTCATCCACCATTCGAGCGGTTAAATAGTCATAAGCAGTCAACATGGTAATGGGGATCGATTTTTGTTTGCACTGCCGGATCGTTCTTACCGTTACTTTTTCCGGCTTTGCTTCTTTCTCAATGGACATTTTTCCTCCTTCTTTTGTTTTTCCGGCGGTTATAAAACTTTACAGACCAAGCCTTTCAGATACGTGCCTTCTGGAAAATTCAGGCGTACCGGATGATCCTTCCCCTGGAATAACCGCTGCAAAATCAGTACATCCAGCCCTGCATCTTGAGCAGCAGAAGCAACGATTTTTTGAAACAAATCCATGCTCACCCCACCTGAGCAGGAAAAGGTAAACAATAAACCCCCTCGCCGTAATAATTTCATGGCAAGCAGATTGATATCTTTATACCCCCGTGCTGCGCGTTCAGCCTGTGAGGCGGTTGGAGCAAACTTGGGTGGGTCTAACACAATCGCATCATACTGCCTGTTTTGATCGCGAAATTTACGCAACACCTGAAATACATCTCCCTCAACACTTTCATGCGGGAGGGATTGAAATTCATTAAGAGCAAGATTTCTTTCACACAGCATTAACGCCTCTCGCGAACTATCCACGCTGGTAACAGAAGCCGCGCCTCCAGAAAAAGCATGCACACTGAATCCACCGGTATAGCAAAAACAGTTGAGTACCTGCATCCCTGAAACCATTTTTTTGAAGGTCCACCGGTTTTCTCGTTGATCCAGGTAAAAACCCGTTTTATGCCCTTGAGACACATCCACAAAGAAATTTAAATAGTTTTCACTTAACTGCATTGGCTGTTGAGGTAAGGTACCCGCTTGAACACCTGTTCGCTGAGGGAGACCTTCTAATATACGAACATCCACATCGGATCGTTCATACACACATTCCACTTCGGGCAGGTCTTTAAGTACCGTTGTGATGATTTCTCGCCAATACTCACAGCCAGCGCTCAGGATTTGCATCACAATTACGCTGCCATATCGATCTACCACCAGCCCGGGAATACCGTCTGATTCTGCATTAACAACCCGGTACATATCCCCTTTTTGATCCAGTTGATGATCGCTACGGACCTGCATGGCTATGTGAACCCGTCTCACAAAAAAATCCAGGTCGATTTTTTCTTCTTCCTGCCAGGTCCAGATACGAGCTCGAATATTTGACTTCGGGCTGTAAGCTGCTCTACAAATCCATTCACCCTTTGAACTGAAGACCTCGACCGTGGCACCCGGTTCGGGTTCCAGCTCAACCCGGTCTACTGCCCCAGAAAAAATCCACGGGTGATGCATTAAAACAGATTTCTCTCTCCCCGGTTTGAGGAAAAGCTTTGGTTTTGATGGTTCTTTCATATCTGATCGCTGCTAATTGTTAACTGGATTTTTTTATCAACGTCAACAAGCCGGATTGATCCAGGACTGGTACGCCCAATTTGCGTGCTTTATCCAATTTTGAACCCGGATTTTCTCCAGAAACAAGGTAACTTGTGTTTCTGCTTACGCTGCCAACCACCTTGCCGCCATGTGACTGGATCAATGCTTTCATCTCATCCCGGGAATAATCAGGAAGGGTGCCCGTGATGACAAAAGTCAAATCTTTTAAAACACCGCCAGGTGTGCCTCCAACCGTATCGGTCTCGAGGTCGGCAACAAGCCACAACCCATTATGACGAAGCTTGTCTATAACTGCGCGGTTGTTTTCTTGCGCAAACCAATCCACCACTGCCTGGGCAATATTTGGACCAATTCCTTCAATTTCAGTAAGCTGCTCCACAGTTGCCTGGCTGAGAGCATCCAGGTCATGAAAACGATTTGCAAGGTCAACAGCAGTAATCTCGCCAATACCGCGAATACCGAGGGCGGAAATCAGCCGTGAAAGCGAACGCCTTTTTGATGCCTGGATGGCAGAGAGCAAATTATCTGCTTTTTTCTCAGCGAAACCTTCCAGTTTCAACAGGTCGGTTTTCTGCAGAGAATACAGGTCAGCCACATCATGCACCAAATCAGCATCCACCAATTGCTGTACGATTTTGATCCCCAAACCGACGATATCCATTGCGGGACGTGAAACAAAATGCTCCAGGTTCCGGACAAGCTGAGCAGGGCATGCAGCGTTCACACAATACCAGGCGACTTCGCCTTCCACCTTTTCTACCTGCTGCCCGCAGGAAGGACAGGTTTGTGGCGGGATATATTTCTTTTCTGCTCCGGTGCGGGCTTCAATCATCGGACCAATCACATAAGGAATCACATCACCGGCGCGCTTTATCATCACCCTATCCCCAATGCGAATATCGCGCTCCTCAATGAAATCGAAGTTATGCAGCGTGGCTTGCTTCACCATGACGCCGCCAACCTCAACAGGCTCCAGAATTGCATAAGGCGTAAGCACACCGGTGCGCCCTACGTTCACACCAATCCCATGCAGAATGGTGCTTACCTCACGGGCAGGAAATTTGAAAGCAACCGCTCCGCGTGGATCTTTTCCAACAAAACCCAAATCATCTGCCAGTTTCAAATCATTGAGCTTGACCACCATGCCATCTACTTCAAAGTCGATCCGGTCGCGCCTGTCAAGCCAAAGACGGTATTCATCCATCACACATTCCAGGTTCGGACAATACGTAGAAAGGTCTGAAACAGGGAAACCTAACGCTTTCAAATAGGATAATGATTCCCATTGCGTCTGGGGAATTTCTCCTTCAGCTGAAGTAATTGCATACACAGAAATCACCAATGGGCGCGATGCGGTGATGGATGAATCCAGTTGCCTCAACGCACCTGAGGCAGTGTTACGCGGATTTACGTATGTTCTTTCTCCATTGGCTTCAAGCCTGGCATTCAAGGCTTCAAAATCGCTTAACCGCATAAATACTTCTCCCCTCACAACCAGGTAAGGCGGTGCGGGCGGTCCGGAGGGGTCTACCGGTATCTGTAATGGAATCGATTTAATTGTTCGCAGATTACTGCTGATGTCTTCGCCAACCTCACCATCGCCGCGAGTTGCCCCTTGAACAAACACACCATCTCGATAATGCAGGACAACCGTCAACCCATCAAATTTCGGCTCGGTGACAAAATCGGCGCTCAGCACTCTTTCGTCAATTTTTGCAATGCGTTCAAACCACGAGCGCAAATCTGCCTCGTTGAATGCATTCGAAAGGCTTAAAATGGGTGCGGGATGCCGCACTTTGACGAATCGATCGGATACCTGTCCCGTCAAGCGCTGCGTTGGGGAATCTGGGGTAATCCATTCTGGGTGAGCAGCCTCAATTTGCTGCAACTCCTTGAATAACTGGTCATATTCATGGTCGCTAAGAGCTGGGGCATTAAGAACGTAATACCTGTGATTATTCAGGTTGATTTCCTGGCGCAACGCAAGTAGTTTTTTATACGTTAAATCATTATCATCATTCATAAAATAAATTATACTTTCTTTGATACTGCTTTATGATAGATTCTCTCCAGCTATTTGTATCTTACCCGATTGAAAGACACAGAAGCTGGGGAAAATGATAAACTTATTCAAAAGGAGTGAACCATGAAATTAACATCTACAATTGGCGCTGCCATTTTGTTTATTCTCGCTGCCCTTACCATCGTCTTTGGTTTTCTTTTTGTCTTAGGCGCTACCAGTCCCCAAGGCTCGACCAGTTGGATTGGTACGGGCATCTTTTTGATTGGTTTTGGTGTCTTGTGCGTCATCGGCGCAATTGTCATCATATATCTCTCGAAACGTAAGTCTAAGCAAGAGGCACAAGCTGCGCAAAACATTTCCATCAACCTGGATCTACCCGGGCAGATGAAGATTGATTCGATGAAATGTCAACATTGCGGAGGAGTGCTCACATCAGAAAACATTAAACTCGCCGCAGGCGCCGCAGTCGTTACATGCCAATTTTGTGGAACCACGTACCAAATGACAGAAGAACCCAAATGGTAATAGCGAATGATCTGTAAATCGACACGGAGGAAATGATGAAGAAAAAAGGATTGATCCTGCTTATATTACTTGTTGTATTTTTAAGCCTTGATTTCGGGATAGCTGCAGGGCAATCATATTCGTTTAACGTACCAACTGCTGTGGTGCATTATTACATCAATGCCGATGGCACTGCCACCATTGAATATACCTATGATTTCGTAAATAAACCCGGTGCCCATGAAATTGACTTTATCGATATCGGTATGCCGGCTGGTTCCACTTACAGCTACAGCTATATGTCCGCTGAAATCGATGGAAATGCCATTTCTCATATCAAGAAATCAGAATACATTTCCAACGGTGTCGAGTTCGGTCTGGGCTCGAACGCCATCCCTGCGGGAGGGTCAGGACACTTCCATGCACGCATCTGGAATGTGAAAGGCGTCATTTTCCCCGGGACGGAAGAAGAGGCTGAAGCATACGCAGGGAGCCAGTTCCAACCGAATTATTTCGATTCTTCGGCTGTATCAGGTAAAACGGACATGACTGTCATAATCTTTTTACCACCTGGTTTGACCACAGAAGAACCGCGCCGCTCTGAACCGAAAGGATGGCCCGGCGAAAGTGAGCCAGAGAGTGGGTATGATTCGGATGGACGGGTCTATTACCGTTGGCAGAGCAGTGAAGCCAGCAGCAAAGATCGATATGTCTTCAATGTCACGTTTCCAGCACGGCTTGTGCCAGAGAGCGCCATCAGTTCTCCCCCAGCTGGTAATACTTTTACAAATCAGCCTGTCGGGGTAGGCGGCATATTTGAAACCATCTTTGAAAACCTGTTTGGATTTGGCTGCTGTTCCATTTTTGCACTCTTTTTCGGTTGGAGTATTTACCAGGGGACAGTTGGCACGAACAAACGCAAGATGAAATACCTCCCACCCAAAATTTCAATTGAAGGAAACGGGGTAAAACGGGGTTTAACCGCAGTAGAAGCTGCGCTGTTGATGGAAGAACCAATGGATAAGATTCTGACGATGATCCTCTTCTCAGTCGTAAAGAAAGGTGCTGCCGAGGTGATTACACGCGAGCCATTGGAAATTAAACAAATCACCCCCCTGCCCGACTTGCGCGCATACGAAACCGATTTCCTGAAGGCTTTTGAAGCAAAAACAGAAGCCGCCAAACGCAATCTTCTTCAAGAATTGATGGTTAAGTTGGTGAAAAGCGTGACCAACAAAATGAAAGGATTCAGCCACAAAGAGACGGTTGAATACTACAAGAGCATCATCGACAAAGCCTGGGAGTACATTGCTGCAGAAGACACACCAGAAGTGCAAATGAAAAAGATCGAGGAAGCTTTGGACTGGACAATGGCTGACCGCAACTATGAAAACCGCACAAAGCGCGTTTTCACTGGTCCAGTATTTCTTCCCACCTGGTGGAGCAGCTACGACCCGACTTTTCGTCCTTCAACTGTCGCATCCGCTGGCGGTTCGCTGACAGGCAGCGCCTCCCCTTCATCCGGGCACTCTGTCTCACTTCCCCATTTGCCCGGCTCAGATTTTGCAGCCTCTGTGGTGAACAGCGTACAGAGTTTTTCTGCAGGTGTGATTGGCAACCTCACCTCATTCACTGGTGGGATTACCAATAAGACCAATCCCATTCCAAAAACATCCGGACGTTCCAGCAGTGGAAGGTCCAGCGGAGGTAGCTGCGCTTGCGCCTGTGCCTGTGCGAGCTGTGCCTGCGCCTGTGCAGGTGGTGGACGCTGATACCCAGGATAATCGAGTTACAGGATCAAACTTAACTTTATGCCTGGATAACGTCATGGTGAAGCTGAAAGATTTTTTCCGCTCCAATAAAACCTTCAAACCGCCTGCTGCGGGTATTTATCAATTTAAAGAGCGCAGCGAGGGAGGGGAATCACGCTTGCATTTGCGGATTGATGGTGACGGCAGCGGTATGCTCATGGTCAATGCCAGCCGGGTTTATCACTTTAACCCCACCGCTGCCTTCATGACCTACCTGGTATTGCATGGCTGCACTGAAAAACAGGCATTGGCATCTCTCACACACAGTTTTCGGGTGAACAAAAGTGTTGCACGCACCGATTACCAGGATATCGCCGCCCAAATCCGTTTGATAATCTCACCAGAATATGAACGAATATCAACGTTGATACGCGGGTTTACTTCCTTAACGACAGAAGAAATTGCTCTCCTCAAACAATTCGCCAAACAAGCCAATTCGGACAAATTGCAGCAGACAGTCCAATTCCTTGAACCGCTTGACGATGACGAGTTGACTGCCCTGATACCCATCCTGGCAAGCATGACACCAACGGATCAACAAACCTTACTCCAGATTTCACAAACATCCAAATCGTCCCGATTAGCTGATCTGCTGGATTTATTGATGCACCTGCCACAAAGCGAATGGGATAAGCTGAGGATACTGGAACAAGGTTCTCCACACGATGATGGACTGGAACCGATTTTCGATACAATTCTCCCTTTCTCAAAAAGAGACCTCTCTGCCCCCTACCGCATGGACCTTGCTTTGACTTATCGCTGTAACAACCGCTGCCACCATTGCTATAATCCGCTGGACCGCCAGCGAAATGAACTCGACACGCAGACGTGGAAAACAATCCTGGATCAATTGTGGGACATCGGTATCCCGCACATTATCTTCACCGGTGGGGAACCCACTCTGCGTCCTGACCTACCAGAACTCATCGCACATGCTGAAAGCAATGGACAAATCACTGGGATCAACACAAATGGGCGAAAACTAAAAGACCCAGAACTTGTGAAAGCATTGGTTGATGCAGGGTTGGACCATGTGCAAATTACAATCGAGTCACACGATGAAAAAATCCATGATGAAATGGTAAACCTCCCCGGTGCCTGGGCTGAAACAACCGCAGGGATTCGCAATGTACTCAATACTCGCCTGTACATGATGACCAATACCACCATGCTGTCGAACAATTACCAAAACCTGCATGAAACGCTCGCTTTCCTTGCAGATTTAGGTGTTCCCCGGGTAGGTTTAAATGCGTTAATCTACTCTGGGCACGGCACAACGGTCGGAACTGGACTTTCCGAAGCCATTCTTCCCGACCTGCTCGTACTTGCACGCGAGATGACACAAAAAAATCATCAGAAATTAACCTGGTACACACCCACGCAATATTGCAATTTTGATCCGGTCCTGTTCGACCTGCAAACTTTAGGGGTCAAAGGCTGTACTGCCGCTCTATACAATATGTGCATCGAACCGGATGGCTTTGTATTGCCCTGTCAGTCTTTTTACACACCTTTAGGCAATATCCTGCACGACCCCTGGGAGTCTATTTGGAACCATGAACTCGCCCTACAGCTTCGCAATCGTTCTCATGTTCCTGAAGTTTGCAAGGAATGCAGCCTGCTTGCGATATGTGGCGGCGGATGCCCATTGGCATACCGGGCAGGAAAAATTGAACCACCCCGTGCGATCCATTTTATTGATGCCTGATTGGAGGAGATTATGACCATAATCGACACGATAATCGAAACAATTAAAGAACGCTTTTTTACGCATCACAAACCCCTTGAACCGGGTGTTTACCACTATCAATCGCCACCCGAAAGTGATTTTCCATACCGTCTGCATCTTCGTCTGGATCAAAATGGCTCTGCAATCCTGATCTTGAACGCAAGTACAGTATTACATCTCAATCAAACTGCCGCCGAATTTGCGTACTACCTGGTCAACCAGACACCGCTGGCTGAGATTATCCGCACTATCTCCAGGCGTTATCGCATTCAACACGAGCAAGTACTGCAAGATTATCATGACTTTCAAGACAGTATCCACTCCCTGGTCAACAAACCAGACCTGGACCCGGTAACCTTCCTCGGCTTTGACCGTCTCACACCCTACAGCGAGATAATTAATGCCCCTTACCGCCTCGATTGTGCACTCACATACCAGGAAGTGGATCAAGGATTGGGTGCGTCAGCTCCTCGAGACCGCGTATCCCGCGACCTGACCACTGAAGAATGGAAAATCATTTTTGACAAAGCCTGGAAAGCGGGCATTCCTCACCTGATTTTTACGGGTGGAGAACCCACAATTCGACCAGATTTGCCTGACTTGATTGCACATGCCGAAAAATTGGGACAGGTAACCGGGTTGCTCACTGGCGGATACCGGCTGGGTGAACCAGAGTATCTCGAACAGCTTCTACAATGCGGTCTTGACCACGCCATGATTGTGCTTGACCCCAATGATGAAACTGCATGGGAAGCAATCCGGGACGTTCTGGCACAGGATATCTTCCTCACGGTGCATCTCACCATCCGCGATGAGGAACCGGAATTTTACCTGGGTCTGGTAAAGCGTCTCGCCCAGATGGAACTGAAATCATTGTCATTAAGCGCAGCCCAGCCTTCCTTACAAAATATACTTGATCAGGTTCGTCAGGAAGCAGAATACCTGGACATCTCTCTGGTTTGGGATATTCCCGTGCCTTACTCGGCAATTAACCCTGTCAAGATAGAGTTGGAGAACGCAAATGAGTATATCCCCGGTGAAGGACGTGCCTGGCTCTATGTAGAACCAGACGGCGATGTCCTCGCCCGGCAGGGCAAACCACAGTCGTTAGGCAATCTATTGACTGATCCCTGGGAGCAAATCTGGGAAAAAGCACTGGAAGCCAGCAAAGAAAACGATGGATAATGCTCCCCAGATTGGCGTAAACCGCTGGCATCAACGTTTCTCGCAGCAAGCCATTTGGACGGCGCCCGTTCGTCAGCATTTACTTCAGATACTCAACCTTGAGAGCGCAGAAAAGATTCTGGAGGTGGGCTGCGGAACTGGAGCAGTTAGTATGGAAATACACAGAGCCATCACAGGAAATGTGTATGGATTGGATATCGAGCCGCTTTTTTTGAAGAAAGCGCACTCCTTCGACTCCGGTGTACGATATGTATGCGGAGATGCATATCGACTGCCAATCCCCACGCACAGCATGGATGCCTGCTTTTGTCATTTTTTGCTTCTTTGGCTTCAAAAACCACATGACGCGCTTCTGGAGATGTGCCGAGTAACCAGGAAAAATGGTCCCGTTATATTATTTGCTGAGCCAGACTATTCAGCACGTATCGATTACCCTGTTGACCTGGCACGTATCGGTATCCTGCAATCCGAATCGTTGAAAAAACAAGGCGCAAACCCACAAATCGGTCGCACTTTAGCACATCTGCTGGTGGATGTTGGCTGTCGAAATGTACACAGCGGTTTGCTGGGAGGTGAATGGGGGGCATACCCCACGTCTGAACAAACAGCCTCAGAATGGGAATTGATACGCGCAGACCTGGATGGTATGCTCTCCGCTGAAGAGATCAATCGACTGGAACAGATCGACCAGCTTGCCTGGCAAAAGGCATATCGCATCCTCTTCGTCCCCACATTTTATGCATACGGGATTTTGTGAATTCCATTGTCAAATCTAAAAAAACAGGCTATAATCTCAGGACATTCGGGGCGTGGCGTAGCCCGGTAACGCGCTTGCATGGGGTGCAAGAGAGCGGAGGTTCAAATCCTCTCGCCCCGACTGAAAGACCGTTTTCGAAGAGATTTCTCAACGAAGCGGTTTTTTTGTTCCAGGAAAAAAACATGAAAACCTGTTTTCCTTCAAATGTAATTATCATTGTTGATTTCTTTGGTGACCGTAATCAGAGCCTGTCCACGCTTATGGCAAATATCAACCCTCCCAACACGGTAAAAGGAACAAAGACGAATAACAATCCCAAAATCACGTTTGCCCAATTCTGATTGCGCAGCATTAGATTATTTTCTGATGAGTGGATAAAATCGTTGATCTCATGCATGGTTTCCGCAGCCGTACTCGCGTTCAAGTAATGCGGTGAAATCCGCAGAACCCCATCAGATCCAACGATAGCCAGGCTGTTCTCCACACATTCAGTAACCAGAGAGCCGCTATCGGTGAAGCAGCTTAACTCCACTTTTGCATGATTAACATCATGAACACCTTTTTTCACGGATAAAGGGAGCAAACCGAATAATTTTGCCTGAAGATCGCAATCTACCGTACCAGAACCCACCTCACGTTGGCACGTTAGATGTGAGAAGGTGCCGAAAAACAGCAAAGCGATCAATCCAATGATGGATAAGCAAAATCCAAAGACCGTTTGGTAAATTGGATGTTCTCGTCTCAATAACTCCTCACCAGGCTTGTTGCGAGAAATAAAAAAGAGAATAATTTGATTCTATCACGAACAGATTTCCGCAAAACGAGGGAAAAAGTTGGTAAAATTGAATAAAATTATCGGAAGAGTTATGGAGAAAATACATGGAAACACCTGAAAATGAGACGACTGCCTGGCTTCAGGAAAAATTTGAAAACTGGCGCAACCAGAAAGGCGTTAAAAAGACTATTACCGAATTTGCTGCGCACATTGGGGTCACAGAAGCCAACATGCTCGACTATATGAGCGGCAAAGAAATACCACGGGGCTCAAATCTGGCAAAAATTGCAGGTATGATGGGTTTTGATATTTTTGAGACCATGAACATGAAACCAGTAGATATGCTGGAACTGTTGCCACCTCTCGCGCGTGTTCGTTTTGCATCTGCATTGATTGAATATTTTGAACTGGTGCAGGATCGAGACTTAAAAAAAGACGCCATTGAAACACCATTTGCTCTGAAGGAAATCCTTGAGAAATTCGGATTGCACGATTTACTTTCTTGACGAAAAATGACCACAAGAAAATCAAGCTGGCGCATCCCTCTTTTCATCATTGCGTTTCTAATTTTCACCTTCCTCTTTCTAAGTTTACGAGTGCTGTTGGGTAATCATGACATATTCTCTAATTTCAAACAATCGAAAGAAACTTCGGCTGCCTCAATTCAGGAGCTGTCTGAACCGCATGAAAAAGCAGGTCTCCCTGGATTGTTGACTCAAGAGGTTAATGGATTGTTGAAGAATCAAGGCTATACCTGTTCAGAACAAGAAATTGGGGAATCCCTATTATTTCATTGGGTTTGTTGGAAAGAAGAAGAGAGTAACCTGAGGCAGATCTATTTTTTTAGCCGGTTTCCCGACACCATCGACTTTATCGATGCCAATATCAATCAGCCGTCAAATCCCTCCGATCAGGATGCCATTGATTATTTAGCTTTTGTGGGCTCGCTGCCGCAAAACTCTGACTCACATGCCCAAATGAAAGAATGGATAACCGATACACTGCCAGAAATCACACGAACACGAGACATCCGTGAAGCAGTTTTTGGCAACGTGCAATACCGGCTTTATGGCACGGGTGAGGCGCGCTCTTTAGAGGTCGGAACGCTGCCCGAATAAAACGGTTCTTAAATCCAATTAATCTAATTTTGTGTATAATCATCGCATGGTAAAGAAGTTATCACGACGAGAATTTTTACAGTTGGGTATGTTATCCACCGCTGGGTTAGCATTCAGCCCGTATTTGAAAGGCTTTTCCGCGATCGATGCCGAAAAAGTTGGTGGTTTAATTCGTATTACAGCCGACTCCGTCAGCGTTTATAGCCAACCCTCCGATGCAAGTGAGATTCTATATCAGCGCTATTTCGATGAACTGGTTAATACCTACTATGAAGTTGAGTCTGAATTTGGTCCAGGTTATAACCCCATCTGGTATCGCGTCTGGGGTGGATATATTCACTCGGCTTATACCGTTAAAGTTCACACGCAGCTCAACCCCGTTGTTAACAATTTTCCTGAGAGTGGTCTGCTGACAGAAGTGACTGTCCCCTACACGCAATCCTGGCGCTATAATTCCTTACGCGGCTGGCAACCTCTTTATCGGCTATACTTTAGCTCCACACATTGGGTGCGTACTATCGATGAAGGTCCAGACGGTGAACCCTGGTACAAAATTGAAGATGAGATGGATAGCAGTTATACCTATTTCGTTCCCGCACCTCATTTACGAGTTATACCCGACGACGAGCTTACCCCACTTTCACCGGACGTTCCTCCTGAAGAAAAATTAATTTTCATTTCAATCCCTCAGCAAACGCTCACCGCCTATGAAGGCAATCATATTGTGATGAAAACAAAAATTTCCTCTGGGGTTCCACGACAATCCATCCCTGGCGAAATTTCTACCGATACCCCCAAAGGCGAAGATTTTCATGTTTCGTCAAAGATGCCTTCCAAACACATGGGAAATGGGATATTAATCAGCGAGCGGGTTGATGCATACGGCTTCCCTATTTACGATTATGAAATTCCCGGTGTGCCCTGGACGACATTTTTCGTTCCCGATATTGGTGTTGCCATTCACGGCACATACTGGCATACCAATTACGGCACAGTAATGAGCCACGGCTGTGTCAATATGCGCAGCGAAGAAGCTAAATGGATTTTTCGTTGGACAACACCGGTGTGGACACCCGGAACATGGGAGAAGCGTGGTTACGGAACCCGTATCGTTGTGAAATAGAATTTTTCAATCCACAAAATGCATAAACACCTGGTTACTGACAAATCGACCATTATTTGATAGCCGGATGATATCACCATCATCCTTATCTGTGTGGATTAATTCTTTTTGATAAAGCTGGCTCAGTTCATTTGCAAACACAGCATCAACTGAAACCCCAAAACGATTGAGAAAAGCTTGCCTTGAGATGCCTTCACGGATCAGGCGCAGCCCCAGCATCATCGTTTCCTGCATTTCACGCCATTTGTTGACATAAATAGTTGATTTTGTTGCCGGGCTGTATGGAAATCTGTGAACATCTCGTTCTTTACAGCACCGGATATAGGCGGTCAATTGTGTCACATTTTCCAACCGTAATTCTTCAAGCGCA
>CAYRRA010000055.1:0-19239 GCA_964426355.1 uncultured Anaerolineaceae bacterium
ACAAAGAGAATCAGGAAAATTGATTGGAAGAGTAATACTGACATTGCAGTCCTGTTACTTGTGATAACCGGTATTCTGGAAGTGCGCCAGTAAACGCGAGTAGAGGTCTGCTTCAAACCAGGGATTGATACACTGAGTTCGGATATCTGTTTTTATACCCGAACTAAGGAGTACTTTGGCTAACGATAGATTGTTGTGTGAGTAAGCCTCCACTGACCTTTCCGGTGGCAATTTCCGGTGATCTGTACACTACGGATTAGCGTGAAAGCTTGAACTTTTCTACCAGTTGGTTCAATTCATCCGCCATTTGCGCCAGAGATTTTGTGGAATAGATCACCTCGTTCATCTGAGCGCTCATTTCCTCAGCGCCAGCGCTTACTTCCTCTATGGCAGCGCTGTTTTCTTCACTGACGCTAGCGATATTCTCAATTGCCTGAGACATCTCAATTGATCCAGTGGACATTTCTTTTGTTGCTGCGGTGTTTTGCTCGACCACAGTAGATACCCGATCCATGGCGGTTACAAGGTCACTGGACATGGAACTCATGTTTCCGGTTGCCCTGGCGATCTCTTGCCCGCTAACCAATCCGACCTGGGAGGTTCTCAGCAGTTTTTCAAGTGATTCGCTGGATTGATTTGCGTAAGAAACACCTTTCTCTACTTCTGAACTGCTTTCCTGCATGGCATCAACGGCGTCTGTTACGGTTTGTTGGATGGCATGGATCAATACGCCGATTTCCTTTGTAGCGAGGGTTGATTTTTCAGCCAGTTTTCGCACTTCATCAGCCACCACTGCAAACCCCTTACCGTGCTCACCGGCGCGTGCAGCCTCGATAGCCGCATTTAACGCCAATAGATTGGTTTGCGAGGCAATGTCATCAATCGTCTGAACGATTGCACCGATCTGATCTGAACGCTGCCCCATTTCCTGGACTTTTTGAGAGGAAAGATTGACCTTGCTTTGAATAGATTGCATACCCTGGATGGTTTGTTCGACAACGTGGGCGCTGTCTTTTGCTACCTGTACCGAACTGGCAGTGTTTTCGGCTAGTTTTTGGGTATTGTCAGAAATTTGCTGAATCGCATCGGAAAGCCTGCCTGTGGCTGATGAAGCCACTTGCACAGCAGAAGCCTGTTCCTGCGCGCCATTTGCAACCTCGGTGATAACATAAGACATTTGATCGATAAACTTGGCAGTTTGTGAAACCGATTCGTTTTGCTGTGAAGCACCACTTGCCACCTGCTGGATGGCGGTGGTAATTTGCTCGGCTGCCTGCCCGGATTGACTGGCTGTGGTTGATAACAACGTTGAGGTTTCCCTCAGTTGGGCAGCGCTTTTGGCAATATGATCGATACTGTATTTCAAACTTCCCATCATTTTCTCGATGGCAATCCCTAATTCATCTGATTCGGATAGGATCTTAACTTCTGCTGTCAGGTCGCCTGCTGCAATGCTCATGGCAGTGTCGGATAAATATTGAAGCCGCATTTCGGTGTTTTTAAGACCCTGCCCCATTTCTCCGAGTTCCCCTCTGATGCCCATGATCTTCTTTTTAATTTCTTCAGGAATTTCACGATTGAGATTCCCTTGAAACCCAAGTGAGCGGATTGCCCCTTTCATAATTTTGATTGGTTCAACAATCTTGTTGTAGAACAGCATAATCACCACCAGAATCGCAATGATGACCACAACAAAGATCATGACCAGGTATAAAACTGTTCCAAAGGTGGCAATCAGGAACCCACCTACAGCACAAATAGCTGCGACGATAACGATCCAAATTGTAAAACGATAGGTGAGTTCACCAAAGAAGCGGTTCGAAATATACAAGATCACCGGAATCGAAATAACGATCCCTACGAGCAGGTATAAGAGAAGATCAGTATTCATTTTTACCTCTAATCAATCAGTATTATGGATGGGTTGGTGTTATGCAGGGGGTATTGATAATAGGATCATATCCGATAAACATTTTTTCTTGAGTAAAAAAACAAATAAATTCATTGATCAGAACTGTTGAGTTTCACTTGACAGTTTACCAGG
Source organism: uncultured Anaerolineaceae bacterium (assembly GCA_964426355.1). Classification (GTDB taxonomy): domain Bacteria; phylum Chloroflexota; class Anaerolineae; order Anaerolineales; family Anaerolineaceae; genus JAJFTV01. The sequence goes on from CAYRRA010000055.1 coordinate 2,045, forward strand.
ATTGATGCAGTATTGGGAATATGAAAATAACCCCTTTTGGATTCTTATCGTTTTTTCTTCGGCTGCTAAGCGCTTTAAGCTTGTTGTTACTGACCTCTTGCCAGATTCTCTCTGCGGACGATGAATCGCTTGTGAGTGAAGAAAGTGTGAACAATGAAAATTCTTCAGAACAGGCATCCACTATGGTAAGTATATCGCAAACTGAAGAGACCCCCCTGCCGGTAACGCAGTCTGGTGTTCTGGAGTTGCGCCTGCAAATGTGGGCTGGCAGTGGACAGGAATGTGTTCGGGCATATCCGTTTTCCATTCGCGAGGAAGAAGGGCGCATTTTGCTGACAGGCGATGGGCAGGTACAAATGGAGTGTGCTTTTGCCAACGAGTATTGCGAAGATACCTGCCGCACACTGCACATCGATTATGCGTTGGACACGCGTATTGATGGCGAAATTTTGCTTGATGAAGAGGGCGCATCTGCCTATCAAGTAGACTTGTATCTGTTTTTTGATGGGCAATTGAAGGAATATTTCACCGATTTTCCGCCTGAGGTTTCCGTGCAATATACCGAAAGCTCGCCGATGATCGAAAATGCAGGTGATTTGGTTTCAGTATCCATGCCATATCAGGATGGCGCTGTTGCGGTTTTATTGCAAGGTGAACCGGATGTGGATCCTGACCAACTGCCCGTCTTGCCGGCTGCGGCAATCTGGACGTTGACGCTGCACCTGCCATGAAAGCAGCGAAAGGTTTGACGCGGTCTTCCTTCACCTGGGTTAAAACGAAACGCGCTTTGGGTTTTCTCAAGCGCGTTTCGTCCGAAAGGAGACCTGTATTATTTCAAATCAGCCTGCGAGCGGTAGTTTTGACCTTTTTTCACTGACGCTGTTCAGGCACAAATACTCTTTTTTTCTTATCTGCCATAAAGTTCTTAATCCGAAGATAACTTGAAGCTAGACACCACTTCTTGCAAGGATGAAGCCATGTTTTGCATGTCTGTGGCTGCCTTGGATACTTCTTGTGCCTGAGCACTGACTTCTTCGGTGCTGGCGCTAACCTCTTCGGTTGCGGCGCTGTTTTCTTCGGAGATACTGGCGATGTTTTCAATGGCGGTGGTTACTTCATTGGCGCTGGCAGCCATCTCTTCGGTTGCGGCGGTATTTTCCTCAATGACAGCGGATACGGTATCCACTGCAACCACCATCTCGTTTGCGGCAGACATCATTTGTTCGGCAGCGTTGGCTGCCAGTTCAGATTGGGTGTACACGTTTTCGGATGACTTGAGGATATTTTCCAGTGAAATACCTGCTGTCCCGGCTTTTTCTACACCCTTTTCTACTTCCTGACCGCTGATTTGCATGGCGTTTACCGCTTCCTTAATGGTGATCTGGATGTTGGTAATTAATTCGGCGATCTCTTTGGTTGCCAGGGATGAACGTTCTGCCAGTTTGCTGACCTCATCGGCAACGACGGCAAAGCCTTTTCCGTGTTCACCGGCGCGCGCGGCTTCAATGGCGGCGTTCAAAGCAAGCAGGTTGGTTTGTGATGCGATATCCTCGATGGTTTCAATGATTTGCCCAATCTGTTCTGAACGCTGTCCCATTTCCTGAATGCTGTTTCCGACCTGCCCTACTTTATCACGGATGGACTGCATTCCGTTGATGGTTTCCGACACGCGCTGGGTGCCTTCCTGGGCAAGCCTGGCGGCTTCCCCGGCGCCATCGGTTGCCATTTTTATATTCTCAATCGCCTGTTGAATGGCTTTGTTCATCTCAGCGGTGATTTCAGAGGCTTTTTGAATGGCAACAGCCTGTTCGCCAGCGCCACGGGCAACCCCTTCAATCGCCCGGTTGAGCTGATCTACAGCCGATGCTGTGGTATTAATGCTCTCTGTTTGACGAGTGGTGCCGGCTGCGACCTGTTGGATGGTGGTCGAAATCTGGTCGGTAGCCCTTCCAGCCTGCGCAGCTACCTCTGCGAGCGTGCCGGATGCTGAGTTCACCCCTTCTGCATTCTTCACCACCGAACGGATTAAGTTTTGCAGATTGGTGATCATTAACTGGAATGAATTGCCTAATACATCTGCGGGTGATTTCGGCTGTACCCTCACCGCAAGGTTGTTTGCAGCAATTTCACCTGCTGCTGAGGTCATTTCGGTCATGTAATCGATCAACCCCTCAATGGCACGGCTGATTTCGCCGATTTCGTCTTTGCGCAAAGACATCAGGTGCGTGGATTGTTCTTTCCCCTCTGTACCCGCATTGATGTTGATCTCTCCCTGTGAAAGTCGTTTAATGGATTGTGTGATGATGCGGATGGGGTTGGAGATGCCGGTTGCCAGAACCCACCCTATCAGGCTGAATATCATTGCCACGCTGACCGCCAGCAAGATACTGTACAGCAGATTGCGGCGGGTTACCTGGTTGATTTCTGATAATTCCTGCACCATGACGATTTCCCAGCCGAGGGCTTCACCCAGTTTACCGCTCAACTCGCTTTGTGCTGCCAGGGCGGGCTGTCCAGCCAGGGTCTGCATATTGGCACTCCAAACCTCATCGCTGTTGAGGAAATCTTGCAACCATTGCGGCGCTGTCTGCATCAACATGCTTTCATCGCTTGCATACAGTATGTTATCACTGGCATCCAGCAGGATGGCTTCTCCTGTTTGCCCAATGCGGACCGCGGAGAGCGTCTCGAAAATGACAGAAACATCCACTGTCCCGCGCAGTATACCGATGACAGCCCCGTCCTGGTCACGCACGGGTGTGGCAATGTTCATCGCATATTCTTCGCTCGATTCGTCATAACTCACTTTATCGATAAAATCAGCCCCCTGACCGTTGGCGAAAGCAGCCTTCCACCAGCCCTCATCGGATTGCAGGTAGTCGCCGGTTCGCCCCGACATTGCAACGTTGAGCCCATAGATGTCCGTGATAAAGACTTCGATTTCACCGGGGAAATTCGCCATAAATGTCCGCAAGTATTGGCTGACTTCGTTTTCTTCGATTTCGGTGACCAATGCTTCGACGCTGTTTGCCATGTTTTGCCAGCCAGTATCGATTTGCTCAATCTCTTCCTGGCTTAATGCGGCGTTGACCTGGTTGGCTTCGCTCACCAGTTGGATGATGTCAGGTGTGATTGCTAAAACTTTTAGCTCATTCACTCGCTTCTCGATGTTTTCTGCTGCGCGCAGCACATTGTCTCTACCAATTAACGTCAATTCTTCTCCAACCAGTAAATGGGTGTTTTGTGTGATGCTGATGGAGTTGAAGATAGTCAGAGAAGCGACTGAAACAATAATGACCAACAAGACGATCAGGATGATTTTGGTACGGATCGCCAGGTGGTTCCAGGGGTTCACCCTGCTCGCCCCCGCTCTGGTTTTTGAGACCATTTTTCACCTTTCCTTTTTTACTTTTAGAATAGAAAATAGTACCTGTAAAAAAAGATATGTAATGGATAGATTCTGTATAGTTTTACAGGAGAGATTTGTACAAATTTATTTTATAGTAATCTGACAGGAAATGTGTAAAAAAGAACTAAAATATTCTCTGAGTACAGGATGAGTATATTTTGGGTTGTACTTTTTTTGACAGATCAGGCACTGCAACAAGGTTAGGTAAGTGTGCTTGAGGGGTTGTTATTGCTCCGGTGAGCGCCGCCCGCAATGGGTGGCAGGAAGGTGACTTCTGCGTTGGAAGGAATAATATCTGAATCAAGAAAGATATGGTGTTTGTTAATCAACACCACGACGTTGGCAAGCTGCGGTCCCAGCGGCGGGCAGGCTTTTTTGAGCAGTGTTTTCAGTTCTCCCACGGTACAGCCGTGGGGAATGTCCATTTCAATCTGGTTGGTGCCGGCTTTTTCTTTCAGATTGGCATACAGCCTGATGTTGATTTTGTGCTTATCCATTATTTGTATTATAGTTCGCAGAAATATTCGTAATCTTTTCCACATTCTAGCATATTTTTCCTATGGATTAAAGTTTTTTCGCTTTTTAGAAAATCGTCGAAGAAATTTTCGTCTCATACACCCCTATGCTATAATGAAATTGATTATCAGGGAGCGAAAAACCAATGACTGATCCGCAACAACCAGAAAAAATCCCCTACTATCCAGGTCGCTATATCGGCATGGGCGTTGGCTTGGGCTTGATTTTTGGTGCAGCCCTGGGCTATTTTTCAGGCGATATGGTAATGGGTGTTCTGGTGGGAGCACTCGGCGGCGCCTTGATTGGCTGGATTTTGGATTGTCGAAAGAGAAACAAAACTGAAACTTGATTCCTAAATTTGCGTATATTTATTAGGATACTGTAAGTGAACTCGCAGGAGGCAGATATGTCTGACAACGATAGCTGGGATGAAAAAGACGAAAAAGACGAGAAAGATGAAAAGGAAGTAGAAAAGCACGAAGAAAAAACGGTGGATGAAAAATGGCGGCGCGACCCATTGGGAACCATTGCCTGGGCTGCCGTTTTGATTTGGGCTGGTGTTGTGCTGCTGTTGGTTAATAACACCAATTTACTGGCAGGGATCCCATTTATTAACCTGAATGAATGGGGTTGGGTGTCACCGACATGGTCTCTGATTTTTATCGGAGCGGGCGTGATATTTATTATCGAGGCTTTGATCCGCCTCGCGGTGCCAGCATACCGGCGTCCCATCTGGGGCTCTATCTTTTTTGCAATTATCTTAATTGGGATTGGGTTGGGGAATATCTTCGATTGGCGCATTGTGGCAGCCGCAGCCCTGATCCTGCTTGGGTTATCAATGTTGTTTCGCGGGAAGTAATGCGCCAGCAATCCTGCGGGCAAAGACCTTAACATGAATTCGGGTGTGAGGTCTCATCATCTCACACCCGAAAAGTCACCTGATTCTTATCTTTTATGGTCTCAAAAAATCACACCTTGTAAATCAAATAATCTAGCTTCCAATCCTGGCTGGCAAGTACGGCGAGAGCGGAGTAGCTCTGGATATGCCTGCATGGAAAGGTGATCCGGGATTTATAGTCTGCGAATCCGTCTTTCCCAGTTACAACCTGCCCAGGTTCAAAGAAGTGAACTCGTCCCACAAATAGCGCGCCATTGTCCACCATTTCTGCCTGCCGATGCAGCGGAAATAGGGCGGGCGGTACGCGCGGATGATGTCACCGATCTTGTATCGCGCCAGTACAGGCGTGGAGACCACCAGGCTGCCGTTCTCTCCCGGCAGCATTTCGTGCATCAGTTTAATCCCGGTTGAAGTTTGCACTTCAAAGAAGAAGAGGTCATAGTTGGGCATCCAGGCGCGTTTGTCATCCATCTGCTGTCCGAACATGCCTTCGGTTGCGCCGTAAATCTCACGGATGGCTGCCTTGCCATACATCGCGCGCAGAGCGGGTACCAGGCGGGTGTTGATGCCGGGAACGCTGCCTAACGTCATCACCTGTACCTTCCAGATATCTTTGGGATACAGTTTGTATTTCTGGTTAAGGTAGCGGGCAAAATCGAGTGCAGTGGGAGCCACACCGCCGACCAGGGTAACATTCTCATTTTTACATTTTTCATACGCCAGGTCAAAACGCCGTTCCCAATCCCGTATGGTTTTACCACCGCCCAGCGAATCGATTTCATCTTGTGAAGGGACGGAGCGGATAGGCGTGAAGGTGGAGACGTGTTTGGTGTAAATCCCGGAGCTGTAACCGTATTCCAGTTCTTTTTCGCCTACAGAGACCTTCCCGATGACGGATGGAAAATTGAGGTTCAGATTGACCCCGGCGAACAGGTCAAAACGCTGCGTGGTGATGGTGTAATTAATCATGGCACGCCCTGCAGCCACGCGCATTTTTAAATCTGTGGGGGTCATGGGGATAAATTTTGTTTCTCCTTTGGTTGTTCCACGGGTAATTGCCCAACCGACCGGGTGTTCGTTGAGGACAGCAAAAGTATCGCCCTGCATGACACGCGTAATCCAGGGGCGGTAATCTTCGTATGTGGCAATGGGAAATCGGTGTTGATACTCTTCAATCGAGCCAATTTTTTCTGCACCATGCTTTTTACCGTACTCGGTTTGCTGATAAAGCAGTAATAATTTTTGCAGTACTTCCAATTGTGCATGAGATGGGTGATCAAGCGCTTGCTGCCAGGGGCGCAACATGGCAGTTAGTCTTTCCATACCCTCAGGTAAATCGGCTTTCATTTTCGTCTCCTGAAGTGAGATTTTATTATTATTGAATGTCCGCCATGGTGAATGCCACCCATTTTTCAGGTGAAATTAAAATTCCAAAATGGTGCCGGCGTAGCAGGGTTTAACCTGTTTACCAAAGGCATTGGTCAGGGCAATGATGGCATCCAAACCGGTGCAGTGATTGAAGTACATCTCAGCCTGTTTATATTCATCACGCAGCGCCTCGATGGTTTTTTGCACGCGTTCCTCGCTGGCTCCTACCAGGTGAATCCCGCCGGTGATGGCATAAACTGGTTTACCGAAACGGGACCTGATTTCAAAGAGTGTGTTGATGATCCCGGCATGGCAGCATCCGGTGAGCAACACGAGACCTTTTTCGGTTTGCAGCACAATACTGCGATCATCCAGAATCGTATCGGGTTGCTTTTCTCCGTCAATTTCAACCAGCATGCTTTGCGGTGCCTTTTCAAAAGAAGTAATACGTGGGATGCGCCCCGTTACAATGACGCTCTCCATGATTTCTACCGGTTCTGCACTGCGCAGCAGATTTGCTTTTTCTTCAATCTGCTCGCGTGTGAATGGTATACCGATTTCGACCAGTTCTTTCCCTTCGCCGCGGTCAGAATATTTTTGGTTGAAAATGATTGGGTCTGCAACCAGGGTCGGCATTTTTAACTGAGAGAGCACCCACAGCAAACCGCCTGTGTGGTCGTAATGCCCGTGGCTTAAAACGACATGGGAGACGTTGTCCAAAGTCATTTTTTTCTTTTTAAGGTTATGATCAAGAATTTCCCAGGAAGTGCCCGTATCAAACAAGATGCGTTGATTGCCTTTTTCGATCAGGTAAGAGATACCATGCTCACCCCACATGCCGCTATCCATACCGACTGAATCGTTATTAAGACAGGTAATGCGAAATGTCATAAGAATGCTCCTTTAATCGACGAGAAATGTTGTTGGTTTTTTCCATCAGTGGCACGTTATTCACTCACACCTTTCATCTGCCTACCCATACATTATATTAGAGTTTCATGAAAAAAGGATTCTTTAACATTAAAAGTCCAAAAAAGGGAAAGTAACCATGCTATAATGAGGTTGTCAGCAGGAAAGACTAAAAATTTTCATGACCGAATAGCGCGGTGTGGGTTCCTCATCCTTATTCGGATTTTCTTTTTCTCCGAGCAGCAATCGGAATTTTTATTGGGAGCGCGCTGGAATGTCGTTTGTTCACCTCCATGTTCATACCGAATATTCCTTGTTGGACGGTTTTAGCAACATCAACCGTTTGATCAAGCGAGTTAAAGAACTGGATATGCCGGCTGTCAGCATCACTGATCATGGGACGATGTTTGGCGTGGTGGATTTCTTTCGTGCTGCAAGCTCGGAAGGTATCAAACCCATCATTGGTTTGGAAACTTACGTGGCAGAACGCGGGATGCAAGACCGTGATCCACAGCTGGACAAGCAATCCTATCATCTCGTTTTACTTGCTGAAAACCAGGTGGGTTATCAGAACTTGTTAAAACTGGCTTCAGCGGCGCAATTGGACGGTTTTTATTACCGCCCGCGTATTGACCATGCCTTGCTGGAATCCCATTCAGAGGGATTGATTGCAACTTCCGCTTGCATGGCGGGGGAGATTCCGCGTGCGATTTTGGAAGACAACCCCGACAAGGCACACCGAAAACTGGAATGGTATTTCGATGTCTTTGGGCGTGACCGTTTCTTCCTTGAGTTGCAGCGGCATGATATGGATGACCTGGAGCGCGTCAACCAGGCGCTTTTGGAGATGGGCAAGCGTTACGGGGCGCGGTATATTGCCACCAACGATGTCCATTACATCAACGAAAGCGATTCTTATTTGCAGGATATTCAGCTTGCCATCAGTACAGCATCACTGTTGAGTGATCCCAACCGCTTCCGTATGCAGGGCAATACCTATTACCTGCGCACCCCCCAGGAGATGGCAACCTTATTTAACGATGTGCCGGAAGCCATTGAAAATACGCTGCTCGTCGCTGAACGCTGCTCTGTGGATTTAACCCCTCATGGCTACCACCTGCCGCAGTTCGAGGTGCCGGAAGGCTACAGTGCCGAAAGTTATTTGCGCGAATTGTGTGAGAAGGGTTTGCTTAGGCGTTACGGCGAACATGCCAATGACCCCCAAGTGCGTGAACGCCTGGAGTACGAGCTTGGTGTGATCCACCAAATGGGTTTCGATGCCTACTTCTTAATTGTATGGGATTTGTGCCGCTACGCTGCAGAGCAAGGTATCTGGTATAACACACGCGGTTCTGCTGCCGGTTCTATGGTGGCGTACACGCTGGACATCACCACGCTTGAACCGATTTCGCATGGTCTATACTTCGAACGTTTCCTTAACCCGGCGCGTATTTCCATGCCGGATATCGACCTGGATTTTCAAGATGATATGCGCGCCAGGGTGATGGAATATTGCGCGCATAAATACGGTGATGACCGCGTGGCGCAGATTATTACCTTTGGTACACTGGGCGCTAAGGCTGCCATCCGTGATGTTGGACGTGTGAAGGATATCCCACTATCCGAGGTAGACCGGGTTGCAAAGTTGATCCCGATGATGCCGGGCACCACACTGGACAGTGCATTAGAAGAGGTGCCTGATTTTAAAGCGGTTTATGAGGACCCGGAAACACCTTACATCCGGGACCTGATTGATACGGCGCGAGGTATGGAAGGTTTGGTGCGTAACGCCGGTACACACGCCGCCGGTGTGGTGATTTCCGATTTGCCGATTATCAACTATGCCCCACTGCATAGACCTACAAGCAACAGTGAAGATAACCCAATCAAATCGCTGGTGCAGTTTGAGATGAACATTGTCGATTACATGGGGCTTTTGAAGGTCGATTTTTTGGGTCTGGCGACTCTCAAGGTAATGGAGCATGCCTGCCGTCTGATCCGTGAACGGCATGGACAGGTGTGGAGCCTTGCCAATATTCCCGTCGATGATGTCGAAACGTATAAGTTTCTAGGGCAGGGGCATACCGCTGGTGTGTTCCAGTTTGAAGGCAGCGGGATGACGCGTTATATCATGCAGATGCAGCCCAAGAACCTGGATAACCTGATTGCCATGGTGGCTTTATTCCGCCCCGGACCCATGCAGTTTATTCCTTCATATATTAAGCGCATGCACGGTGAGGAACCTGTTTCATATCTCGACCCTGCGTTGGAACCCATCTTCAAAGATACGTATGGCATTCCGATTTACCAGGAACAGCTCATGTTTGCAGCAATTTCCATCGCTGGTTATGCACCGGGCGAGGCAGATAACTTGCGGAAAGCCATTTCCAAGAAAAAAGCCAAAGAGATTGAGCGGCACCGGAATGCCTTCATTAATGGCGCTTCCGAACGCGGCATGAATGCAGATATTGCAGCACAAATCTTTGATAGCTGGGAAGGGTTTGCCCGCTATGGTTTCAATAAAAGCCATGCAGCCAACTATGCCGTGTTGGCTGTGCAAACGGCTTTTCTTAAATTGCATTACCCCGTAGAGTATATGACCGCCTTGCTGACGGCTGAGGTTAACAACAGTGAAAAAGTGGCTTTATATGTGGCTGACTGTCGCAGTATGGGCATTGAAGTGCGTCCGCCGGATATCAATTGCAGCGAATGGGGTTTCACAATTGAAGATGATGACGGGCGGCACAGCATTCGCTTTGGGTTGGGTGCAATCAAGAACGTGGGTCATGCTCCGGTGGATTTGATATTGGAAACCCGCCGGGAAGGGGCATTTGCAGATTTGAATGATATTGCCAGAAGGGTTGATTTGCGCCAGGTGGGTAAACGCGCCCTTGAAAGCCTGGTACGGGTGGGTGCATTAGACCGCTTTGGCTCACGGGTGGCAATTTTGGATGCGCTTGACCGCCTTATATCGGTCAGCACCAGTCATTTCCGGGCTGCACAGGCAGGGCAATTAAGCTTTTTTGGCAATGTTGAGGGTATCGAAGACGATATTGTATTGAGCACACCGCTCAATATCGATCCGCGCGAGCAGTTGGAGTGGGAGCGTGAACTGATCGGGTTATTTGTATCTGATCACCCCCTGTCACCCTATGTTCCTTACATTAAGCAAAAGATCACGCATTTATCTGCTCAGTTGAGCGAAGTCCATCACAAAGGGCAGGTTCGCGTGGCGGGCATGGTGGTTCGCTACCGCCCGCACCTGGCAAAATCCGGCAAATATATGGGGTTTGTGACCATTGAAGACATACAAGGCGCAATCGAGTTGGTGATTTTCCCGGATACCTGGGGTAAGTACCGTGAACTGGTTCAGGTGGATAACGTTCTGATTGCGTATGGCAAAGCCGATGCAGAAAGCAGCGATCCAAAAGTGCTGGTCGACCGGTTGGTCCTTGTGCGCGAAGAAGACCTGGCGAATATGGAACTGGCAATGGATGTGGAACCGGCGCTCCAAAACGGCACAAATAACGGATCCAGCCCTGTATTGGAAGAATCTTTCCCCCTGGTCCCGGAAACCGAGATGGTATGGGATGAAGCAGATGATGAGGAGGATCTGTATCCGATTGCGGAGGACGATGAAGGGGAACTGCCCGGCGCAGACCTGACCGAACCTTTGCCGCTGCATACGCCAGCATCGCAAGAACAACCGGACGATCACCCTTCCTACCAGGCTGCTGCTTCAACCAGGTTGATCCGCGAGTCGGCACAACCGCTGCCTCAAGATGAACCTGCATTGAGGGGACAGGCAGATGAATTACCAGCAGTTGAAACGGGTATGCCGCCTACAACGGAGATAGACGAACCCCATCTCGACCTTGAGCAGTTTATTACAGCAGATGCGGTCCCAGAAAACTTGATCCCGCTTACTTTTTTGGTCGCTCCTGCCGGGACACGCTCTTCGCCGGAGGAGAAAGACCAACCGCGCATGTTAACGGTCGTGCTTCGCCACACATCCGACAAGAACCGCGATATCCGCCGGCTATTCCGGGTTCATGGGCTTTTACACGCCTGCCCTGGACAAGACCGCTTCTCTTTCTTGATTTACGAGGGTGGGCATTATTTTTTGATGGAATTCCCCAACGAGAGCACACATATCACGCACGGTCTAATCCGTAAAGTAGCGGAACTGGTGGGCGGAGAAGATAACCTGCGCATCGAGCGAATTAATTTAATGTAATGAGGATGGGGTAAAGGGAATCCGTTTGCTTTTCTTTGCAATGCCAGTATCCAGTCAATAACAGGGTAAGCGCGTCTGAGTTGGTTTTTTTCCCTTCCTAAGAGGTTGCCAAAAAAGCACCCCCGCTGACAGTTTTCTGACAAGGGATGGTTGTTGTTGCACCAAAGCTCGGTTCGGAGAACCTCGCGAGCCGCTGGAGACCTCCGCGAGCGGCATTTTTTTGCTTGTTTTCTCCAATCTGTCGCGTAAATGATACAATTTAACGATCAATGGTGTTTTATCCTGCACAGGGTTTAATAATCGCCAGGTTTTTTTTATTTTTTATGCCATTATTTTATTATTTGAAAGGGTGTTGATATGGACGCAATTAAAACGATAGCCGTCATGACATCGGGAGGCGACTCGCCTGGAATGAACCCCTGTATCCGTGCCGTGGTACGAACCGCACTATTCAAAAAGCTGAACGTTTTTGGTATTGTCGGTGGCTATGAGGGGCTAATTCATGGAAGTTTTCGCCAGATGGGTGCACGAGATGTGGGCGGTATTTTGCAGCACGGTGGAACGATTTTGCAAACCGCACGCAGTCAGGAATTCCGTACTCCGCAGGGACGGCTGAAAGCGATACGCGAATTGAATACCGCCGGTATTGACGCGGTGGTGGTCATTGGGGGAGACGGCTCTCTGACGGGAGCACTTTCTCTGGCTAAAGAGGGTATCCCGGTGGTTGGCGTTCCCGCCAGTATTGATAATGATATCTACGGTACCGATATGTGTATTGGTGTGGATACCGCGTTGAATACCATCGTTGACGCGATAGATAAACTACGTGACACGGCAACCTCTCATAACCGCGCATTCTTGATAGAAACGATGGGGCGCGAGTGCGGTTACCTGGCGCAACATGCGGGAATTATTTGCGGCGCTGAGATGGTTTTAATACCCGAGATTCCTGTTGAAACTGATGAAGTGTTAAAAGCGGTTGAAAATGCATATATTCGGGGAAAGACGCATTGCATCATCGTAGTGGCAGAGGGGTTTAAACCACACGCCACAGAACTGGCGGACATCATTGCCTCAATGAATATTGGCTTTGATACCCGCCTGACGATTTTGGGGCATATTCAGCGCGGCGGACGCCCCACCGCTTTTGATCGGATGCTGGCAACCCGTTTTGGGGTCAATGCTGTTAACATGCTTATGGAAGGTAAGACGGGCATGATGACAGCTCTGTACGGGCGCGAGATTGTGCCTGTTCCATTGGATGAAGTCATTGGGAACAAACGCCGCCTGTCAGAAGAATATTTAAAAGTGGCAAGCATGCTGGCGCGCTAATGATGTTGTGAAGGAGTAGTGATGAGAAAGATTTCCATATCCATTTTTTTATTGATGCTGTTGGTGTTAACGTCCTGTAATTTACCTTCTAAGAATGCCACGCCCACCAATGCCGCTGATGCGATTTTGACCGCTGCAGCGCAGACTGTTGAAGTACAGCTAACGCGCGGTGTGAGCATGTCGACACCCGGTCCAACACTCCCTGCTGACACAGCCATCCCACCAACACAGGCGGTTGCATCTACCAGCCAACCACAACCAACGCAACCCACGCAAACCCTTGCCCCCTCTCAGCCAAGCGCTACAGCGGCGGTGTGTGATCGGGCGGATTTTGTGGAAGACATTACCATACCAGATGGTACCATCATGGTTCCCGGTGAACAGTTTACAAAAACCTGGCGGTTGAGAAACACCGGTACCTGCACCTGGACAACCGGCTATTCGATTGTTTTTGAGCGCGAAAACTTGATGGGGGCACCGACATCGGTTGCTCTACCCAAAACAGTTCAGCCCGGTGAGACGGTGGATGTTTCTGTGGTGATGACCGCACCAATTGCGACGGGCAAGTATTCTGGTCATTGGAAGTTGCGTAATGCAAATAACACCATTTTTGGCTTGGGTACAGCCGCCGATAAGTCGTTTTATGTGCAAATTGAAGTGGCAGCCGCAATCTTTGCTGTTACGGGTGTCTATGGCAGCGTGCAACCAGCTACTTTTGAAGGTGCATGCAGCCCGGCATCGCTCAAGTTTAAAGCGGATATCCGCGTCAATAAAGCGGGTACCATCACCTATGTTTGGCGTTTCAGTAATGGCAGCGAGAGCGCAGTGTACAGCCTGACCTTCTCGGAGGCTGGAACCAAAACGGTGGAATATACGCGGGAATTCACTGAACCGGCAGGCGAATATACCGGTTGGGCTGCCGTTTATATCGATGACCCCAATCATCAGGAATTCGGCAAGATAAACTACACATTGAAATGCCAATGATTTTTTTGTTTGATTGAATATGACTGCTTGTAAATAACAACTTACAGCCAGGTGGGTGATTTCTTTGCTCTGCCTGGCTGTAAGTTTTATTATCGCAAATTCAGGTGTAAGGATTTTTCACCCAGTGCAATCGCATCTAAATTGGTTTTTTACAAATGAAATGAAAGATTTATCTTCTCCCCCCTGGGCAATCACAGCTTATGTCAGACAACTGGAAAAACAACGATTTCACAATTTTATGTGATATTTCTTTTCTTTCCCCATCATTTTTGCTACAATATTCTCAATAAGTAATCCTTCATTGTTGGGAGAAAACCAAAGTTATCCAGGGGCAGTCTTTTTCATTGAAAAGACCGCCTGCTTGAAGACCTTCATTCTGAAGGTGATGTGCTTTCTCCTTGCTGCATGGGGTGATTACTTCTTTTATTAATGACTTTCTTTACGAGAAAATGGATTTTCTTTGGAGAAACTGTGGAAGACAATCACCAAATCACAAAAAATCGGAAAACCATCCGTTATGCAATTATTCAGACCATCACTCTGATGGTACTGGTGGGGGTGGGGGTGATTCTTCTTTTTCAACTTTGGACAAGAAATGTCCTCCAACAACAAACGACAATATTACAAAATGACCTGGTTAGAGATGTAACCGTTGCGCGGAACATGATCGACCCTGTCATCCAGGATATCCGCGATGGAGTTCTTACCCAGGAGCAGGGGGAGGAAGAAGCACGCGAAATTCTTCGTAGAATGGCTTATCCAAGCAAATACGAAGATGATTACATTTTCTTGGTGAAGTTCGACGGGATGGTTCTTGTGCAGCCTTTCAGCCCCGAAGCTGAAATGGTTAATGCCTGGGATATACTGGACGAACAGGGGAAGTATCCTATTCGCGATTTGTCTTATGCAGCCCAGGCAAACCCGGATGGCAGCTTTATTGAGTACAATTTTCTTTCAAAGATCACCGGTCTGGAGGAAGAAAAGCTCTCCTATATGATCAGCGTGCCTGAACTGGATGCCTTTATGGGCATTGGAACGTATACACGTGAAATATACGAGCGTGAAGAAGCGCTTGTCCGACAGGCAACTGCTATCACCATTGGCACCATCTTGTTAATTTCAATTCCGATGCTGTTGGCACTTTATCGGGTGCGGAAACAGCATCGATTGACCGAAATTGAAATTCGCGAGCGCCATAATGCTGAAAGATCGCTATTTTTCAGTGAGGAACGCCTAAAACTGGCGCTGGAGAGTTCCAATGAAGGATGGTGGGATTGGAACATAAAAGAGAATCGTGTTTTTTATAGCCCCCGTTTTTATGACCTCTTTGGTCTCTCACCAAATGAGGGGGGGATATCAATCTACGAAATCTTACAGTTTATCCACCCGCAAGACAAAGCGCGCGCTGAGGAGGACCTTACCCTGCATTTGCGGGGAGAAAGCCAGGATTATAGCAGCGAATACCGTCTTTTCGCAAAAGATGGAGGAGTGCGCTGGATTCGCAGCAGTGGCAAGGTGGTCGCGTTTGATGAAGGCTCACCCAGCCGTATGGTAGGAACTTTTGCAGATATCACCGAAACGAAGCAGGCTGCTCAAGCCATTGTCGACTCCGAGGCAAGCCTGCGTTCGATCTTCAACAACACTTATGATGGGTTGCTGGTGCATAATGCTGCCGGCAAGATTTTCTCCTGCAATCAAAAAATGGGGGATTTCGTGGGGCTGCCCATGGATGGAATTATTAATACAAGTAATGTATTGGAAAGTGGCTGGCTCCATGCGGTAGAGGGAAGAGACATTGAGCAATTATGGGCAGGTGTGTTGGATGGCGAAACCATCACTTTTGAGGGGAAGGTCTATAACCATATAACACAAACTCATCTTGATGTCGAGATTACATCGGTACAGACAGAGTGGTTTGGTAAAAACGTTGTATTCTCTGTGATCCGAGATGTCAGCCAACAGAAAATGGCTGAATATGCGCTCATGTCCAGCCAGAAGAAACTGCGGGATGTGGTTGATCAGCTTTATGAAGGGCTCATGCTTATCAGCGAAACTGGGCAGGTTTTGGAGTGGAACCCGGCAATGGAATACCTCACGGGTATCCTGCACCAGGAAGCCGTTGGTAAGCAGATCAGCGAATTGCATTTGAATTTTTTCAATCATCTGCCAGACGCGGGGAAATATCATGAAATGCTGGAGAACCTTTTTAAAGATGGCGATCTTTCTCAAAACTCCTGGATTTTCAACAAACCCTCTGAGTTCCATTTGCAGGGAAGCGATGGGCGTGAGAAAATTCTCATGCAAACCGTATTCCCGGTGATTACAGAAAACGAGTTTCGTATCGGTGCCACTTTAGTGGATGTGACCGAACAAAAGCTGTTTGAAGCACGGATTCAGAATGAGCTGGCTAAGATTGATGCACTGCGAAAGATTGATTCATCCATTGCATCTCACAAGCCGATTGACGAGACAGTTGAGGTGATTTTTGAACAGGTGAGAAAGATGCAAGATGTGGACGGCATCTGCCTGATGCTGATCGACGAGCAGACTAACACTTTGCAAAGGGCATACAGCACGGGGATTGAAAAGTTAATAGAAAAGTGCCCAATTTATCATATCGAACAAAATAGTTCTTTGGAGATTATTCGCTCCAAAGATCCGGTCTGGTATCATGTTTCCAACAAACCAGAAAAGCACAGTCTTTGCCGTTGCGCACAAGATTGCGGCTTTGAGACATTTGTAGCTGTACCCTTGCAAGCTGAGGAAAAACCAATTGGTTTACTGGAAGTGTTTTTTAGGGAGAAATTCACACCTGGCAAGGACTGGTTGGATTATTTTGTCACGCTGGCAGGTCAGACGGCGATTGCTCTTGATTCGCAACGTTTGTATACGGGCTTGCAGTCAACTAACCAGGCATTGATAAAATCTTATGAGTCGACCATTGCAGGGTGGTCAAAGGCACTGGAATTGAAAGATAAAGAAACCAAAGGTCATAGCGATCGGGTGATGCACCTGGCTTGTGACCTGGCACGGAAGATGGGGTTTACCGATGAGCAAATGCGGCACTTTCGTTATGGTGTCTTTTTGCACGATATCGGCAAAATGGGTATTCCTGACTCGATTTTACTCAAGCCGGGTCCGCTTTCTGAAGAAGAATGGGCGGTCATGCGCCAGCATCCTGTACATGCCTATCAACTTTTACATGGCATTGAGTATCTTGAGCTTTCCCTGGAGATTCCTTATGGGCATCATGAGCGTTGGGATGGGAGCGGTTACCCGCAGGGGTTAAAAGGAGAGGCAATCCCCCTTGGTGCGCGTATCTTCATGGTGGTGGATGTTTGGGATGCGCTGACCTCTGACCGTCCATACCGCAAGGCATTATCGGATAAAGAATCATTACAGTACCTGGTTGAGAATGCCGGCAAACTTTTTGATCCTGAAGTGGTGAAGAAATTTGTTGAGTTGATAAGCCTGTAGCCTGCACAAGGCGATCAAGTTCAGGAACCTGATATCTTTGCTGCTGCGCCAGGGCTCGGTTC
>CAYRRA010000055.1:19339-22387 GCA_964426355.1 uncultured Anaerolineaceae bacterium
AAGGCGATCAAGTTCAGGAACCTGATATCTTTGCTGCTGCGCCAGGGCTCGGTTCAGAGAACCTTGCGAGCCACCAAGGAACCTCGCGAGGGAGTTTTTTTATCACAGAGGCTGCCCCATTTTTGGGCAGCCTCTTTTTCTGTCATTTTGGAGGAGAAACATCTCACTCCCGATTTTGCAGTACTGATAGCGGCTCAATCTTCGCGTTCACGCAGATGCGGGAAGAGCAGGACCTCGCGGATGGTATGTTTGTCGGTGAGGAGCATGGTCAGCCGGTCGATGCCCATGCCGAAACCGCCGTTGGGCGGCATGCCATATTTGAGCGCCTGTAGATAATCTTCATCCATGGGGTGACGCTCTTCATCGCCTTCCGAATAATCATGACCCATTTCCAAAAAGCGTGCTTCCTGGTCGAGCGGGTCGTTCAGTTCGGTGAAGGCATTGCATAACTCCATTCCGCCAATAAAGCCCTCGAAGCGTTCCACGGTGGTGGGGTCGCCGGGTTTGCTCTTCGCCAGCGGCGAGATATCGCGCGGGTAGTCGTACAGGAAGGTGGGTTGAATGAACGTGGGCTCCAGGAAGTCACCCAGCAAACCGTCGATTAGTTTGCCGCGCGGGGTATCCGGCTTGACGGGCAGCCCTTTGGCGCGCATGGCATCCGCCAGGCTTTCGGCGGTGGGGTGTGCCTGCAGGTCGATACCGGTCACGTCGATCAACCCCTGGCGGAGGTCAACCCTTTTCCAGGGTGGGTTCACATCGATTTGCTGCCCGTTGAAGGTGAAAACGCGCGTGCCCAGTACCTGGTCGCAAACATGGCAGATCATTTCTTCGGTCAACTGCATCACTTTTTGATAATCGGCGTATGCCCAGTAGAACTCAAGCTGGGTGAACTCGGGATTGTGCTTGTATGAGACACCTTCATTGCGAAAATCGCGCCCGATTTCATATACGCCATCGTACATGCCTACCAGCAGCCGTTTTAGATAGAGCTCAAAGGAAATACGCAGAAAGAGGTCTTGCTTGAGCTGGTTGTGGTAGGTGGTAAACGGTTTGGCTGCTGCACCGCCGTAGATAGGCTGCAAGATAGGCGTCTCAACTTCCAGGAAACCGCGTTCATCAAAGAAGTTGCGCAGGGTGCGCAGGATGGCAGCACGCGTGCGGAAAATCTCGCGCACATCCGGGTTGACTGCCAGGTCTGCGTAACGCTGGCGGTAGCGCAGTTCGGGGTCGGTAAGAGTGGCATGGCGTACCACCTGCCCATCGACGACTTCATCTTTGGCAGCCGGCAGCGGTGTGATGGCTTTTGCAAGGATGCGCAGAGATTTGGTCAGCAGGCTTATTTCACCTGTTTTGGTGCGCATTAAGGTACCTGAAGCCTCAACGAAATCGCCTAAATCAAAATATTCGTTGAAGTTTTTCATCCCTTCTTCACCCAGGTCATTCAGACGCAAGAAGAGCTGAAGGCGCCCATCGGCATCTTCGATATGTGCGAAGATGATTTTTCCCATCGACCGGATGGCGCGCAATCGACCGGCGAGCGTGGCTTCAATCTCCTCGGAACTGGCAGCAGCTTCGGCTTTTTCCAACACCTGGCGCGCCTGTTGAGTGGTGTGTGTCCGCCGGGCACGGGTGGGGTAGGGCTCCATGCCCTGCTCGCGCATTTGATGAATTTTATTAACCCGGTTTTGTTCTAATTCTGAAAATTGCATGCTTTCACCTCGACTAAAGAGCCATTATAAATCAAAAACGCCCCGACCGCGTGATTGGTCGGGGCGCAAATAAATATAGCCCCTGAGTTATTCGATTTTCAATACTTCAATTTCATACGCACCTTCTGGCGCGTTAATCTTTACTTTGTCACCGACCTTGTGCCCAAGCACGGCTTTGCCGATGGGTGATTCGTAGGAAATATAACCCTGGCTGGGATTTGCTTCTGCCGGACCGACGATGCGATAAACCTCTTCTTCTGGATAACCGACTTCGCTGACGGTCACGGTCGAGCCGATATCAATGGTGTCGCTGGGTTTGGCGTCTTCTTCGATGACTCTGGCAGTTGCCAGGAGGTATTGTAATTCTTTAATGCGACCTTCGGTGAAGGATTGCTCACGCTTGGCGGCTTCATACTCGGCGTTATCAATTAGATCACCGCCTTCCATAGCTTCGTGTAAGCGCACTGCGATTTCTTCGCGTTTCTCATCGCGAAGATAGTCCAGTTCCTCCTGTAGTTTTTTGTAACCCTCTTTTGTTAAAAATGTTGTTGACATGGTCTCCTCTTTCAACTTTACTTGCACTTCAGATAGATAGCAAAACAAGCATCCAGGTAAAACAAATCAACGGGTAAGATTAGTATCTGGGAGTGCACGGAAGAAAGAAAAACCACTCCAATTGGAGCGATTTGTGTTTTTTAATGAATTTCCTCTTGGAGATATCCCGTTGCTACGGTATGATATCATACTCCACAAGGTAACGCAAGTATTTTTGATCGGAAATAGTTAAAATAACAAGAAAAATGCGTCATTTCGGCAGAAATAGCGCGCTTTTCAGGTATTTTTTTCGATATGCTCTGCCTGGCACTCCGGGCAGATACCAAAGATGACCAGGTGGTTGGTGGTAATCTGGTATGCGCTGCGATTGGCAACCTCACCCAAAAATTGCTCTACCAGTTGATGATCCAACTCACTGATCTGCTTACAATTCTGACAGACCAGGTGATGATGTGAGTGCTCGTTGACGACTTCATACACCACTGCGCCCTGCCCGATATCGGAGACAGATATTTTCCCCGCGGCAGCCATGCGGTCGAGCGCCCGGTACACGGTGGATGTATTGGTAGCGGGCAGGCGTGGGCGAACGGTCTTATAGATTTCCCGGGCAGTCAGATGACGGTTCTCACGCCCCATAATCTCCAGGATGATGCTTTCAACAGAAGATGCGCGCATATTGTGTTCCCTGCCATTATTTTACCTCAGTTCAAAAACTAAAACCACTTTTTTGAGATATTCAAAGACTTTGCCAGTCTGGGGGATTCGATTATTAATATAAAAAATA
>CAYRRA010000056.1:0-22318 GCA_964426355.1 uncultured Anaerolineaceae bacterium
ATCTGTGCCCATCTGCGAATTCTTGCTTTTTACTCAGCTAATGCACGCTCAAACTGGCTGTTGTACAGTTCGGCATAGAACCCGCCGCGCGCCAGCAGCTCATCCTGGCTGCCCTGTTCAACAATATCGCCATCGCGCATCACCAGGATCATATCGGCATTCCGAATGGTTGACAAGCGGTGCGCGATGATAAAGCTTGTGCGTCCTTGCATCAGGTGGTTCATCGCCTCCTGGATCAAAACCTCGGTGCGGGTGTCCACCGAACTGGTGGCTTCATCGAGAATAAGAATGTTAGGATCAGCCAGTACCGCGCGGGCAATCGTCAATAACTGCAACTGCCCCTGCGAGATGTTGGTGGCTTCCTCGTTCAACACGGTCTGGTAACCCTCCGGCAGCGTGCGCACATAATGATCGACGCGAGCTGCTTTTGCTGCCGCGATCACCTCTTCATCGCTTGCGTCTGGGCGACCGTAACGGATATTTTCCATGATCGTGTCATTGTAGACCCAGGTATCCTGTAAGACCATGCCAAACTGTCTGCGCAAATCGCGGCGGGTGAAGTCACGGATGTCATGCCCATCCACCCGGATCGTGCCGCTGTTGATATCATAAAAGCGCATCAGCAGCTTTACCATCGTCGTCTTACCGGCGCCGGTTGGACCCACAATGGCAACTCGCTGACCGGGTTTAACGCTGGCGCAGAAATCACCAATAACGATCTTATCCTCTGTATAGCCAAAGTGAACGTTGTCAAACTCCACCTCACCCTCAACCTGATCCACAACCACCGGGTTAGACGTATCAGGTACTTCCTCAGCCTCTTCCAGAAATTCAAAGACGCGCTCAGCCGCCGCGGCGGTTTGCTGCAATACGTTAGATATATTGGCAAGCTGCGTGATGGGTTGGGTAAAGGAGCGCACATACTGGATAAAAGCCTGGATATCGCCCACCGTGATGGCATTGCGCACCGCCAACCAGCCTCCCAGGATAGTCACAGCCACATACCCCAGGTTGCCGATAAACATCATAATCGGCATCATCATCCCAGACAGGAACTGTGACTTCCAGGCAGAATCGTACAGGGTGTTGTTGTAGCCGTCAAACTTCTCAACGCTTTTTGCTTCACCATTGAAAGCTTTCATCACCAGGTGACCGCCGTACATCTCTTCGATATGACCGTTGACATGCCCCAGGTAATCCTGTTGAAGCTTGAAGTACTTCTGCGACTGCCGGACAATCAGGCTGACCACCACAAGCGAAAGCGGGATCATCAACAACGCCACCAGTGTCATCAACCAACTAATCGAAATCATCATCACCAGCACGCCGACCACGGTCACGGCTGAGGTGATAATTTGTGTGATGCTCTGGCTGAGAGATTGGTTGACCGTATCGACGTCATTGGTAATGCGAGATAACACCTCGCCGTGTGTGGTGCCGTCAAAATATTTAAGCGGCAGCCGGTTGATCTTCTGCGAGATATCCCTCCGCAAACGGTAAGCGATATTGGTGGCGACATCCGCCATGATCCAACCCTGAACATAACTGAACAACGCAGAGAGCAAATACAGCCCAAGCGTGATCAAAATAATCTGCCCGATATACTCAAAATCAATCGACCCGCTCTTTGTAATTTGCGCCATCACTCCTTCAAACAGCTTTGTCGTGGCTTTACCCAGGATTTTGGGACCGGCTATGTTAGCTACCGTCGATGCCACCGCAAAGAACATCACGATAATGATCCCAACTTTATATTTCCCCAGGTATTTTATCAACTTGCGCATCGTGCCTTTAAAGTCACGGGCACTTTCGCCTTTCATCATACCCATTGGACCAGGTCCGCCGGGTCCACCGGGTCCGCCTGGACCTCTGTGCCTGCCAGGACCGCCAGTCCTTGAAGTTTCAATTCGGATTGTCATAGCAGTTCCTCCAGGCTCAACTGCGAGAGGGCAATTTCTTTGTAAGTTTCACAGTTATCCATTAATTCCTGATGGGTGCCCTTACCAACTACTGCACCCTCCTCAAGCACAATAATTTGATCGGCGCTCTTAATGGATGAGACACGCTGGGTAACCAGCAAAATGGTGCTCTCAGAGGTATATTCCTTAAGCGCCCTGCGCAGCGCTGCATCCGTTTTAAAATCCAGAGCCGAAAAACTGTCGTCAAAAATATAGATCGGTGGCTGCTTAACCAGCGCGCGTGCGATGGAAAGGCGCTGTTTTTGCCCGCCGGAAACGTTGGTTCCTCCCTGAGCAATTTCACTACTCATTCCTTCTGGCTTGGAGTCAATAAAATCTTTCGCCTGGGCAATGGCAGCCGCAGAATGCAGCACTTCTTCACTGGCGTTTTCATCAGCATACCGCAGGTTGCTCTCGATGGTGCCGGAGAAAAGATTACCCTTTTGTGGAACGTAACCGATTTTTTCGCGTAAATCGTGCTGATTGACAGTGCGAATGTCAACCCCATCCACCAAAACCGTACCTTCAGTCACATCATAAAAACGCGGCACCAGGTTGACCACCGTTGATTTTCCCGAACCCGTGGAACCAATAAAAGCCGTGGTCTGTCCGGGTTTTGCCACAAAGCTGATATCGTGCAGTACATCCTCATCCGCCCCGGGGTAACGGAAACAAACATCACGAAATTCGATCTCTCCACAAAACGGATCGTGGAATTTCACCGTTTTTTCTGCGTCGCGGATAACCGGCTCGGTTTGCAGCACCTCGGCAATCCGGTCACCCGATACCGAAGCGCGCGGCAGAATGATAAACATCATCGACAGCATCAGGAATGACATCACAATCTGAATGGCGTATTGCATGAATGCCATCATGTCGCCCACCTGCATATTGGCTTCTGCCACCTGATGAGCGCCAACCCAGATGATCAGCAGTGATACACCGCTCATAATGAGCATCATCAGCGGCATCATAATCACTATCAAACGGTTGATAAAGAGCATCACTGCCGTCAGGTCCTGGTTGGCTTTATCAAATCGTTTTTCCTCGAATGATTCCATATTGAAAGCCCGAGTGACCATAATGCCCGACAAATTTTCGCGCGACACCAGGTTCAACCGGTCGATTAATTTCTGAATAATCTTAAAGCGTGGCAGAGCAACAGAGAAGACCACCAAAATCAGGCTGATCAACATCAAAACCGCAACGGCAATGATCCACCACATGGAAGTATCCTTGCTCAAAGCCCGCAGCACGCCGCCCACACCCATGATAGGGGCGTAAAAGACCATGCGCACCATCATCACAATCACCATCTGGATTTGGGTGATATCATTGGTTGTACGGGTGATTAAAGACGCTGTCGAAAATTTTTCAATCTCAGCGCTGGAGAAGCTCTCTACCTTTTTAAACACATCTCTGCGCACATCGCGGGCAAAACCAGCCGCTGTCCGGGCGGAAAGATACCCGACCACTACCGTGCTGATTGCCGACAGCAAGGTCAGCAAGAGCATAACCCCACCCACTCGCAAGATATATTGGTTCTGCATCCGCCCGGTATCCACACCCAATGCGGCATATTCCGCTTTCACCGGGGGGATGGCGGCTTGGGCGATCATGCCTTCACCCATTGTCTCAAACTGCTGGTTGATCGACGCTGAAAGCTGTGCGCGCTGTACACCGGGCATCTTGCCCAGGATGGCGAACAAATCGGTGTCAGGAGGGAGGCTGGAAAGGTTGAAATCCATGCCCGCGCCAAGTTCAGCCGCTTTGGAAGGGTCCGCCATCACCTGCTCAATGGTAGAGACCACCAGGATCGCTTTGCCAATCACGGGGTTCAACCGGTCGATCTCGGTCTGCTCCAGTTCATTTAAAACGTACACCGCCTGCTCTTCAAGAACTGGGTATTCTTTGATATATGAATCTCCTTCAGGCGAACCAGGGGTCACCAGGCTGTACGCGCCTATCACTGCATCCCGATCTACCGGGTCGACAAAGATCAACAATCTTTCCATCGTCACCTGGCGCATGGCTTCGGGTACGGCGTTTTCCACACCGCCCTGCTGAAGTCCCACATTTACAATCCGTGAGAGATAATCCGGCAGTGCCAGGTCAAAATTAGCCTGCGCGTATAGCAAAACAATGGCAAGCAGGATCATTAAAAGATATGGTTTAAGATATTTAACCAGTTTAATCATCTTGGGTGTTATTCCTCGTAACCGAGTAATCCTCGCTTTCAATCCTTAAAATTGCCTTCAATCCAGACAGGCATATTGAAAACGCCCAGTTAATTGTTCTGTCAATTTCCAGTCAGAACAAGAGGGCTGTTCTTCAGTGTCTACAAATCGGGGATGGTTCCGGCAGTTTCTCTAACTGATCGGTTTTTTCAATCAACTGATTTAACGCTTGCATCACGGTTTCCTGCTCCTGCGGGGACATCAACTCTGCCAGGTCATTCCACCATTGCTGCCGCGCACGAATACTTTCGCGCACCAGGGTTTTCCCTGCCGGTGTGAGCTTGAGCAGCCTGATACGCCGGTCTTGTGGGTTTTCTGAACGAATGATATACCTCTGTTGAACCAGGCGATCCAGCAACTGGCTTGCGGCTGCGCTGGTGATTCCCAAATGTTCGCCAATTTCTGTGACGCCAGTAGCTTCAGTGCGGTTGATATAAAACATAGCATTCACCTGCGACATCGACAAACCTTTACTCCGAATGAAGAGCACAAAATTATACATCGATCGGTGTACAAACACCTCGCTCCATTTATGTAATGCATTTAAAAACAATTCGCTCATAGATTTCCTTGATATTAGTTAAGTGAGGTGAAATATAAACCTCACTTAATTGCCTGTCAAGGGGGAGAAAAAAAGATTAATAAAATTCTAATCACCACCCTGGCAATCGTCAGAAAATGAAATTCCGGTTCTATTGTAATCGGCTGAAACTCTTTTTACAAAAAGGTTGAAAAAACAGCCGATTTAAAAAAACCATTTCATATCAAACGATAACCGCCCGCGTTCACAAGTGCCCATTCAACAATTGATCCATTTGCAGCTTTTCCAGCGTTTCCGCACATGGTGAACCACTGTTTTCATCCCAGCCAAACTGCTTCCAGTGCAGCTTCATCATACCTTCAATCGGAACCGATTTCCCTTTCAACATCCCGTTTTCCAACGGCTGTTCACCGGAAATCCGCTTGCTCATCCTGAACGACCAGGGGTCAACCCCGTGCTTGATATTAAACATTTGCCGCAAGGTTTGCATGCGTCTGCCGATTTCCATATACTCATCAGGGGTTTTATCCCAACCCGTGGCTGCGTTGAGCCATTCAAAGAGTTTCCAATGGTCCACACCCAGCACCATCGCAAACAGGCAGCCGCCAGCGCCGTCAGTCAGTTGTTTATAGCAAGCGGTTGCAACAGTTTTGAGAGCAGACCGATCCGAAGCGAGATATTCATCCGCCTTCAAATAAGAGCCGGATGCCGGCGCCCAGGACACCTTCTCCCAGAGATGAATGATGTCATAATACTGTGCCGAACCGATGGTATGCCTGCCAGGTGTAGGGTCGGCGCTGAAATGCACACCCAACTGCGGATCCATTCGCGGATCGTGCATCCCGGGTTCTTGCCCACCGGCATGAACTGCACAATCTTCTGCACCGTTGCCCAAGCGAGCTGCCGCAAGTTTCACGCCATCTGCCAGCAAATCGCCTATCCCTTCACGTGCGATCATCTTTTTAAGCAAAGCGATAATCGCCGCAGGATCACCCCAGGAGAGCTCCAACCCATCGGTCATGCTGCGCGTCAGAATGCCATGTTGATAGCATTCAATCGAAAATGCCACCACACCGCCAGCAGAAATACTATCCATTCCGGCTCGGTTGAGCAGCTCATTAATGATAAAGATGCTCTCCAAATCTTTGTTCATCAGCAACGGACCAAAGGATGCACAGGTTTCATATTCCGGTTTGTGGGTCTGTGGATACTCGCCATGATTGAGGTCTTTGATATCGCAAATTCCACCACAGCCCAGCACGCAGGAATAGCAGAAATACTTTTTCGTTTCCCGTTGAATAATGCGGTCAGCATCGATGTTCTTATAATATGAATGGTTGTAATCCACCACGGAACCCGCCCAATTTTTTACCGGCACATCTCCCGAGGTAATTCCCAGTCCGTTGTTCATGCACGTTCCCCAACGCTTCATGAGTGCCGCGGTCAAGAGTCCATCCATCGGAGCCGCTTTTTTCATCGAACCCATCACTTTGCCCAAGACAGGCAGCACACCGGCTGGAAGGAACTTGGGCAGTTCCTGTTTGCGAATCTTCGCGGTCAGTTCCTTGCTAATGGCTTTGACCGTTGCCGGGTCGTGACACCCGATCGGTTTGGAGCCCGCCAGCACAACCGCTTTCAAGCGTTTTGATCCCATCACCGCGCCACCGCCGGAACGCGCTGCAATCCTGCCGCCATCGTTACATATTCCTGAGATCAGCGATTGCTTTTCCGCTGCCGGACCGATGACCACGATGGCGGGTTTTTTCTGCTTGCGTGTCTCCTGTTCCAGCATTTCCTCAGACGCAACGGCATCCACCCCCCATAAATGCGTTGCCGGGCGCAGTTCAGCACCTTGTGAATCAACGTACAGGTAAACCGGCTCTTTGGATATGCCGCTGAAAAAAATGCCATCATACCCGCATTGCTTGATTGCCGGGGAAAAATTCCCGCCGCAGTTTGAATCGCCCCACCCACCGGTCAGCGGTGACTTGCAAACCACCATCCACCGTCCGGTAATCACACTTCCTGTGCCGGTTAACAGACCGCTCACAAACCCCAGGATGTTCTCCGGTCCTAACGGGTCTGCGCCTGCCGGGATGCGCGTGTAGAGCACGTATGCGCCCAACCCCACCCCGGAAAGCAAGGATTGATAAACGCTATCCGGTATTCTTTCCTCATGAATCTCACCGCTTGTCAGGTTTACATTGAGAATTTTTCCGATATAACCCTGCATTGTGGCTATTCCTCCTTGCCTGTGTACCGAACTGGAAAACAACTGCTTCTTCGAGAGCCGAACATAAAGACGGGTCAACCACCATTTACTGGAAAAATAAAAGTGATGATATCTCCATTTTGAAGGCGTGTATTCCAATCTGCCCGCTCATAATTCACACGGAAAAGAGATGAGAAACGCAGCGGAAGCGGCAGTTTTAACTGTTTAAAGAGATTGTTTAATGTTGCCCCCTCCGGCAGGCGAACGGAACCATCCTCTGCGATCTGGCTGTGGTCAATAAAGGCGGGGGCATACACTTTTACGGTAATTTCCATATTGGCGAGTGAAGAGAGTTGAAACACTAAAAAACCCTCATACAGCTATTTTCGTCTTGAGTATATACCAGTTAGGGTGGTTGTCAAGACAGGTCAGACAGTGCAGGTTTGATACTTTGGACACACCGTGTGTTCAATCAAGAAAGTGAACGATTTTCAGCGGTTGTATGGGGTTAAATCCGCCAGCCCGACCTGGGTTGGTGTGAAGCAGCGCAGGTCGGGTGGGGCGGGACCAGTAACCGTTGGTGGTTGAGTTACTTTTCCAACAGACCCGTGTAAACCACCTCAAAAAGGATGCGGTCAGGCGACTCGAACATCACCTGGTAATAGGTATGCTCTGCATCCGGGCTAAAATCCGGGCGGTGCCGCGGTGTATCGAAAAGTGCCGGAATTTTATGCTGCTCCAGATAGGCTACAGCCTTATCCACATCTGCCTGTGACGTTACAGAAAACGCCAGGTGGTTCAATCCCGGTCCATCGTAATCGTTGCTGATTTCACGGGCAGGCGCAATAAACCACAGGCTTGCACCCTGCTCACAACCGACACCGAGCGCATTGGCATCTTCATACAACACCGACCAGCCCAGAAAATCCATCAAAGCCTTATAAAAAGGTAAATTTTCTGGGGCAACATTGATTTGTATATGCCCAATCGCTGATTTAATCATCGAATCCTCCCAAAACTAAAAATAGATTGTTCACAAAGTGAAACAAATTCATTATAAAACATTTGTTCTATTCAGTCAAGACCTTTTTTCGAGTCCAAACAGCGTGCGGGTTCGTCAGGCAACACTTGTAATGTGTAATCAGTAATTAGTGATTTGTTCATCGTTCCGCCATTTACATGGTTGTAGTATTTCAGCCTCTTCTCAACCCTCGTAGGTTCACTTCTCCCACTCCACAAAAAAGACAGCACAAATCCGACATACATAAAGTTATTAAACTGTATAATCGGGAAAGGAAACAAATGAGTTACGTACCGGGTCTATGGCTATTCATCCTCGCAGCGAGCATCATCCTCGGGCTGTTCGTATATAGCTGGCGCTTCAGAAACACCGAAACCGGCATGTATTTTTTGTTGCTGATGCTATCAGCATGGATCTGGGTTTTCTTTTTTACCCTGGAAACTGCTACTCCAACACTGCAGGGCAAGCTGTTCTTTTCAAAAATTCAATTCATCGGTATTACCTTTTTACCATCCCTCTGGGTCATGCTCGTCTTTGCTTATACCGGGCAGTTGCTCCCGCGTCCCGTTAAAATCGTCCTTCTGTTGATCCCGGTTTTGACCGACCTGGTGGTCTGGACCAGCCCGCAGCACAAATGGTTTTTCGGTATCCCTCAGATTGTCTTCAAGGAAGCGCCTTTCCCCATCCTGGAGCCAGACTACCGCTTCTGGTTCTATTTTATCCACGCCCCCTATGGCTATATCTGCATCCTGATTGCCGTGCTGTTTTTACTACGCTCGATGCGCAGAAAAGACAACATTTACCGCTTACAAGGCAGCCTGCTGATGGCAGCCATCTTGCTGCCCGCCATCACCGATTCGCTTTATGTCCTCGATATTTCCCCAATCACCTATTACAACTACACCACAGCCGTTTTCAGCCTGTCCGGGGTCATCCTGTTCTGGGCACTTTTCCGGTTCCGCTTTCTGGATTTGCTTCCCCTGGCGCGAGACGCCATTATCGACAACTTGAGCGACAGCATCCTCGTTTTCGATCATAAGAAACGAATCGTCTATCTCAATACGGCTGCCCAAAACGCCTTTAAGCTCTCCATTGGTTTACTTGGACAGTCTGTGGATGAAGCCCAGAACGAGTATCTACGAAAAATCAGACCGCTTTTTCAAGAAAACCAGGCGAGGATGGATATCGAGATTAAGGGTGATAATACGAACGTGATCAAGGTCAATCTGCCAGCTTTTTACGATGCGCGCGTTTCGCCAGTTCTGAACCGCCAATCCACGCGCATCGGCTGGGTAGCAGCAGCACGCAACATCACCGAGCATATCCAGCTTTTCAAGCAAGTGGAAGACCTCTCGATACGCGATAACCTGACCGGGATTTTCAACCGCCGTCATTTTCTGGAATTAACACAAAGAAATCTGATCCGGTATCAAAATACAAAAATCCACTCCTTCACGCTGGTCATGATCGACCTGGATCATTTCAAGGAAATCAACGACACATGCGGTCATACCACAGGCGACCGGGCGTTGACCGCTTTCACAAACCAGATTTCAGGCTTGCTTCGAAAATCTGACCTCTTTGGTAGGCTGGGGGGTGAGGAATTTGGGCTTCTCTTGAACGATTTATCGCCAGAGGAGGCATTCACTATTGTTGAACGCTTGCGCAACTCAGTGGAAGAAATACCACTCATGTTCAACGGCTTGCCAGTCAGGATTACAGCCAGTTTTGGCATGGTCTCTTCCCAACACCTGGACGCAAAAGAGATTGAAATTGAAACACTGCTTCAACTGGCTGACCAGGCGCTTTACCAGGCAAAAAATGCAGGGCGAAACAGCATTACGATTTACAGAGAATGATCATCATGGGGAGGACCCCCCCATGATGCAATGGTTACCCAGGATAAATTAACCCGATATTTTAAATTGAGAGATCTGGCGATCCAAAGTTTGTCCCAGTTCAGACATGCTTTGCGCAGACAGCATGACCTCGCTGCTTTGCCGTGTCAACTGCATCACCAGTGAAAACATGGTCTGCATGCTTTGGCTGGAATCTTGACTCAAATGAGCTGCATTGGTCATACTCTGTCTCACATTCTCAGCACTGCTAAACATCTGTTCGGTCGCGGCGGTATTTTCCTCCACAACCGCGCTGACTGATTCCATGGAAGAGAGTACGGTCGCGGCTGCCTGTTCCATTCGCTCGGCTGAGGCTGAAATATCCTTTGCCTGAGCCGTTACTTGATTGACGGCATCCAGGATGGATTGTAGTGCAGCCGTTGACTCATTCGAGCGGGCAACCCCCTTTTCCACCTCCCCCGCGCTCAACTCCATAGCCTCTACTGCCTCGCTTGCTGATTTTTGAATATCGTGAACCAGGTTGGTGATTTCTTTTGTTGAGGAAGTTGAGTTTTCTGCAAGTTTACGCACTTCATCTGCCACAACGGCGAACCCTTTTCCATACTCTCCTGCACGCGCAGCCTCGATGGCGGCGTTGAGTGCCAGCAAATTAGTTTGTGCCGCTATTTCTTCGATTTTCTCAACAATTACTCCAATTTGGCTGGATCGATCTCCCATGGCTCTCACTTTTTGCACCGACACCTTCACCTGGGCATCGATACTCTCCATTGCAACCATACTGGCATGTACCGATTCAACACCGGTATGAGCTGTGTTTCCGGCACGCACACTCAACTCATCTCCAGACTGAGCTTTTTGGGTGATTTCCTCAATCAATTGCACCATTTGCGTTGTCGCATCTGTCGCCTGGGTGATCGCCATCGCCTGTTCCCCTGCCCCATGCGCTACCTCGCTAACGGCTTGTGCCATCTGTTCTACCTTATGTGCAGTCTCTGTGACCATTTCACTTTGCTGGATGCTGTCTTGGGTAAGACTTTCAAGCGTCAGACGCATGTGTTCTGCCATTTTGTCTGTTTCCTGAGTGTTCATCGTGAGCTGTTCCGAAGAGACAACCACATTTTCTGCCTGTTCAGCGACCGAGCCAATGAGTTGCTGCAATTTGCCTGTCATTTGCTTAAAATAGAGTCCTGTTTTTTGCAAGCTGTCAATCATCAAATTGAATGCTCTTTGCAACTCGCCAACTTCATCTTCAGAATCAATCTGCATGGGTTGGCTCTCTATCGTTAACCGAGCGGTAAGGTCTCCTTCTGACACTGCTTGCGTGGTGTTGATTAAACTCGCAAGGTCGCGTTGCGCAATATCGGCTGCGATTTGCTGCATCTTTTTAATCGGACCGACGAGGTAATTGATCATCCAAATCAACAGAATCCCTGTAACCACCAAAACACCGACCCCAATCAACACAATTGTGAGCCGGTTTCGTTGGAAGGCGACCAGCGTATCGTTGCGGGCAGTTGCAATTTCCACCAAGCAAATGATGTTCTCACTGTAATCCCTCACTGGTGCAATAACAACGGCATAAGGGATATCGTTTTCACCTTTTACCCGAACAACCGCGCTCTCACCGTGTTCAAACACCTGTTGGTAAATATCGCTGTCGATGCTGAAAGGTTGGTCAAACGTTGAAGCGAAAGACACGAAGCCCTCGCTCTCTGGATCCATTGCCAGCAAGCTGTAATCAGCACCTGAAATGGATTTAAACTCCGTGAGAATGCCTTCATCAAAATTAATGCCAATCTCGAAACTACCCAAAGCTTGTCCATCTTTTTTTATGGGCGTCACTCCGCGCACGCCAAAGCCGGTCACGCCAAATTCAAGGCCCGATAACGGCCACCCGCTTTCATTGACATCTACTACCATGAAGCGAAAAGAGGAAAGATCGTCGCCATACGTTTCAGGTTTATTCAAACGCAAAAAGGATGTGGCTGGAGCAAGATGAAATTGCGCCTGCTCGATGTTAAAATCTGAATTCAAAACCCGATAAATGTGTTGCAAATACTCGTTCAGTCCCTCTCGATCGTGCGCCGCAAAGCGATCTTGAACTTCAGGCATATTCGCGATTTCAACTGCGAGTGAGAGCGCCATTTTTCCACGCAGGTCATTCTCAGCAGTAAACGAATCCACCAGGCTTTTTAAATGTGATTCCTCCTGTGTTAAAAGCATCCGATCTTGATTGTAAAGAGCAACACCGATCAAAACACCAATTACAATTAATAACAACAATAAGACAGGTACGGTTATCTTGAGACTGAAATAATGACCGAACTTGAATCGCCCATGCATCATTGCTTACCTCTTTTATCGGTATTTTGGAAAGACGCATAAGTATATCATCGATAATATTTTTTAGTGTGTCTCATATCAACAATTATTGATATTTTTTATAAAACATTTATCCTTATTTTTACCCGGTTGGCTTTACCTGTGGCTGGTTTATAATTGGATCATTCGTAATTTTTCTTTCAAGTCATTCCTCATGATTAACCGTTATCTCGAAACAAAATTCCATTCTCCTCCATTGCGAAGCGAAAGCGTTGCCCGTCCGCGCCTGGTGGATCGTCTTCAACAAGGGTTGTGCGTGGGTTGTAAGTTGAGCCTCATTTCTGCTCCGGCAGGGTACGGTAAAACCACGCTCGTCACCGAATGGCTCCACACCCTTTCCGACACCAATTCCGATATTTGCGTCGCATGGTTGTCGCTGGATGAAGCAGACAACGATCCAGCTCGCTTGTTGGGATACTGGCTGACCGCCCTGATGCGCAAGGATAAAACAATGGGGCATAGCGCCATGAGCTTGTTAAATATGCCGCAGATCCCACCGACCACAGCCATTCTGGATGAGTTCATTAACGAGCTAAGTTGGTCAGAAAAGCGCTTCATCCTGGTATTGGACGATTATCATGTCATCACTCACCCGCAGATTTATGATGCACTGGCATATTTCATTGAACATCAACCACCTCAGTTCCATCTCGTCATCACCACGCGCGAAGACCCCCCACTCCCATTAGCGCGCATGCGGGTGCGCAGCATGATGACCGAAATCCGAGCCCATGATCTGCGCTTTACCCAGGCGGAAAGCCACCAGTTTTTCCAACACATGCATCTCAATCTGCAAAGTGAACATATCGATGCACTGGAAGCACGCACTGAAGGCTGGGCTGCCGGGTTACAATTGGCTGCTCTGGCAATGCAGAATCAACCCAACCAGCAAGAGTTTCTCGACCAGTTCAGCGGCAGCCACCGCTACATCATCGATTATCTGCTCGACGAGGTGCTCAAAAACCAGTCCGCTGAAATTCGCGAATTCCTGAACAAGACTTCTTTGCTCAAACGTTTCAATGCCGATCTTTGTCAGGCAGTTACGCACAACCCCAATTCTGCTGCCCTACTGGCACACCTGGAACGAACAAACCTGTTTCTCATCCCATTAGACGACCAGCGCGGATGGTTCCGATATCACCACCTGTTCGCTGATGTCTTACGATCAGGGTTGCCGGCAGTGTCGGAAAACGAGATTTATGCTCTTGCAGCGCAATGGCTTGAAGAAAATGGATCGCTCGTAGAAAGCATCCCGTATTGGCTGGCAGCCGCTAAACCCTCACACGCTGCCAGGGACATGGCAATGCTCGCGCCGGATTTGCTCAAAAACGGGGAACTGCGCACCATGCTGCACTGGCTGAATGCCCTGCCAGAGCAAATTATCAACCAATACCCCGACCTGCTAACATACAAGGCATTATCCCTTCTCATGCTAGAACAATTCACCCAGGCACGCGACTTAATCACACTGACACGCCAATTGATTAACCAGGATTTATACGCTGCTGGACACAGCCGCCGACTATCATTGCAAGCCTGGTTCGCGGTTTCGGTTGGAGACCCACAGTCAAGAGAAATTGCACAGGCAGCGCTTGCCCAAACCGATGAAAGTGACGCCTTCTTTCGTATTCTTGCGCTGCTGGCTCTTGGAAGCAGTCATTCCTGGGAAGCGGATATATCCTGCTCCAGCCAGATTTTCCGTGAGGCATACCAGTTAAGCAAAAAATTGAACCAACCAGCACTGAGCCTGGGGGCGCTTGCCAATCTTGCCTTTGCTCTGATTGAGTCTGGCGAACTACATGAAGCTGAAACCCTCTGTCGTACTGCAATGACTGAGTACGTCGATGCAAAAGGCAAACCCCTGCCCATATTGGGTCTGATCTATCTGCCATTGTGCACTGTATGCTTTGAAAAGGGTGATTTTGATGACGCCCAGTCTTTTGCTCTGCGAGGACGCGAGTTGTGCCAGCGCTTGTTTTCAAGCGCCAGCCTGGGCGGAGACAGTGAAATCATCCTTGCACAGGTTGCTTTTCACCGCGGCGATACACGGCAAAGCTTTGCGCTGCTCGATGAGATAATGCAGGCAACAAAACAACGCAACATGACATTGATTGTTTACAAAATGCTGGTGGTAAAAACCGAATTGTTTTTATACCAAAACCGCATGATGGAAGCCGGCGCATCTCTTCAAGAGCTCGATGCACTGCTACAATCCGGTCTGCCAAAAGCAGGACAATTGGTAGCGCATTTACGCGCCCGGTATCTTGCAGCACAGGGTCACACAGAGGAAGCTTTGAAAATTTTGGGTGGTTTGAGAGAGGTAAACGAACAAAATGGAAGCATCCGTCGTTTGTTGGGTATTTATCTTACTCAAGCCATAATCGAACAAGACAAAGGCAATACCTTGCAGGCATTACAGCATTTTGAAGCTGCACTGCAGCTGGCAGCCCCGCAGGGATACCGAAGCATCTTTTTTCCGCTGGGCACTCGTAAAACGCTGCCACTGCTGCATTCTGCCCGCGCTTCTTTTCCGGATTTTGTGGACAGCATCTTAAACACCCTCTCGCAGCACACAGAACCCAGCTCGCCAACAGAACTGCTGCCCGATCCGCTCAGCGACCAGGAACAACGAGTGCTCAGACACATCCTGGCGGGCAAATCCAACCAGGAGATTGCCAAAGAACTGGTCATCAGCGCCGGCACAGCCAAATGGCATGTCCACAACATCCTGCAAAAATTGGGGGTAAAAAACCGTGCTCAGATCATCGTCCGTGCACGTGAACTGGGGATCGAGGGAAAAGAATAGCGGATTGAGGATAGGAAACAGTGGGGGAGAGTTGAAAACACCGAGAATGTTAATTGGTGAGTGGTGATTTATGCCAATGTGGAAAAGGTTTTTTCCATTCGTCCACATTGTCAAAATCACAGTTGAAAATCTACCCCCTCCCTTGTAAACCTACCCAACAACCTATCCGGCGATAGGCGACATGACAACGGAGCAGCAGTAAACTTTGCTCGATATTGAAAAGCAAAGGAACAAAAAATGAAGACTTCACAAAAACTGATTTTCTCTTTTCTCGTAATGGGATTACTTGCAGCTTGCTCACCTTTCAAGAGTATCGATACAGATGCCAATGAGACGCTGAGTGCAGCCGGTGAAATTGCCGATTTCGATCTACCCACCAGCTTCAGTCCCGAGTTCAGCGCTAGCCTGATGGGTTACTCTATTGTCTCTTTCACCTCCGGCGACAACCGCAGCCACCTGTACGTCGTACAATCCGAGAACCAAGCCGATCGTGAGGCGTTGGAGAACGTGTTGAATGAGCTGATTTCCAGCAAAGGCAGCATCAAAAACCGCACCGAAGTGGTCGATACACAGCAAGCGTATCTTAACGGAGAAGAAGTAACCGTGGTGATCACCGATGGCGTAAACGGCGAGAACAAAGCCTACCGCCAGGCAATGATTGCATTCCAGGGCAAAGGCGGTCCGGCGCTGCTGGTCTTCATGACCCCGTTGGAAAAATGGGACCCGGTTATTCTCAATGAACTTATTGCTTCTATCCATTGAGGTCTGTGCAAACAAATCCATCATTTCATTACTCACCGCTGGCGGCTGCCCTGGTGGTTTCGTTTTTGAGGTCACTCTGGCATCTGTTGCTTTACATGAACGGTTTTAAATGTGTTGATCTGATCGAGGGCACGCCGGGCAGCGGTATTTACCACGCATCTTTCTTTCCGTCTTCATTGCGTGGTTTTATAATCGCGCTGGAGGGAGTGTGTTCCTGCTGGAACTCTTCCATGCATTGCTCAATGTGATGATCGATTTTCTTCCAATCAACGATCTGCTCCTGGTTTTCCCCTGGTTGGTCGTATGCGTTCTGTTAGTCAACAAAGAAAGCATGTACCGCCGACTGCCCGCTCCTTTTAGACAGGGCAGATAACCTGGTATCACGATGTAAAATTTAGAGGCAGAAATGAAAATTTTACTTACTGAATTTTTTGAAAGCGCAAGGCACCTGCTGCGTCGTTTACGTGAAACACCTCTTTTGTTAGGCTGGTTAATCGTTGGACCGCTGATCGCGCTGTTCATCGAAGGCTGGATCGGTTTGCTTTTTGGGTTAATCAACATCCTTCTGACGGGGTTTTACGCGCTGGTCATCCGCCGCTTCACGCCCAACCCCGCAGCCGCGGCATCGGTGAAGCGCCCACTGGTGGAAACCCTCATCACCCTGCTGATGCTGGCATTGTTCTTTTTTGTGCACCTGCTCGACTTTAACCTGATTACCCTTCATCCGCTGAACGATTGGGTACACAACTTTTTCGCCGGGTTGTACCGCTTTGCTGCTGATATTCCCTGGCTGCC
Source organism: uncultured Anaerolineaceae bacterium (assembly GCA_964426355.1). Taxonomy (GTDB): domain Bacteria; phylum Chloroflexota; class Anaerolineae; order Anaerolineales; family Anaerolineaceae; genus JAJFTV01. Next base: position 16,574 of record CAYRRA010000056.1, read on the forward strand.
GGAGTGGGCTTTAACAGATGTATACCTGGCGCTGTCCAGCACCTTCAAAAAGCTCATCCCTACAATACTGGCGGTCTGGTTGATGGGGAGCATTGACGCAAGCTTCGGTTTGAAGCGCCCCCACTGGCGTCTAACCGGCATCCTGGTCGGATTGACTGCGCTTTTTGGGCTGGCGACAGGCGTCCTATTGCGCGCGCCGCTTAGTGAAGTACTGGGGCTGTACATCATTGGCATTTTTGTCAATGCCCTGCCGGAAGAGCTTTTCTTCCGCGGTCTGCTGCTGCCGCGGCTGGAGAAAACCCTCAAAAAACCGCTGAATGCGCTGGTCATTTCGGCGCTGCTCTTCAGTTTACTGCACATCCCCATCCTGCTTTATAGCGGCGTACCGCTTTCTGAAACACTACTGGGGATGTTTAGCATCGGCGAAACTACTGGTCTCATTTGGGGCTATCTCTACCTGCGTACCCGCAGCATCCTTCCCGTAACCTTGTGGCACGCTGCAAACGCCAACTTAGGCTTTATCATGATGTCACGATGAGCAATTCATACCGGAATAATTTGTGACACAATACAAAATCATGAGAAATTCGCTTTCACAGGCAAATCACGACATAAGTTACTCAAACAGGGAAACTACTTTCGCGCTCTTATCGACCGGGGTAAAGGTAAAGATACAGCCAGTATTGAGCATAAGCATTCTGTGTTGGATAAAAACCGCCCGAATTTTCGGCAATGAAAGCGCTCGATTCGCTGGATGAACTTGAACGCATCCTTCCGGAGGTGAAAGGACCGCCTGTTGTACGGGCTTTGCTGCAAAACTATCTGGCGAGCGGTCTTGACAATACAATATATACAAGCTAGAATATATTAAATTGAGCAACCAGAAAGCGAAGCAATGAGCGTACATCTTGTCATTTTGGGGTTACTGCGTGAGCGACCCCTCTACGGCTACGAGATCAAACAGGTCATAGAGGAACGCATGGGCGACTGGGCATCCATCGCCTTTGGCTCAATTTACTTCGCGCTAGACAGGCTGGCTGAGGACAGCTTTGTTGAAAAAGTGAGCGTCGAGCAGGTGGGCAAACGCCCCTCGCGCAGTGTGTACCAGATCACGCAGGCTGGACGAGAGCGCTTTATGCATTTATTGCGCGAGACCTGGCAGCAAAATGACCGGCAGTATTACCCCATCGACATTTGCCTGTTCTTCATCGAATCGCTGCCCATCGAAGAGGTGAAACGGCATCTGCGTTCCCGTAGAACAATGCTGGAGCAAGCGCTTGTGCACATTGAAAACCATCGCGCCGAAGAACTAGCTATGCCCTACGTTCCACGGGTTGCCGCCGCGATTTTTGACCACACTCTGTTCCACACCCGCGCAGAGTTAGCCTGGGTCACAGACCTGCTCGACAAAATGGAAAAGGGTGAATATCCATAATTTTTTTGCTTTATATTCTAGTTTGTATATTCTGTATTGTATATAAGGAGAAAACAAAATGACAAAACCACGCATACCCGAAACCGATCATGGAATTCAAGGCGAAATCACCGTCACGCTGTACGATCAGATGCAGCGCAATTTACTTAAGAAAGGCTGGATCGAAACACAAGCCTTACTGGACAGCGGCATCACCGAAGGGCACGCCCTGGAAATTGGCTACGGACCGGGCTACCTGGGGCTGGAGTGGCTTAAGAAAACCCAAAACACCACCCTCTCCGGTCTGGATATCAGCCCGGATATGCAAAACCTTGCCAGTCGCAATGCACAATCCTATCATCTGAGCGAGCGCGCCCAATATCACCTGGGAGGTTGCGACCATTTACCCTTCGCCGATAACACATTCGACGCAGTTTTTACCAATGGCTCTCTGCATGAATGGGCGAACCCCTGCGCGGCAATGGATGAAATCTGGCGCGTCTTGAAACCGGGTGGAAGATATTTTGTATCCGATTTGCGCCGCGACATGAATTTTCTCATCCATGGGTTCCTGTGGTGGGGAACCAAGCCGGTTGAAATTCGCCCGGGGTTGAATACGTCCATCCAGGCAGCCTATACCCCGCAGGAACTGGCACAAATCATCGGTAAAACCAGTCTGAAAGAGGGAAAGGTAACCCAAAACCCGTTTGGGGTATCGGTAAGCGGTGTAAAAGCAGTTCCAGCGAGTCCATGCTGAACGGGGCATTGCCGTATAGGGGCGGTAATATGTAACAGGTGATTCGTAATAAGTAACCAGTGATTGGGTTTGGGCGGGGTGCAGTGCCTGCTGTTTGGTTTCGAAGGGGCATTGGAACGCAACCCAGGTTGTCATCCCAAAGCGCAAGCGAGGGATCACCATTGGCTTTGCGTGGCAGGCTACGCTGCTGTGCATAAACCCGGGTGGATGCCTCGTTGCCCTCGGCATGACAGTATGCCCAGGTTGTCATCCCGAAGCGCAAGCGAGGGATCACCGCTGCTCCTGCCCGGCAGACTCCACTGCCGTTCACGCACCCAGGGGTATTCTTGTGCCCCCAAACCTGTGTATAATCTTTTATAGGGAAGCCTGATACTTTTTGGAAAATTCACCAAAACCAGGCAATGCACCAAAAATTCGCCAGACCATATTCCACAAGGAGAACCGAGATGAAACCAAGAAAAATCTGTGACGGGATTGATTGGTTGGGGGTATTGGATTGGAACCGGCGTTTGTTTGACTCTTTGATCCCACTGCCGGATGGTACCAGCTACAACGCTTACCTGGTGCAGGGGTCGGAAAAAACTGCCCTGATCGACACGGTCGACCCGCAAATGCAGGACATCTTGAAACGCCAGTTAGCCGGCGTGGAAAAAATCGACTACATCATTGCACAGCACGCCGAACAGGATCACTCTGGCAGCATTCCAATGGTCATGGAAATGTATAGCGAGGCGGTGGTGATCTGCACCAAAAAAGGAGAGGGCTTGCTGATCAACCACCTGGGCATCCCGGCTGAACGGATCAAAACCGTTGAAGACGGCGAAACGCTTTCATTGGGCAACAAGACTTTGCAGTTCATCCGCACACCCTGGGTGCATTGGCCCGAGACGATGGTGACCTATCTGCCGGAAGACCGCATCGTCTTCACCTGTGATTTTCTTGGCTCGCATATCGCTACGTCCGATCTGTATGCCGGCGAAAACCCGTATGTCATCGAGGCGGCGAAACGTTATTATGCCGAAATCATGATGCCCTTCCGTTTTTATGTCCAGAACAACCTGAAAAAGCTGCGCGAGATTCAATTCGACCTGATCGCTCCCAGCCACGGTCCGATCTACGATCACCCGGAGGGCATTCTCTCGGCGTATGAAGACTGGACATCGGACAGGGTGTCGAACCTGGTGGTACTGCCCTACATCTCGATGCACGGCAGCACGCAAATGATGGTCGACCACCTGGTGGCAGCCCTGGCGGAGAGAGGCGTCAGCGTGCAGCCCTTCGAACTGTCCACCACCGACATCGGTAAGCTGGCGATGGCGTTGGTGGATGCAGCCACCGTTGTGATCGGCGCACCCACTGTGCACGCCGGTCCGCACCCGACCGTATTTTCCGCCACCCACCTGGCAAACGCCTTGCGTCCCAAGCTCAAATATGCCGCCGTCATCGGCTCTTACGGCTGGGGCGGGAAAACCGTCGAGCAGATTGCCGCCCTGATCCCCGACCTGAAAGTGGAGGTCATCGGCGCGGTGCAGTGTAAGGGTCTCCCGCGGGAAGATACCTTTGCCGAGCTCGACAGGCTAGCTGACCTCATTCGAGACAAACACCAGGCGTTGTAAAGAAAGGGTGATAATATCGATAAAGGTTATATAATCCAAAGAACCAAAATCAGTGTGTTTGGATAAATCAATTTTGATTAAGTCTTAGTGGTGTATGCTAACTCTTTTATAAGAGTATATGATGTTAGAATGCTACACGGTTGATTTAAAAAAGGTCTTCATGTAATCACAACTGCTTACTCACAATATTAAGAGCAGTAGTCAGGTATGGGGGTTGTTAGTAAAATAATATCCCAACATTAGCAAGGAGGGAAAATGACACGTAAAGTCACATTCAACCGCTTAGTATCAGAATTAGCCAGAGAAGCTGCACGTCAGGAAAAAAAGCAACGGCAGCAAAATAATGCGCGAAAAAGTGAGTTGGAAAGACTTCAAAAAGAATCGACGCGAATACAAAAACAAGTTGAAAAGGAAGAAAAACAACTTTACTTAAAAACACGCCTAAAGGAAGCGGATGAAATAAATAGCCAACTCCAAGAACGGATTTTAAAATTAAGCAAAATTTTAGAGTTTACGTTTGAAATTGATGACTCTATTTCATTCGATATTCTGCGTATTCATGAAAATTTTCGACCATTTTTTCTGCCAATTGAATACGAAAAACCTGTACCGGAACCACTCGAAGATTCTTTTTTGAACAATGTTAAAAGACCGAGTTCGATCGGCAAATTACTTCCAGGTGTTCAAAAACGATATGAGTCAGAAATTCAATTAGCAAAGAGAAATTATTGGGCTGCGTTTGAAAAATATAAGAAAGAATGTCTCGAACGGGAATCGATCATTCAAAAATACAAAGATGAGTATGAAAAAGAACGTCAAGCTTTTCACTTCAAAGTTTTGCAAAGAAATCAGGAAATTGATACATTTGAAAAGGCGTATATCGAAGGTGATCAATCCGCAATATGTGCTTATTGTACAATGGTTTTAGATCAATCCGCATACCCGGAAGAATTCCCCCAGGAATTCAGGATAGCGTATTTACCTGACTCCAAAGAATTAATTGTCGAATACGAGTTGCCTAATGTAAACGTCATACCAAAGGTTACTTCATATCGATATATAAAAACCAGAGACACTTTGGATGAAAAACTACGCAATTCCGCTGAAATTAAAAATCTTTATCAAGATATAGTAGCTTCAATTTGCTTACGAACAATTCATGAGCTTTTTGAAGCTGATCAGTACGATCATCTTCAAATAATTGTGTTTAATGGATTTGTTAAAGCTATTGATCCTGCAACAGGTCATGATATAAGACCTTGTCTGATATCTATAAGAACAATCAAAGATCGTTTCAATGAGATAAAGTTAGATAAGATCGACAAAAAAGCGTGTTTACGTAACCTGGGTGCTCAAATTTCTCCACAAGCCTCTGAATTACAACCTGTAAAACCAGTAATTGAATTTGACATGGTTGATAAAAGGTTTGTAGAGAAAAGCGATCTTCTTTCTGATATAGAAAGTCGCCCTAATCTGATGGATTTAAATCCTTTCGAGTTTGAGAATTTTATTAGTAACCTTTTTGATATTATTGGTTTTGAAGCAAAATTAACACGCTCAGCCAAAGATGGTGGCATCGATGTCATCGCATTTGATCCTAGACCCATTTTAGGGGGTAAAGTTGTTATCCAGGCGAAAAGATATAAAAATGTTGTAGGTGTATCAGCTGTCAGAGATCTGTATGGGACAATGATTAATGAGGGCGCAAGTAAAGGCATACTTGTTACAACAAGTCATTATGGACCAGACGCTTACGATTTTTCAAAAGACAAACCCATCGAACTAATAGATGGTGGTGGCTTGCTTTATCTATTAAAGCAACAAGGGATAGAAGCTCGAATAGTTTTTCCGGATGACTCGAAAGAATAACTTAACAACGTCTGAAAGCATTACGAAAATTAGCTACTTTAGTTTCGCCAAAGAAGGCGATAGCACCTTAAAAAAACATAAAATACGGC
>CAYRRA010000057.1:0-22230 GCA_964426355.1 uncultured Anaerolineaceae bacterium
TTGCCGCCAGATGCCCTGGATGGTTTCCTCGCTGTGGGGGTCGGTGAGGTGGTCAGCTCGTATTGAAGGGTGAGTACCAGTTCGGAAGGCGGCTCAGCCTGGCTGGCAAAATCAATGGCATCACGCAAGATGTCCTGCAAACCGGGAAGGTTGGGTAAAAATACTGGCGCAGGAATGTCGCCAGGGATATTCCAGGTGGCGAGGTCACCAGGGGCAACCCGGAAGAAACCCACACGACCGCTGTCACCCAACCGCAATGCCAGGGGAACCGCTTCTAGCAAGTCATCCGGGCGCAGGTTGGTCTCAACCCGCTTAAAATAGGCGTCAATCCAATCGGGAAGTTTCACCAGGTTGCCCCCCTGCACCACTCGTTGGAAGATCAGGCGCATAACCTCTTGCTGGCGCAGGTTGCGATCCAGTTCGCCCGTCCCTATGCGGTAAGACACGTAACAGAGCAGCTTCTCGCCATTCATCCATACATGCCCCGGAGCAATCCCGCCGCAAGCTTTCGGGTGACCCCCCAGCACATCCACATACAAACCACCCAGCTCGTCGATGAAATCGACAAAGTCATCCAGATTGACCAGGAGGTAGTTGTCCACGCAAATCCCCAGGTTATATTCCACAGCACGTGAAAATGCCTCAAAACCACCAACCGCATAAGCTGTATCCAGGCGCTGCATGGTATAGCCGGGAATGTAGACGAACATATCCGGTGGCAGTGAAACCAGGCTGGCGCGCGCCAGCCTGGGATGATAAATCAGCAGCAGTATGGCATCGGTACGTCCAATATAAGGCGATTCGCGATCGGTACCGAGCAGCGCCAGGACACGCACTTCATCCTGTACATCCAGAAGCGGGAGTGGGGCGGGAATATCCATGATGGGAGTGTAAACAGGCGACGGGTAACTGTCCCAATCGGTCAGGCAAGACCGTACAGGCGTTGTTGAAGGCAAGGGGGTCGCGGTGGTGGTTGCGGTTGCCGGTTTCTCCAGAACCGCGGGACGCTCCATGCTCCACGGCAGGGTAAAAAAGCCGCAAGCTGCGGTGAAGAAGGACAGCAGAACCACCACAAAAATTTTACGCCGTGTAATATTGCCCATTCTGGAATTTTCGTGAACCCGGGTCTTCATGAATCGTATTCAATGATAGCACGAAAGCGCATCCCTTCATCTCAATGTTTCTATTTTTTATGGAAAAAGGTTGTTCTGATTCGTGCACAATACGAAAAATCACTGTATAAAACTACTGTTACATCCCCTACCGTTGATTGCGGAGTAGTTCATCATAAATTGCCCTTAGCTCCCGGATGATCTCGGACTGGCGCAAGCTGATAAAACGGCGCAGCAGTTCGTTGGCGGCATGGCGTTGTGCCAGGTGAAGCCCCACCCGTTGATTCCCCGCCGATGGGCGAACATTGACAACAACGCCCAATAACCCCAGTTCGCTTTTGCCATTCACAAGGCGCACACGTGGCGCGGAAGAGCTGATATTGAGCGGCGGACGATAAAGGCTGCGTTCCAGGTTGAGAAACCGCCCATCGATATCCGGGCGCACCACACCGCTATTGTTCTCTTCCTGTGTATTGGATGACATCGCTGCGTTTTGAACCGTCATCCGCACCGGCAATTCAATATAGGCAAGCACCTGGGCGCCGACATAAATAAATGTAGCTGGCATTTCGCGTTGAACCAGTATCGCCATCCCTTCACGACTGAGGTCAGCAAGCTCTCCGTTAAGGGATTCTTGCAAATCGATGCTCTGCAGGATACTTCGTACCGGTTCATCGGGTATCACGCGTAAATGGCGGCGTTCGCCGATACCGGAATCGGTGTAATAAAAACCGCTTAACGCCACTTCACCGCTGAGGAGGTCTAGCTCATCGACTCTGGCGCGCACGGTACGGGGAAAAATCTCGTTCTGGATGAATGTCTGGCGATCATTAAACAGGCACACTAACTGGCTACTCTCTGGTTTGACAATAAGGGTGCGCGTGCCGACATACAAAATTTGAACTTCCGAGACCACCGGCAACCCTTTATACACATTCAACAGTTTGAGCGGTTTTCGTTTTTTGTGGAGGTATCGAAAGACACCCAGGAATTCATCCGTCATGCGTCTCCACCGAATATCAAATAGTACGGCAGGGAGAAATACCCCATTCCGTCTCTTCTATTGTATCCAACTCTGTCCTTAGAGGTCATAAAAACCACCTAACAAAACCGTTTATTCGACTCAAGATGGCATCCAGGGATGCATCAATCGATGCATTTTCTGCAGACAATTGCACTTTTCAATTGATTCATACTGCCTGTACAATATGGGTATATGGACATCAAACCCAACTGATACACAGAGGGGAAGGTCTCAAAACCCAAAACGATACCTTTCACACCTCAATTCGGGAGGAGATATGATTGAACTTCCAGAAGCTTTCACCATTGCCAGGCAAATGCATGAAGAATTATCCGGAAAACGTATTCGTTCCTGCAAGGTCAATGATTCACCGCATAAATTTGCCTTTTTCACACCTTCCGCTGATGAATTTTCATCGAAATTGGAAGGCAAATGGATCCAGCGTGTCCAGGACAATGGGCGCGGGTTTATTCAAGCCGACCTGGATGACGGGCAAACCCTCCAATGGCGCGAAATGGGCGGGCGTATCCTTTTTATACCTGCCGGAGAAACCCTGCCCAAAAAGCATCAACTGCTGCTGAAATTCGAGGATGACAGCAGCCTGGCGGTCAGCCTGGTGCTTTGGGGCATGATGCGGATTACAGACACTCATGAAATTGAGAACAACCCACCCAAACGCCCCGCCCCCCTGGCGGACTGGTTTACGTATGAGCGCTTTGAGGAACTGTTGGAAGACCCGACCGAGCGCGAAAGCCGCAGTGTGAAGGCTTTCATGATCAGCAAACCCGGGTTGGGCGGCGTTGCCAACGGCTGCCTACAAGACATTCTTTTCCACGCGGGCATTCATCCCAAGCGACGTATGCTCAGTCTGAACTCGCATGAACTGCACAGCCTTTATACCGCCACGCGCAGCACCTTGACCCAAATGGTAGAAAAGGGCGGGCGCGACAGCGAACGCGATTTATATGACCATCCGGGTGGATACCGCTGCGTCCTTGGTAGCCACGCATTGAACATGCCCTGCCCGGTCTGTGCCAGACCCATCCAGAAAATCCAATACCTCGGAGGTGCTTCCTATTACTGCCCGGTATGCCAGGTGTAAGGCACCCTCGCGCCTGGTTTTCTGATATACTCTGAAACACTGGTATTTTGCCAGAACTCTCATCTTATGGTATGCATCTGATGACCCTGATTACCCTGACCACCGATTTTGGCGAGCGCGAAGGATATCCTGCCGCGATGAAGGGCGTGATCTATGGCATCGCACCCGATGCAAAGATTGTCGATATCACCCATGCCATCTCACCACAAAACCTGCACCAGGCAGCTTTTGTCCTGGAGATTAACACCTTTTTCTTTCCGGCATATACAGTCCATATCGTGGTAGTTGATCCCGGTGTGGGAACGGCGCGCAGACCGCTGGCAGGACGCATCGGTTCGCAGTTTTTCATTGCACCGGATAACGGGGTACTCACGCGGGTGCTGCTGTATGCCGAACGTGAAAACCTGCCCATGGCATTTGTACACCTTGACCAGGAGCGGTACTGGTTGAACGACCTCAGTTCGACCTTTCACGGGCGAGACCTGTTCGCACCGGCGGGCGCACACCTGGCAAGTGGTGTCCCACTGACGCAAATGGGCACACCCATCAGCGACCTGCTGCGCCTGCCGATGCATCAGCCGCAGCGCGGCATGGATGCAGTGACGGGAGAGGTGATTCACATCGACCATTTTGGAAACGCCATCACCAACATCACTGCCGCCGATATGGCGCATCTGGGCGAGGTGCAGGTCAGTTTGTGCGGACACAGTGTAAACGGCATCGTAAAAACATTCAAAGACCGCCCGGAAGGCGAACTGCTGGCGCTCTGGGACAGTAGCCGCTATCTGATGGTCAGTGAATTTGGAGGATTGAAGCAAATCCAACCCACAGTGGGGGATTCCGTTATCGTTCGTCCGGTATAAGGCTAACTGCTACCAGCGGGCGTGATGCTCCTCGGCGAAACCAACCTGTTTGCTGATTTCGATTCGCTCGCCTTCATCGCTCAGGAAATGCCCGGAATAGCGCCCAAACATCTGGTGAACTTCACTGCGCAGTAACCACAAATCTGTTTTCGCAACGCGCTCCAGGAAGGGTTCGAAAGACAAATCGAGACGCCCGTCCGTTGAGCGCATCGTCCAGGGTTTCATAAAGTCTTTGGGATCATAGCTGAAATCCACTCGCCCCAATTTGTGAATACGCCCATCCAGAATCACGGCGTTTTCCGTGGCAGCGGAGGTATCGCCAAAGCCGTAGCCCATGTTCAACCCCAAGGTGCGCCCGTCCGGCAGAAAACCGGAAGTACTTGCCCAAACCCAGAAAGAATCATAAGCCCATACACCGCGCCCCCAATCCAAACCGCCTACTGTGTTTGTTGGGTCCAGGTCGTAGCGTTGACCCTTGTAGTTCACCCAGCCTTCAGCGGGCATGCAGTTAATCTTGCGATTGTAGTAGAAGCGTTTCTGCTCAATGGGGATCACAATGGTCATCGACTCATGCACTGGCAGCATGGAGAGCGTTACCTCAGCAGAAAGCTCATCGCCTTCAAAACCCGCCCATTTCACAGATAACACCCGTTTACCTGATTCAACGCGGAAATGCAAGCGGACTCGCCCATTGTCGAAATGGCTTTCCCCTTCGGTGCTGTTGCGGGGCAGTTGCACACCGCTTGCAAATGGTACGGCTACCGTTTCCTCGTGGTAGTGCTGGTTGGCAAAATCGACCACGTACGCAAAGATCATCCCCAGGTAGCCAATATCCGAGACGGTGAAGGAAAAGAAATGCGTGGGCGTGAAGATAGCGTAGTAATCCCACCGTTTCATACGCAGCGCTTGCAAAAAACGCAGCGAGTAGAAACGGGCGTTTTCAAGATTGCAGTCCAAAACCGGTTGGCGCATCCAACCCGCTGTGGTCAGGTTGCCTTGTGCATCGAGAAGCTGCCCCTGCGCGGTGATTTCGCGCTGTTCCATATCATTCATGTATTGCCTCCTGGATTGGTAATGGATGAAAACGTTTCTACAAGGAATTATACATAAGAACAACCACAGGTAGACTTAAATATCACAGATAATGTAACACTTTTTATTCAATTGGCTTTATAAGGAATGCAGCGCCGGGAAGAGGTCTTTGAGGCGCGGGTACAATTCCCGGTAGATGCAGTAAGAATGTGTATAGACCGCGCTTGCAGCCGGGTCGGGCATTGTATCCACAGGCGGTTCCTGCCACCGGGTAACATCCTCCAGTTTATCCAGAACCCCAACCGCTGAAGCTGCCAGGGCGGCAGCACCCAGCGAGGTTCCGTCTTTACCTGGCATCCAACGGATGGGAAGTTGCAACACATCGGCAATGATCTGCCGCCAAAGCCGGCTATTCGCGCCTCCATCCATAATCCTAATTTCTCCGATGGCTGCACCGTTTTCGGTGAAGATATCCAGCAAATGCCTGAAGCCAAAGGCAACCCCTTCGAGTAACGCGCGGTAAAGGTGACCACGAGTGTGACGCGTAGACAAGCCAAAATAGACACCGCGCGCTTCTGCATCCCAGATGGGTGAACGCTCACCGAGAAGATACGGAAAAAAGAGCAGATACTCCGCACCGGGTTCCACAGCAGCAGCTTCCCCTTCCAGTTCGCCAAACACCTGATGGGGTTCAAGATGCAACAGGTCGCCCAGCCAGCGCACAGCAGCGCCGGCTAACACACCGCCTGTGCTGATAATTTCTTCGTTAAAGTACACCGTGTTGAGCATCCGTGCATCCGGTCGATTGGATGACAGGCACATCAAGTTTCCTGCAGTGCCCAACATCATCGATGCTGCTGCGTACCCTGTAGCGCCCGAACCGAGATGCGAGCAGACAAAATCGGCTGCGCCGCATAGCACCGGTGTTCCAGCGGGCAGCCCCGTGGCATACGCCGCACTTTGGGTCAACCACCCCGCGGTGTTGGCTGCCGGGTGGATGGCAGGCAGTCGATCGATATCAATTTCCATCAAATCACACACCGGCTGAGACCATTTACCCAGCACAGGATCAAAACATGGGCTGCAAATCCCCGCGTGGGAAGGGTCGCTGACTACTTCGCCGGTCAACTTGTAAATGATATAACCGTTCGCCTGGACAATCTTCCAGGTAGCAGCGTAGTTCTCCGGTTCCGACTGGCGGTACCACAGCCATTTTACCCCGCCAAAATAACTGTCGAGGGTGTTCATCCCGGCATCCAGTACCGTCTGCAACCCGAGGTTTTCTTTGAGCCACTCTACCTGCGGGGTAGAGCGCCTGTCCAGCCAGAGAATCGCTGGACGCACCGGCTCGCCTGCTGCATTCAGCGGCACACAGCCGGGTGCCTGCCCGCTGACACAGACAGCAAGCAGATGAAAGACCATACGCGAGCTGATCTTCCTGCACGCCGCACAGCAGGCATCCCACCAATCCTGCGGGTTTTGTTCCGCCCAGCCCGGTTTTGGGGAGTGATAGGTGTATCCTTCAGCCTCCTGGGCAAGCAGACGCCCGGAGGTATCATAAAGCGATGCCTTGAATGAAGAAGTGCCCACATCCAAAACCAGAAAACAGGCAATCGTCATGGTTATCCTCGTAAAAAATGAGCAGCTCTTTAAAGATACAACCCGTTAAAAAAGGCATCCCAGGGGAAACGGGTTTCAGCACCCCGGTTAAGTAGCGCATCCAGGAAGTGCATCAGTGGGAACTGCCCGGCTTCAACCACACCCCTTTTCTCCAGGATATGCAGCGCAGAGGCTACGCGCGTAACGATCTCTACGCTCTCCAGCGTTACACCTTCCATGATGCGCAGCGCTTCATCCACGCTGTGCCCCTGCCCGATGAGCATCCCCAGGCGGCGCGTGCGCCCGCCAAAAACGGTCACGTACAGGTCGCCCGCCCCGGGCAGCCAGGAGACGTGCCGTCCATCGCCGCCCAGTTTTTCGATCAGCAGGCGCATTTCCAGGCAGCTTTGAGCAAAAACGGCTGCCTGCGGGTTATATTGATACGCCAGACCATCCATGCCCTCCCGTTCCGCCATGCCTGCGGCAATCCCAATTGCCAGGGCATAACCATTTTTCAACGCGGCACAGATTTCGACCTCTTTCATGGCAAGCGAGGTTTGGATATGGTAGTATGGCGTCTCAAAAATTAGCTTTAGCTGGTTCAAAATAGCACGGTCTTTGCCGGTAAAGACCACGCTGGTTTGCCGCCGCGCAGCCAATTCATGTGCAATGCACGGTCCTGCAATGGCGTTCAGACTGATTTTGTCGCGTTTTCCGGCAGGCAACCGGTTGTTCACATAATCGGGCAAAGGCTGCAAATCGCCATCTGGCTGCACAGCCAACCCCTTAGTGACTGCCAGTACCGGCACAGAAGGTGTCAGATAGGGTCCGGCTGCCCGCGCAAACCATTCCACCCCAAAACTGCTAACGCCGCAGACGACTATCTCCACGCCGGCTAATGCTGCCGGCAAGTCTTCGCAAAAGAAACTCTCAACCCCTACAGGCAGGCAGCGAGCCAGCTTGGGGTGTACACCGCTGCTACGGATCGAATGAATTACCTCTCGATCCAGGGGCGTGCCCACCAAATGCACAGTGTGCCCATTGTCCAATAAGGGATAGCATAAAGCTGTCCCCATCATCCCAGCGCCAACTACGGCGATCTTCCCCATAGCTCTTTAACGTCCTCTCTGTTGGAGTACAGCCACAATTCACCATCATATAACATGTTTCCCCAGGAAGCAAGCGGCGGCGGTAAATTGAAAAGTTTAGCGATTCATCTTCCGTTGTAACCCAGCCACCCTTATTAGCAAGATTTCTCCTCAAGTAGCAATTTTTCGGAAGGAAAAGAAAAATCCAGGCAGGTTTTCTCTTTTTTGCTGTGTTATAATTTACCATCGGATATAGAAAAGAAAGGTGTCAGAATGCCGGGACCGGAACGTAACCCGAAAGTGCTGAGAAACTATAAAGCCTGTGCCTTCCCTTATGCTGCCTTGAAAGCATTTATCCCATCTCCATTTATTCCCAGCGAAACCCATTTTTCAACCGGATACGAATAATACCCACCGAAACAGTCTGGCTGCACACATTGATACCCAGCCGTTCTGCTTTGTCGTTCACAGGAACCACCAGCCAGCCCAGTTTTCCAGGCTGCATGGTTCATGTCAGGGATCTTTCCTATAAATCGTCCAATCCATCATCCGAAATCCTCGCATCAAATGCGCATGAGTTTATAAAATGGACTCTTTTTCGGAAAATAACAAATACTTTACCAACAAGGAGTAAATAACCATGTCCCCTATCCGTACCCTCATTATGGGCGCTGCCGGTCGCGATTTTCATAATTTCAACGTCTTCTTCCGCGGCAATAAAGATTACGAAGTCGTTGCATTCACCGCCACACAGATCCCCGATATCGAAGGGCGCCTGTATCCCGCTGTTTTAGCCGGCGACCTTTACCCCAAAGGGATCCCGATCCATGACGAAAAAGAACTGGTCGACCTGATCCACAAGCATCAGGTAGAACAGGTGGTCTTTGCCTACAGCGATATTCCCCATGAAGTCATCATGCATAAAGCTTCAATCGTAAACGCTGCTGGCGCTGATTTCCGTCTGATGGGTGCAGCAACCACCCAGGTCAAGTCCGTCCGTCCAGTCGTTTCAGTATGTGCCGTGCGCACCGGTTGCGGTAAGAGCCAGACTTCACGCCGCGTGGCAAAAATCCTGATCGAAATGGGCTACCGCGTGGCTGCCATCCGGCACCCCATGCCCTACGGCGACCTTGCCAAGCAGGCTGTGCAGCGCTATGCAGAATACAGCGACCTGGACAAACACGAATGCACCATTGAAGAACGCGAGGAATACGAACCGCATATCGATGCCGGTGTCATCATCTATGCCGGTGTGGATTATGAAGCCATTCTGCGCCAGGCGGAGCAGGAAGCCGACATCATCTTGTGGGACGGCGGTAATAACGATTTCTCCTTCTACAAGTCGGATCTCGCTATCGTTGTCGCTGACCCGCACCGCGCCGGTCATGAGACCAGATATCACCCCGGTGAAACTTCAGCCCGCATGGCGGATGTGTTCGTGATTAACAAAGTAGACACCGCCGATCCGGAACAGGTCATCGCCGTGCGCGACAACCTGTTCGCCATCAACCCCAAAGCCACCATCATTGAAGCTGCTTCGCCGCTTTTTGTCGACGACCCCGCTGCCATTCGCGGCAAACGCGTGCTGGTGATTGAAGATGGTCCGACCTTGACCCACGGCGAGATGGCTTACGGCGCAGGTTACGTGGCTGCCCGCCGTTTCGGCGCAGGGGAGATCGTCGATCCGCGCCCCTTCGCTGTCAAATCGATTGACGCAACCTACAAGAAATATCCCCGTACCGGCACCATCCTACCCGCCATGGGCTACGGCGAGGAAATGGTGCGCGATTTGGAAGCCACGATCAACAAATCCGATGTTGACCTGGTGATTTCCGCCACGCCTATCGACCTGACCCGCATCATCAAGGTCAACAAACCAATGCAGCGCGTGCGCTACGAACTGCAGGAGATCGGTCAACCCAACCTGGAAGATGTGCTCAAGGAAAAATTCGGCAAATAGTCCCTCCTGAAGGGATGTGAATGATTGAATGTGGCTGCCTTTTCAGGCAGCCACAAATTTTTTGCATGCTTATTCACCAGGGGAATATCCGCTGGGAGATAAATCTCTCCGGCTGTAAACAGCGCCCCAGCGGGGCTTTGGGTGTTGCCCAATTTCCATTGGGTGAGGCGAAATCAAACGGGTGACGGAACGGATTACTAATCACGAATCACCATTGCAGGGATTGATCCTGCAACGTTGATATAGAAAGACTTATCCAACAGCAGCGCGTTTCGTCCTCATCCGCCGGAGGATAAATCCTTCCGGCTGCAAAACAGCGCCCCTGCGGGGCTTTGGGTATTGCCCAATTTCCATTGGGAGAGGTGGAAAATCAATCGCTTGGAAGAACGGATTACCAGTCACCGTTTACCAATCACCAGCTTTCCTGTTACCCTTACTTCCCAATCTCCCAGTTGAGAACAAATTCAACCTGCTCATCCGTTTCCGGTGAGCGCACCCAACCATTATCCAGACCGGCGCGCATCAATGCAATGGTGTTTAAGGCTTCAGCTCCGGGCATCCCATGCCGTGTCAGGTAGCAGCCAATAACCGTCCCCGTCCGTCCAATACCGGCGTAGCAGTGCACATAAACCACTTTTTTTGCACGGATGCCGATGTCGATGGTGTTGAGAATAGCCACCATCTGCGCCTCATCCGGTGACTGCATGTCCGGCACAGCCATGCGCCGGTATGAAGCCTCTTTCTCCAGCCAGCCGGACTGCTCTTGCAGCAGTTTTTCATACGGCGGCAGTTCATCCGGGGTGGTAAGGTCCAGGAAAAAATTAACACCGGATACCATTAAATCGCTCAAGCGGCGGCGGGTTTCTTCTTCAAAAAACCGTGAACCCGGGTACACCCCCGCTGCCAGTTTGCCGGGAATAACCCAATAAGAGTCTGGAATGGGTGGATGGTTGATATTATTCATAAGCCTTTGTAATCTCGTCGCGTTCAGGTCTCGGCAGCAGCCGGCGTTCCCCCTCATGCAGGTTCCACACCTGCGGTGCACCCTCTTCCACATACCCAATTACCGTACAAGCAATCCCCTCCACTTGAAGAGCGTGGCAGATTGCAACGGAATCGTTTTCCTCTACTGCCAGCAAAAGCGCACCAGATGAAATGGTGTTAAGCGGGTTGAGGGCAAAAATTTCGCACACCTGGGCTGCCAGCGCGGGTATGGGCAGGGTCGTGCCGTCGATCACCAGGCTATGCCCACAGGCTTCGGCAAGCTCCCACAACGCAGCAGCCAAGCCGCCCTCGGTGGGGTCATGCATAGCGGTTACCCGCCCGGCGCTCAATGCAATACGCGCATCTTTGGTAACACTGATCCCAGGCACGTGCAGATAATCGGCTGCCTGCTTCAACCCATCCTCGCCTAGCAGAGGACGCAGCCGGTCAGGAAACTCCCGCGCCAGGATGGCGGTTGCTTCTATCGCCAGCCCTTTGGTCAGCAAGAGCCGGTTTCCCACCACAGCACCGCGCGGTGTGATCAGTCGTCCGCGTTCTACCTCGCCAATCAACGTACCAGCGATGATCGGGCGGTCGATCCCATAAGTAATTTCAGTGTGCCCACCCAAAAAAGAAATCCCCAACCGCCGGCAGGCTTTGAACAACTGCTCGCTGATGGTCATTACCAATTCTTCATCTGTTTGATTTTCCGGCAGAAGCACCGATGCGGTAAACCAGCGCGGTTCTGCGCCCGTAGTGGCGATATCGTTGGCATTAATTTGCACGGCATACCAACCTATCTCATCGGTGGCAAAGGTGATCGGGTCCGATTTAATCACCAGCATACTGCATCCCAAATCCAACACAGCACAATCCAGTCCAACACCCGGTCCCAGTATAACGCGTTCATCATCCACCGGAGCACGCGCGATCATCCGGCTGAGTATTTCAACCGGTAGTTTTCCTAGCGGCAAAAAATCTTTGGTCATGTCAGAAATAATACTCCCATTTCTTCTTTGTTCTATTCCATCAGCGGCACAAAAAACTGCCCGCTGATAAGCGGCTCTTCACTGCCTATAGCAAACAACTCAATCTCTGCCCAGTTATAGACAATCACCAGCGGTCCGTTACAGTAAAGCCGGTTGGGGTATTGCGGCAGCACCTCGCAGCGGTATTCCTTGTTCTTGTCGACCAGGGCATAATATTCCCCGCGCACTTCTTCAGGGAATTTGAACGTAATAAAATATCGCCAGTGAGACAAAAACCCGCCAAAAGAAAGCTCCACCTGGGAAAAGTCAATATTTTGGTACGGGGTAACGGTGGGACTAATGGCAGGCGTGAGCGTAACTATCTCAGGTGTAGGAGATGCACTGGGAATAAGGTTTTGGGTGGCAGTAGCTTCCGGGCTGTTTGTCAGCGGGATCAACGGGATTGTTGTAACTGTCTCGGCGGCGCAGGCACTGAGCAGAGGAATAATAAAAACCAGACACGCTGTCAGAAGGAGAAACCTGGCGCGGTTTGGGCTGCGGGGAGCCAACATTTTGAATAAAAGAACCAGTAAACGCATAAAACTACGGCTGCATCTAAAGATCAATCACCTTAAATCCTGCGTCTCTCAAGGCTGCTACAGCATTTAAAAGTGCCGTTTCTTTGACCAGCACATAATCGGTATCAAACGTTGAGCAGACGAAAATGCTGATCCCTGCATCCGCGAGCGGTGCGCTGATTGAATGCAGTACACCGATCATGCCAAAATCCAGCGGACCCAGTACTTTAAGGAGACGCCATCCAGTCTCAGTTTTCCACTTACCCTCTATATAGTTCTCTGGCACAAGCAGCGAAAGTTCATCTGGGGTGCGCGTGACGGCAAAAAATGGTGCAGCCAGGATGTGTGCAGGTATCTCCGCACCCGCGTCTAACCGACAAACTGCCATTCTGCCAGGGATTATTTGCAGGGTGAGCGTTTGAGTCATGAAATAACGACCTTTAGATTTTTTTCAGACATTGATTCAATTTTACCAGAGCAACGAAAAAGCGGGTTATTGATTCAGGCTCCAGGTGATTAGATTTTCGTTTTCATCTGTGCGGAGCATACCTGCCTTTTGCAAAACCCGCATCGATGCAAAGTTATCCTTAAGCGTTTGCGCCATGATGGCTGTGCAGCCGGGTTGAGAAAATGCCCAGGCGATCAATGTACGCACCGCTTCGGTGGTATAGCCCTTGCTTTCATATTCATGGCAAATGCCATAACCGATTTCCACCTGCCCATCCACACCGGGGACGCCTTTGAACCCCAGCATACCTATAATTTTCCCGTCACCTGGCAACACCATCAACCAGAAGGTAAACCAGGTATGCAGACATTCGTCCTGTATACTCATCTGGTTGATCTTAATTTCCAGTGCCTTAATCACCGGCTCCGTTAGCAAGCCAGGGGTGACATCGAAACCGAGCACCTGCTCGAGAGAATCTTGCCCCTTTAACATGCGCTCAAGCTGTGAAAGCTTCAGCGGGATCAATTCAAGTCGTTCTGTTTTAATCGCCAGTGAATCCTGCAACATTACTTTATTTTATCCCGATTTTTAATCATCCGCCACAACGTTCGCGAGAGCGCGAACAAACCTAGAAAAATTCCAATAATCCATACCATCACGGATATGCCGTCTTTTGCCCAACCCAGTGTTACGCTGGCAACAGCAGAAAGAACAACAAAACCCAGGCTGAACCAGACCCAGTTCTGGCGGGTGAAAAGCGGTGTTGGTGGGTTTGCTGGAACTGGATTGGCAGCCTGCGACCCAACGCTTCGTTGGTCAATACGGCGGGAGAGCCAAAGTAAACCGCCAAAGAGTATATACATTCCCAAAACAATGAGATGCCCCGCCAAACCGGGGAAAGCATCCTGCCGCAGCACCACACCTAATGAGATGTAATCCGCCAGCAGCAGCAATGCCAGCACAATCCACTCCCTGCGATTGGGCAACAGGTCGACAAGTGAAAATGAGCAATCTTTTGAGCCTCGCTGCCAAAAATGAAGCAGCAGGAACATCAGCAGCATGGATATAACAGAAGAGAGCAGTGCACTGACCGGTTCGCCTATAGTCGCACCGTGGAGGATTCCCAACAGACCACCAACCGCTGCCATCCACCCTCGGGGCGACGCCAGTAGCCTTCGGGCTGGTGCCAGCAGCCTTCGGGCTGGTGCCAGCAGCCTTCGGGCTAGTGCCAGTAGTCTACTGACGGGTGATAGCAACCAGCACGGCTTTATGCGATGCATCAAGCCAGTTTGGAGCCAACCAGGAAGAGTCCCCTGCCCGCACAGCAAACCGTCTGCAACAACCAGCGGTACGATAAACGACAGGAACGGATGCCAGAACAATACCCGCACCAGTGTTTCGATCACAGCCACATCGCCGATGCGCCAGGCTTCGGCATTCCAGGGCGGCGACCAGAGCACCTTGGTGATATATGCTTCGTATAAACCAAAGAGCGCACCTGCCAGGAACAGTGTGCCCAGGCTGGGGCGAATGCCGCGTCGTATCACCAGCGGCGACAGCACGAGGATATGCAAAGTGTAGAGCGGGACGGTAATTAACAGACCGAAGAAATCAAAAAACACCATTGGGGCGCTTGCTCTGCTGACTTCAGCGAAGAAAACCGAAAATACTCCCAACAACAGCCATGCCATCCAGCGCATAGGCTGAGACATCTTTTTTTCCGATAAAGCGTTTTGTTCTTCCATCGTATGCCATCCAACATTTTTTTATTAAACGGAGCAAGATTCAAGCCAGGATGAGCTTGCAACCCGAATTAAACGAATTTCCAGGTTTTCGCATCCACTCACGTAACACTTGAGTTTTCATCCTCATAACCCTATAATCTGTTTAACAAAGAACCACAGGGAAAGAGGTAAAACATGGGGCTCAGCATAGGCATCATCGGTTTGCCCAACGTGGGCAAGAGCACAGTCTTCAACGCATTGACCGGTGCACAAAACGCCCAGGTGGCAAATTATCCCTTCTGCACCATTCATCCCAATAAAGCTATCGTTCCGGTGCCGGATGCGCGCCTGGAAAAACTGGCTTCGCTGGTACACGTTCCCAACATCATTCACGCGACTATCGAGTTCTTTGATATCGCCGGGCTGGTTAAAGGCGCAAGCCACGGCGAAGGGTTGGGCAACCAGTTCCTGGGGCAAATCCGCAACACTGACGCCATCCTGCACGTGGTGCGCTGCTTTGAAGACCCCAATGTGGTGCATGTCAACGCTCAGCTTGACCCGTGCGCGGATATCGAAACCGTCAACCTGGAACTGGTGCTGGCGGATCTTCAACAGCTCGACAGAAAGATCGAGCGCCTTGCCAGCCAGGTGAAAGGGGATAAGAAAATTCAACCGCAGATCGAGCTTGCCGAGTCTTTACGCGCCCATCTCAACGATGGGAAACCGTTCAGTTCCTTCATCGCACACGAGCATGAAGACTTGCTGGAAGCGCTTTCGCAGGAATTGCGTTTTTTGAGCGGTAAGCCGGTGATTTATGTAGCCAATGTGGATGAAAACAGCAACCTGGAAGAAAATGAACACCTGCGCATCGTGCGCCAGTTCGCCAGTGAGACCGGCGCGAAAATGGTGACGCTGTGTGCCAGGCTGGAAAGTGAGCTGCAGGGGCTGCCGCAGGATGAACAGCTCGAACTGCTCGAAATGGCGGGGATCACAGAAAGCAGCCTGGGGCAGGTCATCCGCAGCGGTTTTGAAGTGTTGGGGCTGATCAGCTTTTTCACAAAAAATGAGAATGAGGTGCGCGCCTGGGAGGTAAAGCAGGGCAGCACTGCCCCCAGAGCAGCGGGAGTCATTCACACCGATTTTGAGCGCGGCTTTATCCGTGCAGAAGTAACCCCCTTCGAAGTGTTTGAGCAGTACGGCAGCGATGCCGCGGTGAAATCAGCGGGGAAAATGCGCCTGGAAGGAAAGGAATACATCGTGCAGGATGGAGATATCATCTTCTTTCGATTTAATGTGTAGAGAGGGTGATTGGTGATGGGGAGATCGGAGAGCTGAGAAAAGAGAGTTGTCGAGTCGGTGATTTGTGATTGGTGATTCGTGATTTGTAAACGATGAATGGTATTTCGCTCTGCCTCACGTTTGATTTCACCTCTCCCAATGGAAATTGGGTAATGCCCAAAGCTCCGCAGGGGCGCTGTTTTGCAGCCGGAAGGATTTATCCTCCGGCGGATGGGATACCAAAAAAACAGAGGCTACCACTTGGCAGCCTCTGTTTTTGGTCATTTTGCTCCGTCAGCTTGCACTCTTTTTCAGCTTGCGCGCCGGCGAGAAGAGGAATTTGGTCAATTCCGCCGCAAGCGAAGGGAAGATCAGCAATGGGATGATTTTCACCCACTGCTCCAATCCCAATGGCACCGTGTTGAAGATACCGTTCAAGAAGGGTATATATACCACCGCAAAAATTAACACCAATGAAGCCAGCACACCGATGTTCATCCAGCGGTTTTTGAAGAAACCAATCTTGTGCAGCGGGAAATATTCAGACCGTGCAGTGTAAGCCCGTAACAGTTCCGAAATGCTCAGCGTTACAAAAGCCATGGTCTCGGCAAATTCATAATGCTGCGGGTCGCCGCGCAAACCGATATAATACGCGCAGAGGGTTACAGCAGTGATGGCAATTGTCTGGATGAGGATACCAATCTGCATATAGCGGTTGATGATCGGTTCCTTTGTGGGGCGCGGCTGCTGTTGCATGGTGTCGGGGTCACCCTTTTCCGTGCCTAACGCCAGCGCCGGTGCGCCATCGGTAACCAGGTTCAACCAAAGCAGTTGAATGGCTGTCAACGGGGAACGCCCTTCGGCAATCATGGCGATAAAGATGATGGCAATTTCCGCCAGGTTGCAGGAAATCAAATAGTACACAAATTTACGGATGTTATTGTAAATGATGCGACCTTGTTCAATCGCCGAGACGATGCTGGCATAGTTATCATCGGTCAGCACCATATCGGCTGTTTCTTTTGCTACATCCGTGCCGGTGATCCCCATGGCAATGCCAATATCGGAGCGTTTAATCGCAGGAGCGTCATTGACGCCATCGCCGGTCATGGCTACGATTTCATCGTTGGCGCGCAGCGCGTCAACGATACGCATCTTATGCTCCGGCGAGACGCGCGCAAACACAGCCGTGTGCCTCACCTCTCTTTGCAGGGTGGCATCATCCATATCAGCTATCTGTTTACCGGTCAGCACCTGCTCGTGGTGGCTGTCGATCAAGCCGATATCCATCGCGATTGCCCGCGCGGTGTTGGGGTAATCACCGGTGATCATGATGGTTCGAATCCCGGCGCCGCGTGCGGTGGCAACCGCCGGTGGAACTTCGCTGCGAGCGGGGTCGATCATCCCCACCATACCCACAAAGATCAAGTCTTTTTCCAGTTCAGCGCTTTCAAACTGCTCCGGCATTACCGGTTCCAGGCGGTATGCCATACCGAGCATACGCAGGGCATCTTTGGTCATGCGGTCATTGGCATCCAGAATGCGTTGGCGAGCAGCTTCATCCAGCGGCACTACCTCATTCGACATGGTCTCGTAGCGGTTACACAGGTTGAGCACCACATCCGGCGCGCCTTTCACCGCAATTGCATACCATTGGCGTTTCTGATCGTCTTTCTGTACAGTGGTATCTTCATGGCGGGGTTTTTCAATCGCATGAAATGTCAACATGCGTTTACGGGAAGAATCAAACGGAATTTCATTTTTACGCGGGTACTGCTCTTTAAATTCATTCTGGAACATACCGGCTTTTGCTGCCGCAATCAGGATGGAACCCTCGGTGGGGTCGCCAATCATCCGGTATTGGCTCTTCCCACTATCGCTTTCCATTGGCTCCAAAAGCGAGTCGTTGTTCAAAGTGCCTACCCAGAGCGTATCTGCTGCAGCCGGAAAATCGTTCAGGTTGACCGCTTTTCCATCCAGCAGAAATTCTCCAGCAGCATCGTATCCACTGCCAGTGATTTCAAAGGTTTTCCCATCCGCCCACAGGCGAGTCACCGTCATCTTGTTCTGAGTGAGCGTGCCGGTCTTGTCTGAGCAAATCACCGTGGCGGAACCGAGCGTCTCCACCGAAGCCAGGCGGCGGATCAGGGCATGGCGCTTCACCATCTCCTGCATCCCCAGCGCCAGGCTGATGGTCACCACTGCCGGCAAACCTTCCGGAACAGCCGCAATCGCCAGGCTGACGGCGACCATAAACAACCCGGTAACCAATTCAACGCTGATATTGCTCAACCCAGCCTGGAAGATACCCACCGCAAAGACCAGCCCACAAACCGCCAGGCAAGCCCATCCCAGGGTTTTACCCAGTTTATCCAGCCGAGTCTGCAATGGCGTCTCTTCTTCTTCAACGCTTTGCAGCATACCGGCAATCAGACCCAGTTGTGTGAGCATGCCGATATTGGTGACCACACCCTTGCCGCGCCCATACGTAACTGTGGTACCCATAAAGGCTGTGTTCTTGCGATCCCCCAGGGCAGCTTCGCCTTCCAGCACCATGGCGGCATTCTTCTGCACAGGCACCGACTCACCGGTAAGTGCGGCTTCCTCGATCTGCAAATTAACGGTTTCCAACAGACGCACATCTGCCGGGATAAAGTTGCCTGCTTCCAGCAAGACAATATCGCCGGGAACCAACTGCGGAGCTGGAATAGTCATTCGCTTACCATCTCGAATGACCTGTGCATCCGGTGCAGCCAGCTTTTTCAATGCAGCCAGGGCTTCTTCTGCACGGCTTTCCTGTACCACTCCCAGGATGGCGTTCAGAATAACGATGGTCATGATTGCAGCCGCTTCGGTGTAATCACCCAGCAAAGCCGAGATCACTGCAGCGACAATGAGCAAAATAATGATGAAATTATTAAGCTGAGCAATAACCATTTGGAGAAATGTGGGACGCGGCTTTTCTGCCAGCAAGTTGGGACCGTATTTTTCTTGCCTTTTTTTGATTTCCTCGCTGCTCAACCCTGATTGTACGGGGGACTGTAACTTCTCTAATACCGTTTCAGCGTCAATAGCATACCAATCGATCTCCAGTTCTTCGGGGATACCAGGGTTTCGAACTTCGTTTTTGGGATCCATTCTATATTCAATCTCCTCATTCGATTTTTTCATGCACAAAAACTCACACAGATGGTTTTAGCATCCGTCCCAAGATGCCGTATCCAAATGCTCCTTTAGAGTATGGGGTTTTAAAAATAAACAGGCATACCAGGCAAAAATATCTATTCCGGGCAAATGCAAGTATTGGAATAAATCGTGGTGTTCTTGGGGATCACCACAATACCATCGCGAATCGACCAGCGAGACCCATCGATATCGGTGCCGGGCGGGAAGGGCTTAATAAACACATTATGCCCAATACGCGCATTTTTGTCGATGATAGCGCCTTCGATCCGGCTATTTTCACCGATTCCAATCGGTATACTTTCCTTCGGGTCATCTTGTTCGCGCTCATAATAATCTGCACCCATCACAATACTGTCCTTCACCAGCACGCCGCGAGAGATCATACTGCGCAAACCGATCACCGAGTGGATGATCTGCGCATCTTGTATCAAGCAGCCTTCAGCCAGCAGCACGTGTTCCAGCTTGCTGTTTTCCACAACCGAGCCTGGGAGGAAACGCGCATGGGTGTACGTAGGGCGTTTTGGATCATAGAGATTGAAACGGGAATCGGGCAGCGTGAGCGCCAGGTTGGTCTCATAAAAGGAACGGATCGTCCCGATATCTTCCCAGTACCCTTCAAAATCAAAGCCAAAGACGCGTTGTTTTCCAATCGCGTGCGGGATAATATGCTTACCAAAATCCTCAAAATCGCTGCTCGAGAGCAAATCGATCAAAAGGTCAGTATTGAACAGGTAAATTCCCATCGAACCCAGGTAAGGTCGGCTTTCTGAATCTCGGCTGACCATATCCGCCAGCACCTGCGGATCGGTGGGCTTTTCTGCAAAGTTGCTAATTCGCCCATCAGAGGTGCGTTTGAGAATGCCAAAACGTCCGGCATCTTCGCGCAGCACCGGCTGTACGGCAACGGTGATCTCGGCGTTGTTCTCCCAATGAAATTGAGCCATTTCTGCGTAATCCATGCGGTAGAGATGGTCTCCGGCAAGAATGAGCGTGTATTTCGCCTGCGCAGACATGATCTGGAAAAGCTGTTTACGCACGGCATCGGCTGTGCCCTGATACCAATCCGAGATTTCATTGGTCTGTTCGGCTGCCCAGATTTGCACAAAGCCGCGGTGGAAGGCATCAAAGTCATAGGTGCTGGCAATGTGCCGGTGCAGCGATACGGAATTGAATTGGGTCAGGACCGCAATCTGGTAAATGCTTGAATTGATGCAATTGCTCAGTGGGATGTCGATGAGCCGGTACTTTCCGGCAATGGGGACGGCAGGTTTAGCGCGCAGCTTGGTCAATGGGTACAAACGGGTTCCTCGTCCGCCACCCAAAATGACAGCCAGAATCTCATCCAGGGTCGCCATATCTTCCTCCCAAAAGATGCAGAATATTCAACCAATGAGCCATGCAGATGGTCAAGTTCATTGTATAGCATAATCCTGGCAAGGGTGAGTGTCAATGTGCAATTCATCTCAAAGTGCGTGTTACCATCCTCATTGCGCGACCTGGTTGCTTTTTGCACGAGTTCGAGAAAACGCTTACGGGCACAAATAAATTGATCGAACCACAACAAGCCGCTGTACAATTCCTTGAGACAGCCTGCGAGCACGCCGAGTCACCCCTTCAGCGGCTTGAACACTCCCTACACCCCTGGGTTAGCTTTCTCATTATGCCTGTTTTTGCGTTTTTCAACGCAGGTGTGGTTTTAGGGGGTGATTTTGCTGCCATGTTGAGCCACCCGGTAAGCCTTGGGGTGATTGTAGGGCTGGTCATTGGCAAACAGGTATGGATCACTTCTTTTGTCTGGCTGGCGGTAAAATCCAAGCTGGCGGGCGTGCATCGGGTTCACCATGTCTCTCTTTATCGCCGGGCTTGCCTTTGGCGATTCGCCCATACTGGCAGCAGCAAAATTCGGCATCCTGATTGCCTCGCTCATCGCCGGGGTAACAGGCTGGGCGATACTAAAAAAACAGGTGCAAGCCGGAAAAGCTGAAAAGAAATCTCTTTTTTTTACAAACGCCTGTCCTGCACTTTACAACTTTCTCCGTTACAACGCAGCCACCAGGCGTTTTGATTTGCTGTCCAGAATCTCCCCGCAGAGCGCATGTTCAATGTAACGGTCAATGCGTTCATCTGGCGTTGTTTTGCGAATTATCGCCAGAACCTGGATAATATCCATCAGCAACAGCTTTCTTTGCGTCTCCTTGCGCTGCATCAAATCAATAGATAGCAGCTTATCCACAATCCTGCTATTCAATGTGGGCTTGTATGGTACGATGCTACACAGGCTCTGAATACACTGCCGAACAGTAACCGGTTTTTCATCATCACAAAAAATCAAAAACCGGTCGATCAGTTCATCGAATTTTCCCTCTGTATCCCAACGGACATTTTCCGCCATCAACATCAGCCCAATGCTGCGTTGGTAGGAATTTTCGCTGTCCAGTTTTTCCACCAACCTGTCCCAGTAAGGATAGACATCGGTATAGCTGCGCGCTCTTTCCTGCAGGAGCAAAAAACACTTATAGCGAAAATTATCATCCTTTTCCGAGAGCCATTCCACCAACTGGGAAATATCGCTTTCATCGAGCACAGGAATCAAAGCGTTTAAATTCTCTTTCTCACATAATTGGATCGTTTCAGTTGAAATCATATTTCTCCTACGAATTCCTTCTTGGGCATTCTGATCTCTGTGTGAAGCCAAAACTGCTTCCAGAGAAGCGTTTCATGGTGCTGCCTGGAAGAACTGCACACTGCCCAACACAGCCTCGAACTTCGGAAGCAGATCATCCCAACTCTTTTCTGGAGCCAGCATCAGACACCGATACTGCTGTGTTGGGTTGACCATCACCACCACAACTCTTCCGTTGATTTGCTCACCCTCCTCTGCGCCAGGGTTCTCCAGGATAACCCCTTCCGGCGCATGGTAAACAGCCGTGAAATCCATATACATGCCTTCCACCGAACCGACCTGGATCTCCCTGGCTTTTGAAAACGAATATTCAGGGTAAGTCTTCACGATCACTGCCAGCGCTTTTTCGATGTCAACCTCTGCATCAAACAGATACCCTTCCATCCTTATAACGGGTCCGCTTTGTGGGTCGCCGCCCGGCAGGAACATATTCGCCGTCCCAGCAGATACCTTTGTCTCGTAACCTTGAAGCGGCAGGAATGCATACCCGCCGGCTTCGCTGCGGACGAATTCATCCATAAGCACCTCATTCGGTTGAATTATTCCCGGCTGATCTTCGCCCATGCCACAACCTGAAAATGAAAGCAAGATCATTATCAGT